>DATLHR010000077.1:0-4865 GCA_035539815.1 Kofleriaceae bacterium
GCCCACATGTGCCAGCCAGGTCGCACGCGCGAAGGCCGACGCTGCCGCGAACCCCGATGCCGCCGTTACCGAGCTCGACCGGCTCATCGCGCTCGTGAAGTCGCCACTTCCAGTCACTGACCGTGAGCGCTGCCGCTCGGAGGTCTCGGCGTTCTCCAGCGAGCTCGCGCGGAGCTTCCACGCACGCGGGGCGAAGACGAAGCGCGCCGACGCGTTGGTCGTCGCCGAGCGCCTCTACGAGCGCCACGTCATGATGTTCCCGGATGCGACCGACATCGTGCAGGACCGCTACTTCCACGCCGAGGTGATGTGGTCGCGCGCCGAGACCGAGGCCGACACCGCTGCACAGGCAGTGCGCTGGAAGCGAGCCGCGCTTGCGTTCACGAACGTCGCGACCGCGACGCCGATCGACCCAACGCTTCGCAAGGAGTCCGCCTATGCTGCGGTCCTTGCGTGGAAGAACGCCATCAACGCGCAGCCGGCCGCGCCCGAGGCAACCGACTCGGAGGCCCTGACGCCAACACCGTTGACCGTTGACGAGCAACAGATGCTCGCCTCATTCGACGTCTACTTCGAGCTTGCAGATGCCAACGACGACGATGCGGTGGGCATGCGCTTCCTGAAGGCGAACGTCTACCGGCGACACGACCAGCTCGACGTCGCGATCCCCCTGTTCCGCGCGATCATCGATCAGCACCCCGAGCACGAGGTCTCGGAGTACGCAGCGAACCTCGCCCTGGACTCCTACAATCGGCTCGGCCGCATCGACGAGCTGCTCGCGCTCACCAAGTCACTGATCGCGAACAAGCGATTCCTCGACAACAAACCCGACTCGAAGGCCCTGCTTCACCAGATCGCGACCTCCCCCGGGGCGATGGCGTTGCACCGATGACGCGATGAGCGCTCGCAGGCGCGCCATGACGCCGTGCGCGCGAAAGCGGCCGCGCCCGCGACGCAGGCGTTTACTTCTTGTGCAGCGAGTCGCACGCTGCCTTCGCTGTCGCGGCCTGCTCTTCGGTATCGACCGTCGTCGAACACGCGAACGTCTTGCCGTCGACGGTCACCGGGTGCGCGAAGCCGTAGCCCTTGACCTTGCCGTCGCCCATCGGCGTCTCGGTGACGTAGGCGATCTCGTCGGGCTTGTCGATGCTGTACGTGATCGTGCCCTTCGAGGTCTCGAGGCCGAACTTGATGCCGTCCTTGATCGTCTTGATGTCGGGCTTGCCCGGCGTGATCTCGAAGCTGATGTTGCCGAGCACGATGCCGACGCCGCCGGCGCCGTTGTCGGAGACCTTGCTGTCGGCCGGGCCCTTGATCGCGAGGCCCTTCCAGGCATCACCACCCGGCGCGAGGTCAACCTCGCCAGCCGCGGCGGCGGGCGCGGCTGCCGCGGGCTCCGCCGGCTTGGGATCGACCGGTTTGGCTTCCGCCGGTGCCCCCGACGGTGCGGGCGCCGACTCTTTCTTGTCTTCGGACTTCTTGCCGCACGCGGTGAAGGCGAACGAGAGGGCAACCACGATGACTGCGAAGTTCTTCATGGTCCACCCCGCTGAGCAACCGTCGCGCCAACGCTGCGCCACGCGATCGCACGGTGTTGGCGAAGCACGTGGGTCCCCGCGGCCACAGGTTGTCGCCGATGGTGTGTCGGGTCGCTGACCGGGCTAAAGCCTGTGGGCAACGCGGTCGCCACCGACGCGTTCGCACTTTGCGAGGCCGTGCTGGAGAGACATGAACGCCAGCAGCTTGATCACGGCACGCTTAAAGCCGCTTAAAGCAGCCCACGTGGCGCGCGGCCTGCCGTGCATCAACGCCGATGCGCCGTCAGCCACTCCATGAGCTGGGGAGCGAACGCGGTACCGAACAACGGGGTGTGGCTGCTCCCCTCCAGGCGCCAGAGCTCGACGCTCCCCGCCGCTGGGCAGTCTGCGATCGCCGCCGTCTGGGTCTCGGCGCCGGCGACCATGGTGTCGAGGTCGTACACGGGGCCCGGCGTGCGGACCGTCGCGGCGCAGCCGTTCTTGCCGGCCCACTGATCGACGCTGAGGTCCGCGCCGTTGTCGTACGGCACGACGGAATCGGCGGTGCCGTGGAGGTGCAGCACGGAGACCGGCTGGGTGGGATTGCAGCTCGCGGGCACCGACGAGGCCAGCCCCGCGAGCGACATGATGGCGGCGATCGCGTCCGCGCGCTCGCACGCGAGTCGGTACGCCATGAAGCCGCCGTTGGAGTGTCCGATCACGAAGACCGCGCCAGGATCGACCGGCCACGCCGCCGAGACGTCGTCGATCAGCCCTCCCAGATACGCGACGTCGTCAGGGTTCTGCCCCTCCACGTCGCAGCACAAAGGGTCCGCGTTCCAGAACTGCTGGCCCTGACTGTTGGTGGTGCCGTCGGGTGCGATCAGGAACGCCTGGTCCATCGTCGGAAGTGCGCTGACCCCGAAGTACGCCGACTGCGAGAATCCGTTGGCGCCGAAGCCGTGGAGCACCATCACCAGCGGGTACTGCCGGCCCTCGGTGAAGCCGGTCGGAACCTTCAGCTGTGCGGGGCGGTCGCCGCCGAACACGAGCGGCCGCTCGGCCGGTTCGCTCGGGTCGCCACCACACGCGGCGACCGCGACGATGATCGTGATGAAGGTCTTGTGCATCCGGGCACAGCGTATGTCGAGGCGGGACTCGCATCCAGCCTTCGAACGTTCGGTGCCCATACAACTCCTGCGCCGATCGCCGTCGCGCACCCAATGTACCACGCGTGACCGAGCCCCCACCGAGCTCGCGCCATCACTACAAGTTGTGCGAGTTGTGCCTGACCCCGCCGCTAAGATGCGCATGACACGCTGATTGCGAAGTGCGCGCGCGGCGAGTTGCGAGCCAACGCGTCAGTAGTCGATCAGCGGCTCGATGACTCCCCCCAGATCTCCGCGAACCGCGAGCGCTGAGGCCTCGGACCGCTCCGCGCGGCATGTCAGACCGCGGGCATAGCCTTCGTCACGATGCTCACCTCCGCTCGCCCGCGCACGCTCGTGCTCGCCGTCTCGGATGACCTGATCGACGTGGCGATGATCGGTCCGCGCGGACGCGAGCTCGGTACGCGGCAGGTGCTACCGATCAAGGCAGAGACGGCGACGCTGTGGACCGCGATCGAGCAGCTGGGCGAGTTCGATCGGATCACGCTCGTCGGCGGCGACCACCGTGGCGTCGCGGCGAGCGTGGCACGCGAGAGCCAGCGTCCACTGCGGCAGATGAGTCACGGCGCGCTGCGCTGGAGCCGGCTGATCGCGGGTCAGGGAATCGAGGTCGCGCTCGCCCTCGGGACGCGCTTCAGCTCGACGGCATTTCACGATGGCGTCGAGCTCGGCGGCATCGACCTCGGCCAGCAACGCGTGCGGAAGAGCTGGCGCGTGCGCGAATACCTCGCACCCGAGGTGTTCGAGCGCAAGGGTGCTGGCACGTGGCGGCGGCGAGTGACGCGCTCGATCGATGAGCTCCTCGCGGTGTGGAACCCGACCGCCCTGTACCTCGCCGCGCCGCCGACGTTGCCGATGCCCCAGCTGCCATCGCCGGTCGTCGTCGTGCCGGCGCGCAACTCGCTGGCGGAGGCCCTGCGCGCATGGGCGGCAGAGGGCGTGAGCGATCGCGAGCTCACACCGCTCGCCCGGTAGGGGACAGCGGCGAAACCACGATCTACTTCAACCGACCGACGTCATCAACGGCGGCGCTTCAGGAGCTGAGTTCATCAGTGAGGTCGACACGGTCCATGCGCAACAGGTCTTGGCGTCGGGGCGCACGCCCGTGAGCCGTCGCGTCGCGATCGTCGTGGCGGTTGCACTTGTGGTCATCGCGGCGTTCCTCGTGGGACGTCGCGTTCGCGGCAACGCGGAGGATCGTGGTCCGGTCACGGCGTCTGGCGCGAGCGAGACGCCGAGCCCGAGCGTTCGGCCCGACGTGCCGACACGCGGCGACCACGCGCGGGGCGGGCTCGAAGCGCGGAGGCGCATGGTCGAAGCGATCGCCGCGGCGCGCGAGCAGCGCCTACATGCGGCCCCATCCGCGCCCGGGGGCGCCGACTGGGGAACGTACATGGGCGAGACGCTCGACCGCGCCCTCGGAAGCCTCGTGAACGAGTGCTACCAGGAGGCCCTCGTCCGCGATCCGACCCTCGAAGGAACGATCACCATCGACTTCAAGGTGATTGGAGAGCCCGATGTGGGTGGAGCCATCGAGACG
This sequence comes from Kofleriaceae bacterium, assembly GCA_035539815.1. Lineage (GTDB taxonomy): Bacteria > Myxococcota_A > Polyangia > Haliangiales > Haliangiaceae > JABFXX01. The sequence continues at coordinate 4,227 of DATLHR010000077.1, forward strand.
AGCGAGATCGATCCTCGTTACACGACGATCACGGGACATGAGGACTTCGCCGACTGCGTGCGCGAGAGTGTCTTCGCGTTGACCTTGCCCGCGCCGCCCAGTGGTGGAACGATCACCGTCAACGTTCCGTACGTGTTGATCCCGACACGCGGCGCGGTGAAGCCACGAGACCTTGGAGAGCGCCCCACGGTCAACGGTGTCCCCCTTTAGTGCATGACCGAGCGCTTGGCATCGAGCTCGAGCTCGGTCGCGTCGCAGCGGCGCCGCCGCGCTCGAGGCCGAGATCCTCGCGAACCGCGCGATCGTCGCGCGCATTCACCGGAGCTCGGGGTGTCCCGCGACGAATGGATCGCGCAGGAGCTTGTCGCGGATCGCGCCGGGACCACACGGCGTGCGACTCTCTCCCGCTTCCGGGCAGAACGGCGCGGTCGTCCAGGCGTCGGCGCCCAGCGCGTCGAGCGGGTCCCCGTCGTAGCGAGGGTCGTCGTCGTGGGTCAACGCGTGCGGCAGCTCGCCGGTGACCGCGAACAGCGCACTTCCCACCCAGAGGCCGTCGCTCGTCGCCTCGTCCTCGGAGAGCTGCAGCCATGGCGGATCGCAGTCGAACAGGGACAGATCGGTGCATGCGGCGAGGGTGGA
>DATLHR010000078.1:0-3635 GCA_035539815.1 Kofleriaceae bacterium
CTGCGCGCGGAGCTCCCCGACGAGCTCGACCCGCTGCGGCTCACCGCGATGTCGTACGACCGCGAGCGACGCCCCGCGAGCTGCGCCGAATTCGAGGCGCAGCTCGAGGCAGTGATGAAGAGCGCGAACCTGAGCGCGAGCGACAAGGACATCGCGCGCTGGGTCGAGAGCGAGCTGCGTGCGCTCGGCCCCGTCTAAGTCCTTCGCGGCTCCAAGCCGGTCTTCGAGCAACCGCGGCTGACGCGCCGTACGCGCCGGTCTCGAGACACAACGCGCCACCGGCGTTTTTTCGGGTGCACGCGGGCGCGGATCAATAAAGTCCCCGCGATGAAGCTCGGATGTACGGCGGTCGCGTTGGCGATCGCGTTGGCCGCCGGCTGCGGCGACAACTATCCCACGTGCGAGATGAGCGGCGAGGTCGCCGACGCGTACCAGCTCGCGGCCGACGGCATCACCGCCGAGATCACGACACACCCGTTGCAGCTGCGCGTGCTCGACGGCACCGGGGCCGTGATGCTCGAGACCGTCGACGGCTCCGATGGCTACGCGCCGGCGGCGTGGACGACCGGTAACGTCCGGATCAGGGCGTATCCGACGCCGGGCTACTTCACGTTCGACGCGGCGCTCGATCCGTGGCGAGCGCTCGAGGTCGTCGGCGCCGAGCAACCATCGGCGGTGGAGCTCGTGCTGCACCTGCGCGAGCGAGGCGCGAGCGGGTGTGCGTCGACCACCATGCGGTACGCGGTGAGCGCGTCGAAGCTCCGCGTCGAGGCGAGCGTCGAGGGCACGACGCCGCGCGCGTGGAGCGCCGCGTTCGCCACGCCACCCGACGAGGGATTCCTCGGGTTCGGCGAGCGGTTCAACCGCACCAATCAGCGCGGGCACGCGCCGTTCTCGTGGACCGAGGAGTCCGGCATCGGCGCGGGCGAGGGGACCTCTCCCTCGCGCGACAACCCGTTCCCGTCGGGCGAGACGATGACGAACTATCCGGTGCCGTTCTTCCTCTCGACGCGTGGCTACGCGTTCTGGCTCGACACGACGTGGCGCAGCCAGTTCGAGCTCGCGACCGAGCGCGAGGATGCGTGGCGCGTGTGGCACGTCGGCCCGACGCTCGCGTACGAGGTCTACACGCGACGCCCCGGGGACGCGCGGCCATGGCCGTATCAGCTGATCGATGCGTTCACCGCTACGACCGGGCGCCCGATGGTGCCGCCCGCGTGGGCGTACGGGCCGCGGCGCCGCATCAGCCCGCCGGACCTCGTCGATGGCATGCCCGAGGCGCAGGTGATGCGCGACGAGGATCTCGCGATCACGTCGATCGATGACGCCGTGCACTTCTATCCCAACGGCAGTCACGTCGGGAACGAGGCATCACTCGCGGCGTGGGTGTCCGGAGCCCGAGCGCTCGGCTATCGCGTCAATGGCTACTACAACTCGATGATCAACAACGACCCGGCGAGCCCGCTCGCTCCGCGCGCGGAGGAGGGCCTCGCGGGTGGCTACTTCCTCGCCGACGCGGCCGGCGCGTTCCCGTTCATCTACATCCTCACCGGCGGCCAGCTCATCGAGCTGTTCGTCGTCGACTTCACCTCGCCCGCGGCCTCGGCCTGGTACACGCAGTCGCTCGCGTGGGCGCAGGAGCTCGGCTACAGCGGCTGGATGTACGACTTCGGCGAGTACGTGCAGCCCGAGGTCGTCGCCGCGAACGGGATGACCGGCGAGGAGCTGCACAACCTCTATCCGGTGCTGTACGCGAAGGCCGCGCACGACTTCACGCAGGCGAGCGGACGGCCGGACGACTGGAACATCTTCATGCGCAGCGGCTACACCGGCTCGTCGGCGTTCGTGCCCGTCGCGTGGTCGGGCGATCCCGCGGCGTCGTTCGAGGACGCCGACGGTCTCCCCAGCGTCGTGCGCGGCGGCATCAACATCGGCATCTCCGGCGTCCCGAACTACGGCGGCGACATCGGCGGCTATCACTGCATCAAGGACGGCGCGGCGGCCGCAGACGGCGAGCTGCTCGCGCGCTGGATCCAGCAGGGCGCGCTGTCGCCGATCATGCAGGACCAGAGCTCGTGCGTCGGCGGCGACGCGGGCGCGAAGGCGAACCTCTGGCGCTCGACCGACGCGCGCGCCGCGTGGTTCACGTACGCGCGGCTGCACACGCGGCTCGCGCCGTACCTCTACACGCTCGGCAAGCAGGCGAACGAGACCGGCGCACCGATCATGCGGCACGTGTTCCTCGAGCATCCCGATCGCCTCGACCTCGCGAGCGAGGACACCGCCTACTACCTGGGCCCCGCGCTCTACATCGCGCCGGTGCTCGCGCGCGGCGCGCGCACCAAGACCGTCACGTTACCCGCTGGTTGGTACCTCGACTGGCAGGCGCAGGCGCTGCTGGAGGGCGGCACGACTCACACCCTCGATGCGCCGCTCGACAAGCTCCCCATCCTGCTGCGCGCCGGTCACCTCGTGCCGCTGCTCGATCCGACGATCGACACGCTCGCCGAGGAGTCGAGCCCCGACATCGTGTCGGTCGCGGACGTCGCCGACGTCTACGACGTGGTCGGCCTGCTGGTGACCGGCGAGGCGGCCGCGTCGTTCACGCTGCATGATGACGGCGGCCTGCAGGCGACGGCGGATGGCAGCACCGCACCGTCGACGCTGGACCAGGTCAACAACGACAACCAGCTCGCGAGCTGCACCAGCTGCTGGCGCAAGACGGTGATCGACGCGCGGCTGTCGCGCGTGCAGATCACGGCAGGGGATGGCACGTGGTCGGCCGGCGGCGTGACCGTGACGTCCTCGACGGGCCGCAAGGTCCGCTGGGACCTCTACGTCGTCGGCGAATGATCATCGTCCGGGATTCGGACAACAACTTGTCAGCTGCGGTCCATGGCGCGTAACGCTGCGAGTTGGCGAGCCAGCTCCTCGACGGTGCGCTCGAGCCGTTGCACGCGCTGAATGAGGTCGGCGACCCCTGGCGGGAGCGACGCCAGGTTCGCTTGCTCCTCGCGCATGCGCGCGCTCTCCGCATCCGCGGCGGCGCGGGCATCCGCTTGCCGGCGGATCTCGTCGGCGAACAGGCTCTCGAAGAGGGTGAGATTTCCACGCTCGATCCACACACCGTGCTCGAGGCACTGTCCGAGCGCGAGCTCCGTGTCGCGCCCCGCATACAGGTCGGTGAGCGAGCGCTTGCACGTGGGGCAGCGTGAGAACGGAAATGCGGGAGAGCGTGTCGGGCTGCTCCGTGCGAGACCGACGAGCGACGCGGGATCGAGGCGCATCATCGCATTGGGCACCCACGTGCCGCAGCCGGCGCCACACGCGAGCGCGGCTTCGTCATCGTGCGGAAGGCGTGCCTCGCAGCGCGGGCACGGGGGCCAGTCGGCGTCTCGGTACGGGCTCATGCGCTACGATACGCCTATCGCGCGGGGCTCGACTCAGAAGCGGACGATCACGGGCGCGATCACGACCACGATCACGACCACGAGCACGGCCACTGGATCCGCGCAACTCCATCGACAGGTATTGAGCGTCCGCTCTTAACCCCAGGGTTCGCTTCTGTTGATACGAGCCCGAGCCAAGCGCGCGTAGCGCGTGGAGCCCGAGCCCGAGCCCGAAAAAGCGCGCTC
>DATLHR010000079.1:0-11905 GCA_035539815.1 Kofleriaceae bacterium
GTGCTGAACCGCCCGAACGGTCCGCTCGCGCAGGTGCGCGTCGGTTACTACCCGTTCGAGCACAAGTCGGCCGGCAAGGCGCGCCGCCTCAACGTCGCGCTCGACGGGCGGTGGTACTTCGTCGACGACGCAGGCATGGGCGTCACCGTCTCGCACATCGCGCTGACCCTCGGATACGACCGGTTCTGATGCGGTCGCTCGCGCTCCTCGCGCTCCTCACGAGCACGCACGCGCACGCCGAATCGACGCGCTACGAGAACGTGCGCGTCGACGTCGGCGTGCTCGGTGCCGTGGTCGATGTCAGTGATCGCCACGGCACCGGCATGGGCCTCGAGATCAAGGGCATGGCGAACGATCACCTGGCGCTCGGCGGTCGCGTCGAATTCGCGGTGATGTTCGGCGGCGTCGTCGGCGAGGACGAGGCCCCGCTCGACCTCGGCGTCGCCGCGAGCGGCGTGGTGAAGGCGGAGTACCTGTTCGGTAACGCGACCGTACGGCCGTTCGTGGGCTTCGGCCTCGGCGGCTACTCGCTTACCGGGCACACGATCGCCGCCGGCCCGGACCATGACGCCATCTCGACGAAGACCGGGCGGTACGTCGGGATGGCGCCGCAGCTCGGCGTCGATCTCGGGCGCGTGCGCGTGAGTGCGACGTACAACGCCATCCTCGGCGCCTACCTCGAGCTGCGCAGCAGCGCCGGTGGCGGCACGACGCGGCTGTCGCAGAACTGGCTATCGCTCGAGCTGTCGTTCCAGTTCGCGGGCGGACGCAAGCAGGTTAGCCAACCTGGACGATGACGGCGTCGCCGTCGGACGTGACCTCGATCGGGACGTCGAGGAAGTGCCGGATCGTCTCGATGTTGGTCGTCGCGTGCAGCGAGAGCGGTGCGCAGCGGTAGCGTCCGCCGCGCGCGATCGCGAGCGGCAGCAGCAGCTGATCGGCGAGGTGGACGCCGACGGGGACGTTCGCGTCGAGGAAGCCGAGCGCCTCGGTGCACGCCTCGTCGGCGACTAGCTCCGCGCGCTTGCCCTTCTCGCCGAACGAGGTGACGAGCTCGCGGCCGCCGTCGCGCTCGAGCTCGAGCATGAGCACGTTCGCCGGCGCCGGCGCACGCAGCTCGCGCACCGCCGTCTCGAGCGGACCGGGGAGGCGCGCGCGCACGATCGCGAGCTCGCGATCCGCGACGTGCGTCGGCAGCCGAGACGTCAGCACCGTCGCGCGGCGCGCGCGGACCTCGCCGACGGAGAGCAGCTCGATCGGCTGCAGCACGCCGGTGCCCACGGTGAGCGTGAGCTGGCCGCGCTCGGTCGCGCGCGGGTCGCCGGGTGCGAAGCCGTAGCGATCGAGCGTGAGCGCGACGTCCGCGCCCATCGCGCGCAGGTGCGGCAGGAACACGCGCTCGAGGAACTCGAACGGCGGTGCCATCGGGTTGTGCGTGCCGCCCTGGATCGTGGCGCGCAGCCCGAGCCCACCGACGATCGCGGGCACCAGGATCGTCTGCACGACGAGGGTCGTGGAGCCGGGGCTGCCGATGTCGAGGTCGAGCTCGCGCGCGGCGATCGGTCCCGGTGTGAACTCGAGGTACTTGCTGCTCACGCTCGCGCCGTGCACGGTCGCGCCGCACAGCTGCGCCGCTGCGTGGACGCACACGAGGTGCTGGCGGCGCAGGCCGGGCTTGGCGCGGCCCGCGCGGACGTTGCGCATGGCGAACGCCTTGCCCGTGATCGCCGCGAGTGCGAGCGAGGTGCGAAGGATCTGGCCGCCGCCTTCGCCGCGGCTGCCGTCGATGTCCAACACGCTCTCCTCCTTCAGCCCTTGACGCAGACGACCTGGCGCAGCTCGTGGACGACGTCGACGAGGTCCGCCTGCGCCTCCATCACCTTGTCGATCGGCTTGTACGCCATCGGCGTCTCGTCGATCACGTCGGCGTCCTTGCGGCACTCGATCCCCTCGGTCGCCTTCACGTGATCCTCGACGGAGTAGCGGCGCTTGGCCTCGCCACGCGACATCGCGCGCCCCGCGCCGTGACTGCACGAGCAGAACGACTGCGCCTCGCCCTTGCCGCGCACGATGTAGCTGCGCGCTCCCATCGAGCCCGGGATGATGCCGAGGTCGCCGAGGCGCGCACGCACCGCGCCCTTGCGCGTCACGAACACGTCGTGCCCGAAGTGGTGCTCCTTCGCGACGTAGTTGTGGTGACAGTTGACCGCGGTCTCTCCCAGCGTGAACGGCGGCAGCTCGCGCTTCGCCGCCTCGACGACGGCGTCCATCATCAGCTGGCGGTTGGTCATCGCGTAGCGCTGCGCCCACTCGACCGCCTGCACGTAGTCGTCGAAGTGCTTCGTGCCCTCGCGCAGGTACGCGAGGTCGATGTCGGGCAGATCGCGGACGTGGATCTTCATGTCCTTCTTCGCGAGCGCGATGAAGTACGTGCCGATGCGGTTGCCGACACCGCGCGACCCCGAGTGCAGCATGAACCAGAGCCTGTCGCGCTCGTCGAGGCACACCTCGATGAAGTGGTTGCCCGTGCCGAGCGTCCCGAGGTGGTTGAGGTCGTTGCCCTGACCGATCCTCGGGTGCTTGTCGACGAGCTCCTTGTACTCCGCCGACAGCGCCTGCCACGCGCGCTCCGGCCCCTTGGGCACCTTGTGCCACGCGCCGCGATCACCACGTCCGCCGTTCGCCGTGCGGCCGTGCGGCACCGCGCGCTCGATCGCCGTGCGCAGGGACTTCAAGTTGTCGGGCAACAGCGACGCGTCGAGTGACGTCTCGACCGCAACCATCCCGCACCCGATGTCGACCCCCACGGCCGCCGGGATGATCGCGTTCTCCGTCGGCACGACGCTGCCCACCGTCGCGCCGATCCCGAAGTGCACGTCCGGCATCACCGCGACGTGGCGGAACACGATCGGCAGGCGCGAGATGTTCTCCAGCTGCTTGCGCGCGGACTCCTCGATTTCGAGGCCGCGAGTCCATGCCTTGATCGGCACGCGGCCCGCGTGAATGAGCTCGTAGTTCGACATGACCGTCCCTACCGAGGAAGCTTGCCTCGGACTTACCTAGCGCGAACGACCCCACGGCTCGCAGCTAGGTTTTCCTACTAACTGTTCTCGCGATCCGGCGCAAGTGCCGAATCGCAAGTGCCCGCGAGGGTTAGTGCCCAGTGCGTTCGTCGAGCTACAAGACGTGACCACGCGCTACACGTTCGACGTCTCGGTTCGCGGCGCTGTCGGACCTCGTCAGCGAGAAGAGCCGCCAAGAACGCGCGCCGCTACAAGCTCGACGCGCGGGCGATCGCCTCGATCAAGCGCGGCGGCACGGAGATCGCGAAGTTCTGGTGATCACGCGAGCACGGGGACGATCCAGATCCAGAAGATCGCGCTGAGCACCGCCATCACGAAGGTGGTCGCCAGCACCGCGCGCTTGCCGCCGGCCGGGGGCTCGGCGAGGACCTCGAGCGCGGGATAGGACCTCATCTCCTCGGCGGCGCCGAACGTGGTGCGGCTGCGCGCGAGCGGGCCGCCGCCGGAGAACTCCTCGCTGCCGATGCGGCCGAACGCCACCTGATCGTCGGGCAGCTCGTGCTTGACGAGCCTCGCCAACGCCTGGGCTTCGAGATCCCAGCCGTGGTCGCGCGCGATGCGGCGCAACTCGCTCGCGAGCTCGAGCGGTGTCGCATAGCGGTCGTCGCGCTCGCGCTCGAGCGCCTTCATGATCGCGGCCTCGAGATCGAGAGGGTAGTCGGCGTGCCGCGAGGAGGGGCGCGGGATGTCCTCCTCCATGACCGCGTACATCATCGCGACGTCGTTCTCGCGCTTGAACAGCGGCGCGCCGACCGTCAGCTCCCACAGCACGATCGCGAGCGAGAACAGGTCGCTGCGCTGGTCGAGCGGTTGACACCGGATCTGCTCGGGCGAGAGGTAGCCGAACTTGCCCTTGATCGACGCACCGCGGGTGAGGTTGACGTCGAGCGCCTTCGCCACGCCGAAGTCCGCGAGCTTCACGTTGCCCTCGTAGTCGATCAGCACGTTCGAGGGGCTGATATCGCGATGGATCACGTGGCGCGGCTGGCCGCTGTCGCCGATCGACGTGTACGCGTAGTGAAGCGCCTCGCACACCGCGATCGCGATCCGCAGCGCGGGTCCGTAGGGGACCGCACGGCCGTCCCTCGCGTGGCTGCGCAGCAGGGACAGCGCCGTGCCGCCGCGCACGTACTCCATCGCGATCACGTAGCCGTCATCCTCGAACAGCTCGTAGATGTGGATGATGTTGGGGTGGGCGAGGTTCGCCGCGATCTGCGCCTCGTTGAGGAACATCGTCACGAACTCGGGGTTCGAGGTGTACCCGGGATGCAGCTTCTTGAGCACGACGTCGCGGCTGAACGCGACGGGGCCGCGCTGCTTCGCCAGGTAGACCTCGCCCATGCCGCCGGTGGCGAGCTTGCGGACGACCTCGTAGCTGCCGATGCTCGCCCGACCGCTGCTCGGCAACAGGGTCGGCGCGCGAACGACTGCGCGCGCCATCAGAAGTGCCCACCCAGCACGAACGCTGCCCCGCCCACCGTTGGCTGGATCGCGACCTCACGCCGCTCTCGTCGCCCCGGACTCCAGTCGGCGAGCACCGCGAGGACGATCGCCGATCCGGCCGCGACGGCCGTTGCTCCAAGGAGGAGGTTGGTCTGCAGCTGCTGGCCGCGCCCGGTGTCGTAGAGCGAGCTCGCACGCGTCGCATCGCCGCTCGTCGTGGCGGCCTCGATGTCATCGCGGGTGCCGAGCGTGGCGAGGCCTCGTGCGGTCGCCGCGGTCCCGAGCACGACCGTCGCCGCCGCCGCGACGACGAACCACTTGCGGCCGATGCCGCGCGAGACCTGTGGCGACGGCGCGCTCGTCGGTGCGCCGGGTGACGCCGCGGGTCTCTCCGTCGCGGGCGTGGGCGCCGGCGCCGTCTCCACCGGTGCGGGCTTGGGGGGCGCGGCGAGCTCGACGCGCTTGGTGCCGCCGGCGATCGCGGAGATCTGCGCCTTCGCCTCGCGCTCACCGTCGAACGCCGCGGCGATCGTGCGGGCGCCGGGCTGAGCGTAGAGGACGTGCGAGAGGTTGGGGCGCGTCGACGACGCTGCCTTGCCATCGATCGACAACGTGCATGGCTCGCTGCACGCGACCTCGACTTGCGTGAGCTTCGGCGCGAGCTCGCTCAGGATCGCCTCCGCGACGCCGCGCGACTCCTTGTCGTTGGAGTAGCGCTGGAGGATCTGCGCGGCGAGCGTCGCCGCCGTCGCGCTGTGGCCTGCGGCGCGCCGCGCCCGTGCGGCGTTGCGCAGCGCCGGCGCCGACGGTGCGAGCTCGTCGGCGAGCTCGTACATCTCGGCCGCGCGAGCGTAGTCGTTCGCCAGCATCGCTTGCTGCGCCTGCGAGAACGCCTTCGCCGCGCCGTTCACGTCGTCTGCGCGCGCTTCCGTGACGCAGATCGCGACTCCGATCAACATTGCTAGAGCTGCACTGGATGAATTAGTCATCTGGACAACCTCTCTTCGTGCTCGAGTCGACGTGACTTGAGAAGATCAGAGTGCATTGCTAGCGTGCATTCATGCTGAGAGTCCTCGCTGTCGTCGCAACGTTCGTGGTGCTCAACGCCGGCGGCTTCGTGGCCTACCGAGCTCTTCAGCCCGTTCACGCAGCACTGATACCCCCGGCCGCGAGCGAGACGACCTTCGCACGACCGGTCGCGCCGATCCATCCGAAATCGACCGCATCTCCGTCGAAGATCGAGGTCGAGCCCACGCCGGTGGACTCTCCATCCACGATCGTATCCGAGGCCACAGCGTCAGCTGCAGAGAAGCCGCCGGCGCGAACGACGCCGCGCGTTCGCGTGGCCCGCCCCACACGTTCCGTGGTCTCCAAGCCGGCGCTCGGAGAATCTCTGAAGTCGAAAGAGGTGAAGTCGACGCCGAGTGACCGGCTCTTGGATATGGAATCCAATCCGTACAAGCGCGGCGAGTAATACAGCGCGCAAAAACCAGCGCTATTGAACTTGTCGTCGATTCGACGCTTACTGCTCGACCATGGGTAATGCACTCTCGAAGCAGTTCGTGGTCGCGGTGTCGTTGCTCGCGGTGCCTGCGTGCGGCGATGACCTGAAGCGCGCGACCAACGATGCCGCGCAGCCGGGGCTCGACGCGCCGACCGGAACCGATGCATCCGCGGTGGATGCATCACCCGACGCCCCGGACGATGCGCCCGCCGGCGAGGCGAACTTGATCCTCCACTACGCCTTCGAGGACTCCTCGACGGTGGTCACCGACAGCTCGGTGCATCACGCGAACGGCACGCTGACCGACGTCGCCGGCTGGACCGCCGACGGTCGTGAGGGCCGTGCGCTCGCGATGACGGGCGCGGTGCCCGCGGACACCTACGTCTCGTTGCCGAGCGGCGTCCTCACCGGCGTCGACGACTTCACGATCTCGTTCTGGGTGAAGTTGAACAGCGTCGCGCCGTGGGCTCGCATCTACGATCTCGGCAACGGCCAGGCCGATGCGGCCAATCGCTTCATGTACTTCACGCCGAACGGGTTCTCCGGGGCGGCGAACGGCGCGATGGCGGCGTCGTTCGGCGGTAGCCCGAGCAACGAGAACGTCACGCTCTCGCCGACGCTGCTGCCGACCGGGGCGTGGAAGCACATCGCGGTGGTGGGCGCCGGCGGTGACCGCACGATCTACATCGATGGCTTCCCCGCGGCGACCGTCGTCGACGGTCCGCGCGTGCCGCCGAGCGAGATGGAGCCGCTCTCGCCGAGCTCGTGGATCGGCAAGTCGCGGTTCTCGGCCGACCCGGGCCTCGACGGCACGGTCGACGAGTTCAAGATCTACGACCGCGCGCTGACCCAGGCGGAGGTCGCCGACCGCGCGTGGCCCAAGCTCGACTACTCGTACTGGCGCTTCGACGAGGGCGACGGCACCGTCGCGCGCGACTCGTCCGACCACGCCATCCCGACGGCGCTCGGCACCGGCGTGACGTGGACGACCGGGCGGCTCGGCGGCGGCCTCGAGCTCCCCGGCGGGCCCGCGGGTGCGAGTGGCCCGATGGTGACGCTCGCGGCCAACCCGCTCGCCGCCTGCACGACGGAGCTGACCATCGCGGCGTGGGTCCGGAGCGACACGATGCAGCCGTGGTCGCGCGTGTTCGATTTCGGCACCGGCACGACGAGCTTCATCTACCTGGCGCCGAGCGACGGGGCCGGCATGCACTTCGCGATGGTGTCGCCGAACGGCCTGTTCGACCTCGTGTCACCGACCGTCCCGTTCGCGGGTGATGGCTCGTGGCACCACGTCGCGGTGACGGTGGCGGCCGACCACAGCGTGAAGCTCTACGCGGACGGCGCGGTCATCGCGAGCGGCGCGAGTCCGGACGTCACGCCCGCGGACTTCGCGAGCGCGACCGATCTGTGGCTCGGCAAGTCGCGGTTCCCCGATGCGTACTTCGATGGCGCGATCGACGAGCTCCGCATCGGGTGTCGGGCGCTCACCGCCGACGAGATCGTCACCCTGTCGCGTCCCTGACGAGGCCGCCATGACCACACGCCCCCCTTCGACGCGCGCGGCCGTCGCGAGCTTGTTCGCGCTGGCGAGCTGCAACGTGATCACGAGTGACCTGCTCGGCAGCACGAACATCGATGCACCGCCGGGCGGCGGCTCGGATGCGGCGGACGCGGTCACGCCCGACGCACCCGCGAACTACCCCATGGACATGCTGATCGCGAACTACGAGTTCGAGGACGGCAATGGCGCGCTCGCGAGCGAGAAGGTGCGCGGCATGCACGGCATGCTGTCGGACCCGTCGATGTGGACCGCGACGGGGCGCAACGGCGGCGCGATCTCGATGAACGGCGCTGCACCCGCGACGCAGTACGTCTCGCTGCCGAGCGGCCTGCTCTCGGGTGTCGACGACTTCACGATCTCCGTGTGGGTCAAGCTCACGGGCAACCCGGCGTGGGCTCGCATCTACGACATCGGCAATGGCCTGCCCGATCCGCAGAACCGGTTCATGTTCCTGAGCACGAGCGGCTTCGACATGACCGCGGCGCCCGTCGGTCTCCTCGCGTCGTCGTACGGTGGCAGCACCGCCAACGAGTCGTTGATCTCGACGCGGACGTTCCTGCCGCTCAACGTCTGGAAGCACGTCGCGATCACCGGCTCCGGTGGCTCGCGGCGGATGTACGTCGACGGCTTCCCCGCGGCCGTCCTCGACAACGGGCCGGCGGTCTCGCCGCGCGAGATGGAACCGATCTCACCGAGCTCGTGGATCGGGAGGTCGCGCTTCACTGCGGACGCCGGGTTCGCCGGTTCCATGGACGAGTTCCGCATCTACGGCCGCGCCCTCACGGCGGCGGAGATCCAGGACCTCGCGTGGCCGAAGGCCGACTACTCCTACTGGCGGTTCGACGAGAGCAGCGGCGCCGCGGCGGCGGACTCCTCGGACCGCGCGCTCGCGACGGCGCTGGCCAGCGGCGCGGCGTGGGCGACCGGCAGGCTGGGCGGTGCCGTCAGCCTGGGCGGCGGCCCCGCGGACGCGAGCTCCCCGCACGTCGCGATCACCGGCAACCCGCTCGCGGGCTGCACCACCGGGTTCACGATCGCGGCGTGGATCCGGATCGCCGCCTACGCGCCGGGCAGCCGCGTGTTCGACTTCGGCGCCGGCACCACGCACTCGCTGTACCTCGCGCCCACCGACGGTACCGGCATGCATGTCGGCATGAAGTCACCCGCCGGGACGTTCGACCTGGTGACCGCGACGCCGCCGGTGCCCGACGACTCGACGTGGCACCACGTCGCGCTCACGATGGACAACGGGCGCGTGGTCGTCCTGTTCGTCGACGGCATGCCGGTGAAGACGCAGTCGAGCGCGACGGTGAAGGCGGCAGACTTCGCGGCCCTCGACGAGGCGTTCCTCGGCAAGTCGCGCGGCGACGACCCGTACTTCAACGGAAGCATCGACGAGCTGCGCATCGGCTGCCGCGCCTTCACCCCCGACGAGATCAAGAACCTCGCCCACCCGTGAAGTACCTCCTCCTCCTGCTCGCGGCCTGCGGCTGGGACCGCGGCGCGCCCGACGCGGCGCGCGCCGACGCCTCACCGCCTGACTCCGACGGACCGATCGACGCGCCCGCGCCGCTCGACGGCGCCGACGCACCGCTCGGCGATCCGATCACGCTGTCGCTCGCCGGGGCGATCGCGCCGGTTCACGATCCATCGATCATCGAGGTGGACGGGCTGTACTTCCTGTACGCGACGGGCACCGGGCTGCCGGTGCGCACCTCCGTCGATCTCGTCAACTGGAGCCTCGCGGGCCAGGTGTTCACCATGGCGCCGAGCTGGATCGACACCACCGAGCCCACGCGCCGCAACGATCTATGGGCCCCCGACGTGTCGTCGTTCGGCGGCCTCTATCACCTCTACTACTCGGCCTCGACGTTCGGCAGCAACGTCTCCTGCATCGGGCACGCGACCAGCGCATCACCGGCGACCAACGCGTGGACGGATCGCGGCGCGGTGATCTGTTCGACTGCGACGGACAGCTGGAACGCGATCGATCCCGCGGCCTTCGTCGACGAGGACGGCGAGCCGTGGCTCGCGTTCGGCAGCTTCTGGAGCGGGCTCAAGCTGATCCCGCTCGCGCCCGACGGCTCGCGCGCCGGGACGGAGATGTACGCGCTCGCGGCCCGCGCCGACTCCGCCGTCGAGGCGCCGTTCGTCATCCGCCACGGTGGCTTCTACTACCTGTTCGAGTCGACCGGCTCCTGCTGCCGGGGCGTCGACAGCACGTACCAGATCCGCGTCGGCCGCTCGCCGGACGTGCGCGGCCCCTACGTCGACGCCGATGGCGTCGCGCTGCTCGCGGGCGGAGGCACGCTCGTCGTCGATGCGGATGCGCGCTGGCGCGGTCCGGGCCACAACGCGATCCTCGGCGCGGCGTTCAACGTCTATCACGCGTACGACGCGAACGCGTCCGGCATCCCGACGCTGCGGATCTCCGAGCTGCGCTGGACGGCAGATGGTTGGCCGGTGTCCGCAGGGCCTTAGCGGTAGCCCTGCGCCTGCAGGTTGAACAGCGTCGCGTAGCGGCCGCCCTTCGCGACGAGCTCGTCGTGCGTCCCTCGCTCGATGATCTCGCCGCGGTCGAGCACGATGATCTGGTCCGCCATGCGCACCGTCGAGAACCGGTGCGAGATCACGATCGCGATCTTGTCGTCGGTGACCTCGCGGAAGCGCTCGAAGATCTTCACCTCGGCCTCGGCGTCCATCGAGGCGGTCGGCTCGTCGAGCACGAGGATGTCGGCCTCGCGCCGCATGAACGAGCGTGCGAGCGCGACCTTCTGCCACTGACCGAGCGACAGCTCGCGCCCCGAGCGGAACCAGCGCCCGAGCTGGGTATCGTAGCGATCGGGCAGCGTGTCGATCACCGGCTTGGCGAGGCCGCGCTCCGCCGCGTCATCCCAGCGCACGCGATCGTCGTAGGCGCGGTCATCACCGGCGCCGATGTTCTCGCCGACGGTGAGCTGGTACCGCACGAAGTCCTGGAAGATGACGCCGATGCGCTGGTGCAGCACCGCCGGCGCCCACTCGCGGAGCTCGCGCCCGTCGAGGAGGATGCGGCCGCGCGTCGGCTCGTAGAGGCGGGTGAGCAGCTTGATCAACGTGGTCTTGCCCGAGCCGTTCTCGCCGACGATCGCGAGCTTGCTGCCGGGCCGGATGTGCAGGCTCACGCCCACGAGCGCCGGCTCGTACGATCCCGGGTAGGTGAACTCGACGTCCTCGAAGCGCACGCCGTCGCCGGGGATGGTGCCCTCGGTGGCGGTGCCGGTCGGCGACAGCGTGGGCGTCTCGAGGAACTCGTAGAGGTTCGAGAGGTAGAGGTTGTCCTCGTACATGCCGCCGACGTCCCCGAGCGCGGCGGACATCGCGCTCTGCGCTTGCTTGAAGACGACGACGTACATCGTCATCGCACCGATCGTGATCGCGCTGTCGATGGTGGCGAGGGCGATCCACAGGTACATGCCGTAGAACGCGACGGTGCCGATGGTGCCGAGGATCAGCGCCCACACGGCGCGGCGGATCGTGAGCGCGCGATCGCTCGCGTACAGCTTGTCGAAGATCGCCTTGTAGCGGCCGAGGAACCGCGGCCCGAGGCCGAACAGCTTGACCTCCTTCGCGTGGTCCTCGCGCGCGAGCACCGTCTCGAGATAGATCTGCTCGCGCGTCTCCGGCGTGCGCCAGCGCGAGAGGCGGAACGCGTCGCCGGAGAACTTGAGCTCGGCGACGAACGGCGGGATCGCCGCAGCGATCAGCACGCCGAGTGCGATCGGCGAGAACGCGGCCAGCAGCACGCCGAGGCCGATCAGCGTGACGATGCTCTGCCCGAGCTCGAACGTCTGGCTCACGAGCGACAGCGGCCGCGAAGAAGCCTCGCGCCGCGCACGCGTCATCTTGTCGTACAGCTCGGAGTCCTCGAACTGCGTCAGCTCGAGGGTCAGCGCCTTCTCGAGGATCTCCACGTTGATCTTCTGCCCGAGCTGCTGGCGGAGCAGCGCTCGCATCATCCCGAGCAGCCGCGACGCGGTGGCGAGCGCGATCACGAGCCCGAGCTCGACCACCACCCACTCGATCGCGGTCGTACGATCGCCGTCGGCGTGGGTGCGCGCACCGAGGACGATCGCGTCGATCAGGTGCTTGCCGACCCACGCGATGCCGCCCGGCAACAGACCGGCGAACAGGCTGCCGAGCGCGAGCCCGATGGTGAGCACCCGGTTCGTGCTCCACACCAGCTGCACGGCGCGGCGCGTGTAGCGGAACACTCCGAGGTAGTTGCGCCACTGCACGTCGGGGGCGGGCTTCTGCAGCGCGGTCTTGTGT
>DATLHR010000080.1:0-6240 GCA_035539815.1 Kofleriaceae bacterium
GGGTACACGTTCCCGAACCGCCACGCCGGCAGCATCTTCGACCTCGAGCCGGCGACGACCTACGAGATCGAGCTCATGCTCGAGGACCCCGACGGCGGCTGCGAGGTCCGGACGTCGACGGTAACGACGCGCCCCGTCCCCGCGCCGATGGCCGGCGCGCCCGTGAAGTCGGTGACGCCGAGCACGTTCGCCAGCATGGCCGCGGGCGCGATGCCCGGCGACGTCCTCGAGCTCGCCGCGGGCAACTACGCGGGCTTCACGTTCTCGCGCGACGGTCAGGCGGGCAAGCCCATCGTCATCCGCGCCGGCGGCTCGCGCGCCAGCGTGATCATCGGAGGCAACGTCAACTTCGACGGGCGGGACCACGTGCACCTCGTCGGCGTGACGGTCAACGGCACGGTGCGCTTCTACGGCGCGACGAACATGGCCTTCATGAAGAACGCCGTGACCGCGAACGGTGACGGCTTCGTCGCGTGGGGGAACGTGCCTGCCCAGGATTCGTACATCGCCGACAACATCATCCTCGGCCCGACGCCGTGGAACGAGGCAGCGCTCGGCGTGGACGGCGCCAACCTCGGCGAGGGCGTCCGGGTCATGGGGCCCGGCCACGTGATCGAGCACAACTACGTCCGGGGCTTCCGCGACGGCATCTCGTTCGTCGAGCGCACGGACGCCGACCAGTGGAGCATCGACGTCATCGAGAACGACATCGAGTGGGCCGCGGACGACGGCATCGAGGCGGACTTCTGTCAGCACAACTGCCGGATCCTGCGTAACCGCATCACCAACTCGTTCATGGCGATGAGCTCGCAGCCCTCGCTCGGCGGCCCGACCTACTTCATCCGGAACAACGTCTACAACGCGCACGCGGTCTTCAAGCTGAACCGCGGCAGCGTCGGCGACGTCATCCTCCACAACACGTCGGTCAAGGCCGGCGACGCCTTCGCCGTGAACACCACGGACGTCCACGAGCGCCAGTACACCCGCAACAACCTCTTCCTCGGCGGCCCCGGCGGGACGAACAACGGCTACTCGAGCGGCACCGGCCGCGCGATCTACCTGCCGGCGGCCGGGACGACGGGCGACTACGACTACGACGGCTTCGGCTCGACGACCGGGGCCTTCACGGGGCGCATCGGGTCGCTCTCGTTCGCGAGCTTCGCCGACATGCTGACCAAGACGACCGAGAAGCACGGCGTCGCGGTCGACCTCGATGTCTTCGCGGCTACCGTGACGATGCCGAGCGGCCTGTTCCCGGCACTACCTCCGGCCGACCTGCGCCTCGGCGCGGGCGCGGCGGCGGTCGACAAGGGCCTCGTCATCCCGAACATCAACGACGGCTTCGCCGGCGCGGCGCCCGACCTCGGGTGCTACGAGCTCGGCGCCATGTCGCCGACGTACGGACCGCGCTGACCTCGCGACGAACCCTCGATACGTGACCGCATGACCGAGATCGAAGCGCTGATCGCCAAACGCTCACGTTCTGGTGGGACTGACGCGAGCGCGCAGTTGCAACCCGGTCCGCCTCATGCTGTCCTCGCCTCATGAGGCTTGCACTGGCGGCGGCGGCGCTCTTGTTCGCAGCGTGTACCACTCCGTACGCGCACGATGCAGAGAACGTCGGGAAGGCGACGCTCGTGCCGTGGCAGTTTGATGGCATCCCGTCGCCGTCCGACGTCATGGAGCTCGGGGGGCTGTCGACGACGTCGACGACGCTCCCCTTCGAGGTGGGGCGCCCGCTCGTCGCCGAGGTCACGATCTTGGCCTGCCCGATGGAGGCCGAAGCACACTGCACGATCACCGAGCGCGGCGATACGCTGGAGCTGGCAGCTCACTTCGCGTGGAACAACGTGTGCGTGACGCGCGAGCTCCACATGCTCAGCGCCACGTGTGTCTTGCCGGCGTTGTCAGAACGCGCGTTCCTGGTGCGCTTCGCTGACAAGTCGACCACGCTCACCGTGCCGAGCACCGGGCCGATGATCTCGTTCGAGATCGATTAACCCCAGGGTTCGTTTCTGTTGATCCGAGCCCGAGCCAAGCGCGCTCCGAGGGCGCGACCAGCGCACCGCTGGCACTGGAATCGACGAACTTCCGTCGAGAACGATGGCTGCCGAGTCGGACACATCGCTTCTGGATCGTGTGATCGGCTGGAGGCTGGGGTTAAGGCCGGGCGCCACGGCGCAGTCTCCGTAGTCTGGAATCGGCTCGTCCACGGCGTCGGGTACGCTCACGACGACTGGCAGATCAGGCCGATTTCTTCATCCCGTACATCATCAGCACGGCGAACACGACGATCGGGATCAGGTAGGGGATCACGAACACGCCGAAGCTGAGCTTGTCGAAGCCGATGATCAGCTCGAAGCCGAACACCGCGAGTGTGATCAAGAAGGCGCCGATGAACTCGGGCCAGTCGGTCTCCATCTTGAGGCCGAGCCAGAAGATGATCGCGCCGGCGAGGAAGCACACCGTCGCGAGCGCCCAGCCGGGCAGGCCGAAGAAGCTCTTGATTCCCGCCTTCGCCGCGCCCGTATCGAGCAGCACGAGGTTGATCACGAGCACGAGCGCGACGAACAGCACCATCAGGATCAGATAGGTCCACATCTTGGACCGGCCCCTGCCCATATACTCGCGCTCGACGGTCTCTTCACCCATACGGGCCATCGTATCGCGCTTAGCGGACGGCGCGCGCGCGTTCGAGCAGGCTCTTGCGATAGGCGGGCAGGCGCTTGGCGGCGGCGAGCGGCTCGAGGGCGTCGCGCACGACCTTCCACTCGGCGGCGGCCGCCTTGGCGTCGGGCGCGAGCTCGGCGAGCGCGGCGTGGATCTCGGCGACGTAGCCGGGCCAGTGCGCGTTCTGCGGCGCGCGCGCGGCGGCGGCGACGGCGAGCTCCTTGGCCTCGTCGAGGGCGGCGCGCCTCGCCGGGCGATCGCCGGCGAGCTTGGACACCGCGGCCTGGGCGAGCAGCGCCTGCGTCAACGACTCCTTCCACTCGAAGTTGATCGGATCGCCGGTGACGAGCGCGCGGGCGTGGCCGAGGCCGGCGTCGATCAGCTGCTTCGCGCGCGCGGGATCGCGCGAGGCGAGGGCGGTGCCGTACGCGATCTGCGTCGACGCGAGCTCGTTGCGGAAGCCGGTGTGTGCGGGCGATTCCTGGACCAGCGCCTCGCGCAGCGCGAGTGCGGCGGCGTGCGAGGCGAGCGTGTTGGCGACGTCGCCCTTGACCTCGTACGCGGCGGCGAGCTTGGCGTGGGCCCACGCCACGCTGCGGCGGAACGGGGCGCTCCTGGGATCGTCGGCCGACATCCTCTCGCGGATGGCGAGCGATTGCTTGTACTGCGCGAGCGCCTTGTCGAGCTCGCCGAGGTACATGCGGCCATCGGCGGCGCGGGCGAGCGTGCGCGCGAGGTCGCCTTGCCACAGCGCCTTGCCGTCGCGCTGCACGAGCTCCTGCTGGAGCTGCTCGGCCAGCTCGAGCTGCGCGAGGCCGGTCGTGAACTCGCCGGTGTCGAGCAGCGCGAAGCCGAGGTTGGAGAGCAGATTGCCGCGCTGGCGCTTCCAGGTCGCGTTCGTCGGATCGCGGCGGGCGAGCGCGTCGAGCACGGGCACGGCCTCGCGGTAGGTCTGGATCGCGCTCTTGTCGTCGCCGAGCTGGCGCTGGACGAGGGCGATTTGATCCTGGCAGTCGAGCACGCGCTCCTGCAGCTCGACGTTGTCGGGCTGGCTCTCGAGCAGCGACTCGCGCAGCCGGAGCGCCGCGCGGAACGCCTCGAGCGCTTTCCCCGACTCGCCGCGCGCGAGGTAGACCGAACCGAGCTTCATGTGGCTCGTCGACAGCGCGAGCACGCGGGAACGCAGTCGACGCGCACGGCCGCCGAGGTGCTCGCGCTCGTGACGCGCCGCCGAGTACTCCTCGAACGCGGCGTCGATCTTGCCTTCGTTGCGCAGCAGGTCGCCGAGACGGTCGTGCGTGTCGGCCTTCTGCATCAGGATCATGCGATCCGTCGGCGCCTCGGCGGACAGCGCGTCGTAGCCCTTCTTCGCGGCGGTGTACGCGGCGATCGCCTGGGCGGCCCGGCCGCGTTGCTGGTGGACGGTCCCGATCTCGAAGTCGAAGCGCGCGATCATGCGGCGGCGCAGGCGCGTGCGCGGCGACCGATCGGCGCCGACCGCAGCGACCAGCCGGTCGCGCGCGGCCGTCCACGTCGCGAGCGCCTGGTCGAGCTGGCCGGACTCGCGCTCGGCGATGCCGACGATGTCGACCGCGAGCGCCATGCGATCACCGTCGTCCTCGGGCATGCCGCCGGGGATCGCGGACAGCGTGTCGTAGTAGGTCCGGATCTCGCCGCCGAGGTTCGCCATCACGTCGAGCCGGCCGATCGCGGTGAGGCGATCTTTGACGTCGGACAGCATGGTGTCGATCAGCTGCTCGGCCGCGACGCGCCGTGCGTCGGCGATCCGGCGCTCGCGCGTGGCCGCGTCGCGCTCGTGGACGATCTGTCGGATCGCGAGCGTGCCGAGCACCGCGAACGTGACGAGCGACAGCGACGCGATGGTGACCGCGGCGCGGTGCTTGCGGATGAACCGCTTGAGCCGCTGCACGGCGGTGTAGCGGTGCGCGGTGACGAGTTGACCGGTGAGGAAGCGGCGTAGCTCGTCGGCCAGCTCGCCCGCGTGCGGATACCGGCGCGCGGGGTCCTGCGCCATCGCGCGCTCGACGATCGCGACGAGGTCGGCGGGCGCGCCTTGCTCGCGCTCGACGAGCGGCACGACGCGCCCGAGCGCCGCCGCGGCGATCACGTCGGTCGCGGTGCGCGCGTTGTACGGCGGCACGCCGGCGAGGAGGTGATAGAGCATCGCGCCGAGCGCGAACACGTCGGCGCGTGCGTCGAGCGGCTCGCCGCGCGCTTGCTCGGGCGCCATGTACGCCGGCGTGCCCATCACCGCGCCGGCGATCGTCAGCGTCGAATTGGTCTGGGTCGCCGTGGGCACGCTCGGCCTGGACTCGCGCGCGGACCGCGCGCCCGGCTCGCTCGGATCGGTGACGTCGAGGTCCTTCGCGAGTCCCCAATCGATCACGACGGTCTCGCCGAAATCGCCGATCAGGATGTTCCCGGGCTTGAGATCGCGGTGGATGACGCGCTGGCTGTGCGCGTATGCGATCGCATCGGCGGCCGCCGCGATCCGCGGTAGCAGCGCGAGCCGCTGCTCGAGCGTGCGCGCCTCGCCGATCACCTTGTCGAACGGGCGACCGGAGACGAGCTTCATCGCGAAGAACGGGTCGCCCGACGGCCAGCGCCCCGCTTCGTACACGGGCACGATGCCCGGGTGCTGCAGGCGCGCGGTGATCAGCGCCTCGCGCTGGAACCGGCCGAGCTGATCCGGGTGAGGATCGATGAGCTCCTTGAGCGCGACGGGGCGACCGAGCCGCTGGTCCGCGGCCGCGACGATGCGGCCCATGCCGCCGCGCGCGATCTCCTTGTCCGGCTTGTACAGCTCCGCAGGCACGATGGGCAGCGGCGGCATCGCTCCCTCGACCGGGGCGGCGACCGTCTCGCCGCTCTCGATCTCGCTCGCTGCGTGGCGACGGGGCAGCGGCGTCCCGACCGCCGACGGCGGCGACGGTCCCGGCCCGGTCGACACCGGCGCGATCGTCGCGGCGAACGCCTCGCCGGCGCTCTCTCCGTCGTCGGGGACCATGTATGTTCGATTGTAGCTGTCATGTCGCCCGCGCTCCACGTCGTTCGCGCCGGTGTTGGTCCCCGCCTGCTCTTGATCCACGGCAATGCCGCCGATCACATGACGTGGTCGATCCAGCTCGTGTCATCGACGCTGCGCGCGCGGTTCACGATGCTCGCCTACGATCGCCGCGCCGACGCGCAGACGGTCGAGGCCCACGCCGACGATGCGGCCGCCCTGCTCGCGGATGCGCCCGGTCCCGCGCTGATCGTGGGGTCGAGCTTCGGGGCCGTGATCGCGCTCGACGTGCTCCGCCGGTATCCCGGCGTGTGCGCCGGCGCGGTGCTCGTCGAGCCGCCGCTCGCACCGAACGACGACGCGCCGCCGGGGCCCGCCGAGTTCCTGCCCGCGTACGATCGCATCGTCGAGACCCAGGGCGGCCCCGCCGCCGCCGAGATGTTCCTGCGCACCGTACTCGGTGACTCCGAGCTCGAGCTCATGCCGCGCCGGACGCGCGAGCGCACGGTGGCCATGTGGCGTCAGATCCGCTCCGACTCG
This sequence comes from Kofleriaceae bacterium, assembly GCA_035539815.1. Classification (GTDB taxonomy): domain Bacteria; phylum Myxococcota_A; class Polyangia; order Haliangiales; family Haliangiaceae; genus JABFXX01. Next base: position 6,236 of record DATLHR010000080.1, read on the forward strand.
GCGGC
>DATLHR010000081.1:0-5793 GCA_035539815.1 Kofleriaceae bacterium
CACATCTACGTGAGCCTCGCGTTCACCGACAACGCGCAGTCGCGCGCGATCGAGCCATGGGCCGCGTCCCCGGATCGGCGGTTCAAGGTCATCGAGACGCTCGCAAAGGCGGGGCTGCCCGTCGGCGTCATGGTGGCGCCCGTGATCCCGGGCGTGAACGATCGGCAGGTCGTGGGAGTGCTCGAGCGCGCCGCGGGGGCGGGCGCGACGTCGGCGGGCTGGGTGCTGCTGCGGTTGCCGGGCGCGGTCAAGGACGTGTTCGAGGAGCGCATCCGCGGCGTGATGCCGCTCGCGGCGGACAAGGTGCTGTCGCGGATCCGCGACACGCGCGGCGGCGAGCAGCTGTACGACGCCCGCTTCCACGCGCGCGGGCGCGGCCAGGGGCCATACGCGGACACCATCGCGATGATGTTCGACACCACGATCGCGCGGCTCGGCTTGAACCGGCGCGACGAGGATCGCGAGAACGATGGCGACGGCGAGACCACGTTCCGCCGCCCCCCACCGCGCACCGGGCAGCTCTCGCTGTTCTGACCGGTCGCCTCGTCTACGGGACGTCCGGGAGGTGCTGGAACGTCCAGTTGACGTGCCGCGAGACCCCGTCCAGGTCCGGGAACATCGACAGCTGATTGATGCCGAAATGCGAGAGCTGCTGGGCGAGCTGCAGCTTGCACTCCTTCGCGATCACGAGCTTCTGCAGCTGGTCTCCCGGTGGGAGGTGGTCTTCGAGATCCAGCGTCGCGGGGCCATGGATCGTGAAGATGCCGCCCTGGCGGACGATGCGCGGCACGACCGCGCTCGGCACATAGCGGCGAATCCCTTCGATCAGCAGGGGCGCCCGTGGATCTGCCTGCTCGATCGGATCGAGGGTCGAGTAGTGGGCGTAGATCGCGGAGTCGTGGTCGGTATCGACGGCACCATCGGCCTTCACCGTCGCGAAGAATGCGGCGGCGAGGGGGTTGAACGTCCAGTCGAGGAGCCGCGTCGCCAGGCCGTGGTGCTGGGCGATCGCGATCCGGTCCCACTCGGTGAGCCCGTTCTCGAGGAACGCCACGGAGTGCTGCTTCCAGGCCTTGAACAGCTTGGCCTCCATCCCGGCCATCCGTGCGTCGCGGCCGACCTTGGGCACCAGCCGGTAGCTCGCCTTCGAGTGCCCGCGGTACCGCCAGCGCCGCCACTGCGGATGGTGCTCGCGTGCGACGTACTGCTGCAGCGCTTCCAGCGAACTGATCGATACCGTGGGCGCAGCCAAGACACACCTCGCTCGCAAATGATCTAGCATGGGCAGGTGACCCGGTGGCTCGCGTTGTTCGCCGTGCTCGCGGCGTGTGGGGATGGGATCGGCGTCCCCGATGCGACCGTGACGCCCGACGTGATGCGTGGCCTCGTGACCGTCGAGGTGCGCTCGCGCTTCGTCGGCAGCGGTGCGCGGGTGTTCGTGCAGCGTGCGGGCTCTGAGCTCGTGATCGCGACCGCGACCGACGCGAACGGACGCGTGCAGGCGTACGTCCCCGAGCACAGCTTCGTCACCGTGGTGCTCGTTCACTCGGACGACCTCGGCGTTCGCCATTTCGTGTACACGCAGGCCGACGTGAACCCCGGCGATCAGGTCGTGATCGACGACGGCACCCTCGCATCGACCGCGGCGATCTCGGTGCGCATTCCCGCCGGCGGTCCTGACTTCGGCAGCTATCAGGCGTTCGTGCCGTGCGTCGCGACGCCCAACCTTCTCGTCCCCGACCAGCCTAGCTCCGTCGAGCTTACCGGCTGCACCAGCAGCGGCACGCTGGTCGTGCGCTCCAGCTTCGAGAGCTTCGCGTACGTCCACGACGCCTCGTTCGCGCCAGGCTCTCTCGTGTCGCTCACCGGCGAGACGTACGAGCCGTACGTCGACATCCCGCTCCGCGTCACCAACGTGCCGCCGGCGATCACCAACGTTCGCGCTCGTCAAACGCTGCTCGACGGTGACCGCGAGCTGTGGATCGATCAGCTGCAGGACGGGTTCCTGTTCTTCGACGGTTTCGAGACGAGCGCCGAGACGACGCTGCGAGGGCCGACCTGGCCCGACGCGCGCGTGATCACGAAGCTCACCACCGACACGTTCACGGCCGGTGTGCCGAGCGTCTTCGAGTGGGGCCCGCGCGGAGAGCCGACGACGATCGACTTCGGCGCCGATGCGCTTCGCGAGTACCAGACGGTGCCGCGCTATGTGCCGGAGGCGAACGCCATCGGCTGGATCGAGGGCGACCGCGGCCGGCTCCCGGATGCGGTGCTCGCCGAGCTCAGCTGGTTCTTCAGCGACGAGCAGAGGTCGGCGAGCATCTACTGGCGGGTGTTTGCACGCCGCGGCGAGGACGCCCGGCTCACGCTGCCGGTGCTCCCCGACGTGATGTTCCAGCCGACCGGGTTCCTCGACGCCCGGGTCACGAACATCGGCATCGAGGGCGGCTACGACCGCCTGCGCGAGCTACCGGTGCTCGGACGGTTCCGGGATCCGCTGTTCCGCAACGAGCTGTTCGAGAACCCGGGACCGACGTCGTGGCCGATCGACGCACCGGCGGGGCGCGTCGTGTTCATGTCGAGCCGCAACGGCGGCGGCCCCGAGTTCTAGTTAGGCCGCGATGATCCACACGAGGCCGACGACCGCGACGCCCGCGATCACCGCGGCGATCACGAACGGCCACGCGCTCGGTCGCACCGGCGGCGCGGCCGGATGCAACGGCGCAGCAGCGGCGGCCGCGCGCACCGCGACCGGCGTGCCCGGCACCGTCGCCCCCGCACCGCGCAGGTGGCGCTCGGCGGGATCGCGGTAGCGCAGCGCCACCTTGCCGAGCTCGATCGACTGTCCGTCGCGCAGCAGCTGGCCCTCGGTGATCTTCGCGCCGTCGACGCGCGTGCCGTTGCGCGAGCCGAGATCGCGGATCGTGACGCCGTCCCAGCCGCGGCGCAGCTCGGCGTGCGCGCGCGACAGATCCTCGTCGAGGATGATCCACTGCGCTTCCTCGCCGCGGCCGATCACGATCGTCGACACCGGCGGCGGCAGCGAGCGCTTCACGCCGGCCACCGGTCCGCGCTCGACCTCGAGCGATGGCGCGCTATCGCCGCCGAGCAGGCCGCGCATCAGCTCGCGCGCGAGGCTCTCCGTGCGCTGCGGCGGCGAGGCATGGGTGCCGGCGGGTGCCGGCGCGATGCGCACGCGATATGCCCCGAGCGCGAGCTCGATGCCGGTGCCCACCTCGCCGCTGTCGCCCGCGCCGTGCGGCGTCCCGTCGACGGCGATCTCCGCGCGCGCGAACCACCAGCCCGCGTCGATCACCACGTGCTCCGCGCTCGCCACCGCCGCCGGCAACCGCACGCGCGCCTCGGGCGCGCTGCCGAGCACGAACCGCGCCTCGCCGACGTCCAGCTCCGGCAGCGGGCCCTGCCCCGAGTTGCTGACCGTGACCCGCAGCATCAGCGCACGGCGCCGCGCGCTTCCTCGGTCTTGTAGTGGTAGTAGCGGTCGAGCACCATCTTCAGATACTTCCGCGTGTACTCGTACGGCGGCACGGTGTAGCCGTACTTCGCGAGCGAGCCGAGTCCGGCGTGGTAACCGGCGATGGTCAGCACGAGGTCACCGTCGACGCGGTTCGCGAGCCAGCGGAGCAGCCGAGTGCCCGCCATGATGTTCGTGCGCGGATCGAAGATGTCGCCCTGCACGCCCATGTCGACCTCGACGGCCGGGTGCACCTGCATGAGGCCCTTGCAGTCCATCGCGGACACGACCTTGGTGTCGTAGTCGCTCTCGACCTTGATGATCGCGCGGATCAGCGGCACCGGGATCTTGTAGAGGGCCGCGGCTTCATAGATGTACTGGTCGTAGCGGTGGAACCGCTCGGGCGAGTTGTCGGTCGCCGTGACCTTGTCGCACCGCGGGCAGCTGCCGCGCTGCGCGCTCGCCTTGCTGCCCTTCTCGGGCTCGGAGGTGAGCACCTTCTTCCACTTGGCCTGGCCGCCGCCCTTGGGCTTCACGTTGGTGAAGTGCTGGACGCCGTCCTCGTCGGTCCACGAGTAGATGTCGGCGTGCGCGACGCTCCCCGCGAGCACGAGCATGGCGACGAGCAGGCACCGCACGACCGAAATCGTAGCGCGCGCCGGTGACCTGCCGCAAACACTCTCGTCGAGACGGGTGTATGTTGCCCTACCATCCAATGCCAGAGCCCTTCGAGACCGACTATCTGGTGATCGGGTCCGGGATCGCAGGTCTGAACTTCGCTCTGCTCGCCGCCGAGCACGGCCGCGTCGTGATCGCGACCAAGAAGCGCTGCGACGACACCAACACGAACTGGGCGCAGGGCGGCGTCGCCGCGGTGCTCGCTCCCGACGACTCGCTCGAGCTGCACGTCCAGGACACGCTGACCGCGGGTGACGGGCTGTGCGATCGCGACGTCGTCGAGATGTGCGTGCAAGCAGGCCCCGCCCAGGTGCAGCGCCTGCTCGATCTCGGGGTGCGGCTCGCGCGCGACGAGCACGGCGCGCTCGATGTCGGCCGCGAGGGTGCACACACGCGCAACCGCGTCGTGCACTGGCAGGACATGACCGGCCGCGAGATCCAGCGCGCGCTGCTCGAGGCCGTCGCCAGGCACCCGAACATCACGGTCCTCGAGGACCACATCGCGGTGGATCTGTTGTCGATGGCGAAGTACGGCGGCGACCCGGCGTGCTTCGGTGCGTACGTCCTCGACAACACGACCGGCATCGTCAGGACGATCTGCGCGCGCGCCACCGTCCTCGCATCGGGCGGCACCGGCAAGGTCTACGTCTATACGTCGAACCCCGACGTCGCGACCGGCGATGGCGTCGCGATGGCGTATCGCCTCGGCGCCGCGGTCTGCGATCTCGAGTTCGTCCAGTTCCACCCGACGGTGCTGTTCCATCCGCACGCGCGCAACTTCCTCCTCACCGAGGCGATGCGCGGCGAAGGCGGCGTGCTGCGGCTCGCGAACGGCGACACCTTCATGGAGAACTACCACCCCATGAAGTCGCTCGCGTCGCGCGACGTCGTGGCGCGCGCGATCGACAACGAGCTCAAGAAGTCGGGCGCCGACTGCGTGTTCCTCGACATGACGCACCTCGCGGCCGGCTTCGTGAGGAACCGGTTCCCGAACATCTACGAGCGCTGCCTCGGGCTCGGCATCGACATCACCACGCAGCCCATCCCCGTCGTGCCCGCCGCGCACTACCAGTGCGGCGGCGTGAAGACCGACAAGCATGGCGCGACGACGATCAGCGGGCTCTACGCGATCGGCGAGTGCGCGTTCACCGGCCTGCACGGCTCGAATCGCCTCGCCTCGAACTCGCTGCTCGAGGGCATGGTGTACTCGTCGCACGCGGCGGCCGCGGTCAAGGATGCGCCTCGCCATCGGCCATCGCAGGTCGCGCCGTGGTCCTCGGGAGACGCGACCGACTCGAACGACGCGATCGTCGTCGCCCTCAACTGGGACGAGATCCGCCGCCTGATGTGGTCATACCTTGGCATCGTGCGGACCAACAAGCGCATCGAGCGCGCGAGCCGCCGCATCGAGGTCCTGCGCGACGAGATCCGCGAGTACTACATCGACTTCAAGATCACGAGCGACCTGATCGAGCTGCGCAACCTCGCGCTCGTCGCGCACCTGATCATCGAGAGCGCCCGGCGACGCAAGGAGTCGCGCGGGCTGCACTACACGCTCGACTACCCGCACCACCTGCCCGAGGCGCGGCACTCCGAGCTGCAGCTGACCAACGGTCCGCGCGGCTGAGCGCTACCGGAGC
>DATLHR010000082.1:0-7502 GCA_035539815.1 Kofleriaceae bacterium
CAATGGGAGCTCGCGCCCGGCGCCACGCTCGACCTGTTCGTCTCCGGCAGCGTCGGCAGCGTAGGTCAGCTGCGGATCGGCAACGCCGCAGATCCGACCGCGTTCCGCCTGTACATCGGCGGCGGTGACGACGTCACCGTCGGTGCGGTCGGCCAGTCAGAGCTCGCGGGCTCGATCTACGCGCCCCGCGCGACGCTCGCGTACGTGGGTGATGCGCGCATCACCGGCTCGATCTTCGCGAAGTCGATCCGCGGCGTCGGCGAGCTCAGCATCGTCTATGGCGATGGCTCGACCCAGCCCACGTCGTGCGAGCCCGAAGGTGACGGCGATGGCGATGGCGACGGCGATGGTGGCGAAACCGGCGACGGCGGCACGCCGATCTTCCTGTGAGCGAGCTCAGCGCTCGGCTTCGTCGCGCTGGCGGGCGTGCTCGAGCAGCAGGTGCGTGATCGAGCCCGCGAGCTCGGGCGTGAGATTGTTGAGCGCCGAGCCCGCCGACAGCTCGAAGTACCCCGCCTCCCAGTCGAGCACGTCGAGCATGACGGCCATCGAGTCGGCCTCGAGCTCCGTCGAGCGTGCGCGCACGATCTTGCCCTCGACGAAGTCGATCCACGCGACCGACTGATCGCGCGTGACCGACAGCTGCCCGGACTTCCGCTCCTGCTCGAGCATGGTGAGCAGCGATGACAGGGGCAGCTCGGTGAGCGCACCGCGCAGCACCACACGCTCGGTGTCGCGCTGGCTCGCGCGGGCCCAGCGGCGCGCACGGATGATCACCTCGAGCACGGTGAACGGCTTGGGGATGAAGTCCATGGCGCCGAGCTGGAGCGCCTGCAAGCGCACGAGGTCCGACGCGTCCTCGCACATCATCATCACCGGCACGCTCGCGAGCTCGGGGTGGCGGCCCATCTCCTGGAGCACGTGCAGGCCGTCGACGACGGGCATGTCGCGCTCGACGAGGACGACGTCGGGCGTGCGCGACAGGCACGCACCGATCGCCTCCATGCCGTTGGTCGCGGTGGCGACGGAGAACCCGGCGTTGTCGAGCGCGGTCGACAACCGCTCGAGCAGGCGCGTCTGCGGGTCGGCGACGACGATGCGGATGTCGGCGGCCGGCTGGTTCGCGGCGTGGCGATCGAGCAAGCGGCGCACGCCGTCGGCGAACTGCTCGTCGGTGGGCCGCACCGGATCGCGAAACATCACGCCGATGCCGGGGAACCGCCCGAGCGTGCGCGCCTCGACCTCGGCGAGGCTGTGCGTGACCTGCCCCGTGGTGACGAGGCGCTGGCCGTTCGGCGAGATCACGATCTGCACCACCGTGTGCGGCGGCAGCGGCGGCGACATGCGGATGAACATGCCGAAGGGAGAAAGATCCTGAGATACGGCACGGATCTTCTTGCCGTTCGAGATCACCTCGACCGGGAGGTTCATAGCGACGCGGTTGTTTCGACGACGCACCCCACTCGATCGCTACCGCGATTCGCGAGGCGGTGCTAGGGGCCGAGCCGCCGGACCGACAGGCGTGGTAAGCGGGGCCATGGCGTGGATCGCACTCGCGGACGTGGCCGTCGCACTCGGCGGACGGGACGTCGTGAGTGCGGTCACCGCGTCGGTATCCGGAGGCGAGCTGATCGTGATCGTCGGGCCTAACGGCGCCGGCAAGACCACGCTCCTGCGCGCGATCGCCGGGCTGCTCAAGCCGCGCGCCGGCCGCATCGAGGTCATGGGCCATGACCCGGCGAGCGCGGCGCGGCGCGTGATCGCCCGCGAGCTCGCGTACCTCCCGCAGCAGTACGAGCTGGCGTTCCCGTTCGCCGTCGAAGAGGTGGTGCTGTTCGGCCGCTACGGGACGCAGCGCGGCGTCGGGCTCGCGAGCGACGCGGACCTCGCGGCCGCGCGCGCGGCGATGGAGGCGTGCGACGTCGGCGCGCTCGCCGAGCGCCGGTTCGACCAGCTGTCGGGCGGCGAGGCGCGCCGGGTGATCATCGCGCAGGCGCTGTGTCAGGGTGCGAAGTGCCTGCTGCTCGACGAGCCGACCGCCGGCCTGGACCCGGCGCACGCGCGCGCCGTGTTCGCGATGCTCGCCGCGCAGTGCAGGGCGGGCGCCGCGGCCATCGTCGTCACGCACGACCTCGACCTCGCGCTGCGCTACGGCCACGTGATGTGGCTCGTCGCGGGAGGCGGCCTCGCGGCGCGCGGCACCCCCGCCGAGGTGCTCGACGCGACGGCGACCCGCGAGGCGTTCGGCGTCCGCATCCACGTCGGGGCGCTGCCCGATGGCACCCCGTTCGCGGTGCCCGCATGAGCGGCTTCGTCACCGGCGGCGCGGGGCGGCTGACCACCCGCCGGCTCGTGGTCACGCTCGTCGTGTGTGCGGCGGCGTGCGCGCTGATCGCGGTGCTCGCGCCGCTGTTCGGCGCGACGGCCGGGCGCGGGGGGCGCTCGTTCGAGCTGCTCGGAGCGAGCGCCTTCGAGGCAGGGACGCAGGACTACCAGATCCTGTGGGTGCGCATCCCGCGCGTGCTCGCGTCGCTGCTCGTCGGGGGCGCGCTCGCGGGTGCGGGCTGCGCGCTGCAGGCGCTCCTGCGCAACCCGCTCGCCGAACCGTTCACGCTCGGCATCTCGTCCGGGGCCTCGCTGGCCGCCGTGTTCGCGATCCGGTTCGGCATCGAGGACGCGTTCGGCAGCGTCGGCGTGAGCGCCGCGGCGCTCGTCGGTGCGACCGCCACGTTGCTCGTCGTGTGGCGGCTCGCGAGCGTCGGCCGGCACCTGCCTCCGGCGACCTTGGTTCTCGCCGGCGTCACGATGTCGATGTTCTGCTCGGCCGCCAGCGTGCTGATCCAGTACACGAGCGAGTTCACCGAGGTCAGCCGCATGCTGCGCTGGATGATGGGCGGTCTCGACTCGATGACGCTGACGCCGGTCGGCTACGCGGCGCCACCGATCCTCGTCGGGCTCGCGGTGCTGATCGCCCACGCGCGCGAGCTCAACGCGCTCGCCGCGGGACCCGAGGCCGCCGCATCGGTCGGCGTCGCCGTCGGCCGCACCCAGGTCGTCGTGTTCGCCGTCGCGTCGCTGCTCGTCGGAGCCGCGATCGCGCTCGCCGGGCCGATCGGCTTCATCGGACTGATCGTGCCGCACGCGCTGCGCGCGGTGCTCGGCCCCGATCACCGCGTGCTCATCCCGGCCTCGGTGTTCGGCGGCGCGGTGCTGCTCACCGTGTGCGACACGCTCGCGCGCACGCTCACCGTCCCGGCGCAGCTGCCGACCGGCGCGGTGACCGCGGTGCTCGGCGGGCCGTTCTTCGTGCTCATCCTCGTCGGCCAGAAGCGGCGCGCGGCGCTGTGGGGGCGGGAGTGAGCGCAAGTCCGACGAAGGTCGGGCGCGCAGCAGCGCCGAAGGCGGTGCGGAGGTGAACGACCCACGCGTGCTGCGCCACGTGATCGAGGCGATCACGCCCGCGTCCGCCGCGCACGCCGAAGGCGCCCGGCTCCACGTCGCGCCTGCCGGCACGCCGCTGCTCGAGCGGGTCGCCCGCACGCTCGCCGGCGCGCAGCACACACCGCGGCCGCGCACCGAGCGGCGCACGCTGCTCGTCGTCGCCGGCGACCACGGCATCGGAGATCCGGGCGTCGCGCTCGGCGCGGCGCACCCGACGGTGATCGCGGCGCAGGCCATCGCCGACGGCACCGCCGCGGTCGCGCAGGTCGCGCGCACCGCCCGCGCCCCTATCGTCCTCGTCGATGCCGGCGTGCGCGAGCCCGCCGCCATGCCGTCCACCACGATCGCGCTCGGGTTCGGCCCGTCCTCGGATCTCTCGCGCGGCCCGGCGATGTCGATCGTCGACGCCGCGCTCGGCCTCGAGGCCGGCATCGCGCTCGCGATCTCGCTGTCCGAGCCCGGGCTCGACGTGCTCGCCGTCGGTGCGCTCGGTGTCGGTGCGGAGGTCGCCTCGGCCGCGCTGCTCGGCGCCGCGACCGGCACCGCGCCCGCCGGCCTCGGGGACGAGCTCGCGGAGCAGGCCGGTGCCCGGGGAGCGGCGCATGCCGGTGACGGCGGCCTCGAGCGCCTCGCCGCGTTCGGCGGACCGGAGACCGCGGTGCTCGCCGGTGCGATCCTGGCCGCGGCGTCGATGAACATCCCCGTCGTCCTCGACGGCTACGCGACGGGCACCGCCGCCCTCGTCGCGGCCGCGCTCGCCCCCGACGTCGCGGGCTACTTCCTCGCGGCCCACGCCGGGACGTTCACGCAGCCGCGCATCCTCGCGCACCTGGGGCTGCCCCCGCTCTTCGAGGTCGGGCTCGGCCACGGCGAGGGCACGGGCGCCGCCATGGCACTACCGCTGCTCGATCAAGTGGCGGCGCTGACGATCCAGCGGTAGATCTGGCGAGGTGGGTGAGCGCAGGCGAAGCACGCGTACGTTCGAGGTCGAGCGGACGACCGGTTCGCACGAGGTCCTCGATCGCTTGTTCGTGTACGGCACCCTGCGCCTCGGCCAGACCGCGCGCTCGCTGATCGCGAACCAGGTCACCCACTGCGTGAAGGCGTGGACCAGCGGCTCGATCTACGCCTTCCCGATGGGCTACCCCGGCTGCCTCGACGGCGAGCATCAGGGGCAAGCCAAGATCATCGGCGAGGTCCTCTGGCTCACCGAGCTGCCCGCGACGTTCGGCCTGCTCGACGCCTACGAGGGCGCCGACTTCGCGCGCGTGATCAAGCAGGTCACGCTCGCGACGGGCGAGGAGATCTGGACCTGGATCTACGTGCTCGCCGACGCGGGAGCGATCAAGCACGGCACGCTGATCCCCGACGGCGACTGGGTCCGCTACTGGAACGAGCAGCAGTAGCGGCGCGACTCAGAGGTCGGTCCAATCCTCGTCTTCATCGAGGGTCTGGAAGTTGACCGTCTCGACATCGTGCCGCGAGGGGCGCCGGCTCTCCGCTGCGGCCATCTGCTCCCGGGCGAGCAGGCCGGCCTGCGCGACCGCCGCCTCCGGGTGCCCCACGGGCCTGCCCTCGACGGCGGACACGATCAGCTCGGCCAGCACCTCGGGGCGACCACCCTTCACCTCGATCTCGATCATGGCGGCAGGTGTAACGCCTTCTCGGCGCCGGTCGCGCGGAAGCCTGCTTACAACCGCTGCGACGTCCGCGCCGCGGTGGGCCCCATCGCTCAGATCACGAAGTGACCGAGCAGTGCCATCGAGAGCGCGACAAGCGCCGCTGCAATCGTGCCGACCCCGACCCGGGGGCTCGTGAGGGACATGCGTTGCGCCACGAGCCTGACTTTCTCCGTTTGCCGGGAAAGATCAAGTTCCGGGAGGGGGCATCCTTGGAACGTAAGTTCTGGCGTGATTTCCGCCAGATACCCAGCAAACCGCGGCCCGGAAATCTGCATTCTGGCGCTTGACCACGCGCCCCGATCGCGGGGTGGGTCAGGCCCCGCGGGCCTGCTTGATCAGCCGCACGTAGGAGGACTGGGCACGGATCGCGAGGTCCGTCAGCTCCGTGATCAGGGTCTGCGGCGGCGGGCCGCCGAGCGTGTGCGCATAGATCAGATTGACGGGGCGCTGCTTGACCAGGATCGGCACGACGATGACGGAGGTCGGCTCGGGCGTGACGTCGAGCGAGGACCACAGCTGGGTCTCGACCGGCTTGGCCGGTGAGGGCGGCGCGCCGATGAACCGCGCGCCCGTATCGTGGGCGGACTGGAACGCCGACGCTCCGCCGAGCGGGAGCGACAGCTCCTCGATCGGTGTCCGCGGCTTGGCCGGCGGTGCGACCCAGCCGCGCCAGCCGAGGGCGTTACCGTCGCGGATCAGGAACAGCAGCAGCGCGTCGCAGCGACCCTTGGCGTACTCGACGAACGTGTCCGCGATCTGCTCGCGGTGAGCGGCCGTGTCGACGCGCTCGCACGCCGCGCCAAACCCGAGGGAGATCGGCGTCGTGTTCGCGATCGGCATCGACGACTGCCGGCGCCGCCGCGGCTCGAGGGTGAACGGCGGCGGCATCACGATGCCCTGCGCGGGCTGCTGCCGCCGGCGATCGTCGGGCGCGTCGTCGGCACCCGGGCGCGCGCTGCGGATGAACCGGGCGCGGCGCGGCTGGCCATAGAGCTTCTCGAGGTAGTACAGCGCGCGCAGCTCGGGGACGACGTAGGGCGTGATCTGGGCGTCGAGCTTGGCCACGAGCTGGTCGATGGCGACGGCGTCGGTCGGGTCGACCATGGCGACCGCGATGGTCTCCGAGCCGAGCGAGGCGGACAGCGAGCCGCCAAATTGCGGAGCGCCGAGGTAGTCGAGCGGCACCGCGCGCAGGCGGTGAGCCTCCTCGGAGCCGAGGCGGTCGAGCAGGTCGGTGTTCGCCGCGTCGAGCAGGGTCGGGGTCGCGACCGGGAAGCCGGTCAGCTCGCCGAGATACGTCGACAGCAGCTCGAGATCGAGGAAGCCAAGCTCGACGAGGTTGGTGCCGAGGCGACCGCCGTAGAGCACCTGATTACGCAGCGCGCTCTCGAGCTGCGAGAGCCCGATCGCCGCGTTGCGTAGCAGCAGCGTGCCGAGCTTCATGCGCGGCGAGCATACACAACCTACGCGTAGCGCGTGGGGTCTGGAACGCCCGCCTCGGCGAACCCCTTACGGCGCAGCGCACACGCGTCACACCGGCCGCACGCGCGGCCACCGACGGGGTCGTAGCAGGAATGCGTGATCGCGTAGTCGACGCCGAGCCGCGTCCCGAGGCGGATGATCTCGGCCTTGGTGAGCTCGATCAGCGGCGCGTGGATGCGGAAGCCGCCCGTCCGCGTGGCGACCTGGGCGAGCGCCTCGAACGCGGTCACGAACTCGGGGCGGCAGTCGGGATAGCCGCTCGCGTCGAGCACGTTGACCCCGAGGTAGATGTCGCGCGCCGACAAGGTCTCGGCCCACGCGAGCGCCAGCGAGAGCAGCACGGTGTTGCGCGCCGGGACATACGTCGACGGGACATCCCCGGGTGCGCCGATCTCGGAGAGCGGGCGATCCTTGGGGACCTCGATGCCCGACGTCGTGAGCGCCGACGCCGCGAGCGGCCGGAGGTCGACCTCGACGATGCGATGATCACCGACGCCGAGGGCCTTGGCGACGCGCGCCGCCGCCTCGAGCTCCACCTGGTGCAGCTGGCCGTAGCGCACGGTGAGCGCGTGGCAGCGATGGCCCGCCTCGCGCGCGACGGCGAGCGCGGTGGTCGAGTCGAGGCCGCCCGAGAGGAGGACGACTGCGTCGGTCATGCCGGATCCATACGACGGCCCGCGATCGGCGGCCAGTGTGCGCGCGTGCTAAGGGTTGTCCCGTGCTGCCACTACGAGACATGTCGGTTCGCCGTAACATCGTTCCGACGTGGTCCTGCAGGCATGCAGGTCTCATTCGGGGTTGGTTGTTCGGCCGTGCCGACGTTCGTCGAGCCACCACCGTTCGTGGTGTGCGCTCGTCTGGCTCCCGCAGAGGCGGGCAGCGACGAAAATGTGCGGT
>DATLHR010000083.1:0-43072 GCA_035539815.1 Kofleriaceae bacterium
CGAGTCAGCGCGGTCGTGGCTTCGAGCCCGCCGATGTTGCCGAGCGCCTCCGCGGCCACCGCGCGCGTCTTCGGGTCCGGATCGCCGAGCCAGTCGATCAGCGCGGGCACCGCGGCGAGCGAGCCGCCGTTGCCGAGCGCCGTGGCCGCGGCCTGCTGCACCTTCTCCGATGGGTCGCGCAGCGCGGCGATCAGGTACTTCTCCGTGAGCGTGACGTCGTACTTGCCGAGCTCGACGACCGCCTCGTAGCGCTTGTCGGCATCGGTGTCCTTGAGGCCCTGCGCATCGACCTCGACGCGCCCTGACCAGTCGAACGACCACGCGTACGCCTGCGGCGCCGCGAGCGCCGAGGCCAGGACGAAGGCGAGCCGCTTCATCGCGGCAACTATGACATCAATGTTGGCCGTGATCGACGCGGGCCAGTTGCCCGAGAGCCCACTTCACCTTGTCCCGGAGATTCGGCGGGAGGTCGAGATCGAGGAGGGCGCGGTACTCCGCCGCCGCGGCCGCAGTCTCGCCGCGCTTCCAGCGCAGCGCGGCCAGGGCGATCCGGGGCCGCGGGTCGCGCGGTGCGAGGCTGCGCGCCCGCTCGAGCGCGGCCGTGGCGGCGGCGTCGTTGCCCTGGTGATGCCGTAAAATCCCGAGGTCGTGCCACGCGGCCGCGTGGTCGGGTTTGGCGGCCACGACGCCCTCGAGCTGCGCGATCGCCTCGGGGACCTCGCCCCACGACATCAGCGTCGCTGCGAACTCGTAGCGCGCGAGCGCGATGCTGTCGGGATCGCGTGCGGCGGCGACCGCACGCTGATAGTGCTCGCGAGCGACGTCGTGCTTGCGCGCACGCTCCGCCTGCTCGGCCTGCTCGATCTCCGCACGCACGCCGGCGGTCGGGCGCGCGGGTGCCTTCGGCGTCGCCGCACACGCGGCCACCGCGAGCAGCGCGGCGATCCGCAGCGTCACTCCGACTTCTTCTTCGCGCCGCTCGCGGGGCGGCGCGCGGGCGGCGCGATCTCGATCGCGGCCTCGATGTCCTCGGGATCGACCTCGGTCGTCGGCATCGTGCCGGGCCGGCGCGAGGAGAACAGCTCCGGCTCCGGCGTGTCGGCCTCACGGGTCTCGACGTGCAGACGCTCGATCTCTTCGATCGACTGCAGGCGGGTCGGATCCGGCGAGCCGAGCAGGGAGCGGAGCTCGGCCGGTGTTGGTGGCTTGAGCGGCGTCTCGGTGCCCCACTCGTCGCCGTCATGGTCATCGCGGACCCTGGCGAGCACGGGGTTGGTGCGCGTGGCGTCGTCGGCATCCACGCTCGAGCTCTCGTCGCTCGTGATCGCCGGCTCGTCGACGAGGAGCAGCGCGGGCCTGGCCGGGGTGCGCAGCGGCGGCGGATGCGTCACCGCATGATCGAGGTCGACGGGCGCCGGCGGGCCAGCGAGCCGGGCGATGGGAGAGCGCAGGACCGGGGGGAGTCCTGTCGGCTCCGCCGGTAGGGGGGCGGAGCCCTGGTGAGGGGGGAGCCCTGCCGGCTCCGCCGGTAGGGGGGCGGAGCCCTGATGAAGTTGGATCGTCGGCGCGCGGCTCGCGCTCGGCGGCGGGACCGACGGCGCGCGCGTGCGCGGCACCGGTGGCAGCGTCGCGGCGCGCTTGCGCGCCGGCGCGCGATCCTCGACGGCAGGCGAGACCGTGACCACCGCCGGCGCTACGTCGCCGAGGCTGGGCGTGTGCGGCGGCAGGTCGTCGGAGTCCGTGGCCGCGCGGCTCGCGTGCAGGTCCTCGGACTCGGTCTCCGCGCGCTGCCGCAGCTCGAGCGGAGGCGAGGGCACGCGATGCACACCGCTCTGTCGCGCCGGCTGCACTTCCTTCACCAGGACGGGCGCGCCGGTCGTCTTGCCACTCTTGAGGTCCGCGGTCGGTGCGAGCGCGACGTCGCTCGTCGTCGCGGGCGTGCCGTCGCTGGGCGGCGTCGCCTTGATCGCGGTCTCGCGGCGATCGGGCGCACGGTCGAGCGAATCGAGGCGCGGGCTCGTCGACGTCGGCGCCGCCGGGCTCGCGCTCGCATCCTGCTGCGCTCTCTGCCACGGGTACTCGATGCGCCCGTGGTTCGCATGACGGATCGTCTCGCGCAGCGAGTCGCTGACCCGGCGCAGATCGCTCATCGACAGCCCGGACTCGTCGAGCTGCCCGAGGTGCAGCTTGCCGTAGACGATGCGCTGCACGAGCGAGTCGATCGACTGCGCGTCGGGCTTCTTCAGTGTGCGCGACGCGGCCTCGACGGCATCACAGATCGCGAGGATCGCGGTCTCGCGGCTCTGCGGTGGATGCCCCGGGTAGCGGAAGTGCTCCTGGGTGAAGTTGCGTGGGTTGCCCTGCTCCTGACACTTGCCCCAGAAGTACTCGAGCACCCCGTTGCCGTGGTGCATGTGCATGAAGTCGACGATGCGCTCGTGCAGCCCCGCCTTGCGCGCGGTCACGATGCCCTCGGTGACGTGCGCGAAGATCGCATCGCACGACACCTCGGGCGACAGCTTGTCGTGCGGACTCGTCTCGCCGGGATCGAGGTTCTCGATGAAGTACTTCGGCTGCAGCGACTTGCCGAGGTCGTGGAAGTACGCGCCGACGCGTACGAGGCGCCCGCTCGCACCGATCGCGTTCGCCGCGATCTCCGCGAGGTTCGCCATCATCAAGCTGTGCTGCCACGTGCCGGGCGCCTTCTCGGCGATCTGCCTGAGCAGCGGATGCGAGAGATCCTCGAGCTCGATCAGCTTCCCGCGCGTGATCTCGCCGACGAGGATCTGGTAGACCGGCAGGAGCGGCACCGCGAGCACCGTCGCGATCGCGGGGCCGAGCGCCGCGGCGAGCCACGCCGAGTGCAGCGCATCGGGCGCCGGCCGCAGCGAGCCGGTGGTGAGATAGACGAGCAACACGTAGGTCGCCGCGGTGCCCAGCGTCGCGAGCCCGCCGGCGGTGAGCACGGCGCGCCAGCGCTCCTTCGGCTGCTCCGCGACGACGAGCCCCGCGATCGCGACCTGCACGAGCAGCAGGATCGACACGCCGACGTCGAACGGGCCGACGAGCGCGACGATGAGCGCCGCGAGCACGCCGGTCGCGAGTCCGACGATGCGATCGAGGGCGAGCGTGGGCACGATCGCGAGCAGCGCGACCGGCACGACCAGCACACTCACGGTGGTCGCGAGCAGCATGACCTTGGCGACGACGGCGAGGGCAACGATCGACACCAGGCTAACGACCTGCACGCGAACCAGGCGGCCGCGCGTCGAGCGCCGCATGTGGTGCGTGAAGATCGCCGCGAACACGAGCAGCAACAGGAACTTCGCGATGTAGGGCAGGGCGCCGTGCGGCGTGCTCGCGGTGACCGCGGCCGCGGTGCGCTCGTCCTCGACGGTGGCGCGATCGCCGCGCGCGATCACGATGCCGCCGCTGCCGAGCCGCTGCTCGCCCGCCTCGAACCCGGCGATCGCCGGTACGCGCACCGTCACCGAAGCGGTCTCGCCGGCGCGCACCTCGCCGATGCCCATCGCCGCGAGCCAGCGATCCGCGGTGATCGCGGGCGTGGCGAGCAGCGCGAACCCGACCGCGAACATCAGCCCGAGCCACCAGCTCACGCGCGTCCGGCGAGGGATCACCTTCGCGAGCTCGCCGCGCGGCCCCTCGGGACCGCTGCTGCGGAGGTGGGCGAGCGTGCGTTGCGGGACCGGGTCCACGTTAGATCCCGATGTCGAACTCGGCGCGCGTACGTCCGCCCTTGAGCGTCGGGAACTGCAGGCCGCGCAGCACACCGTTGAGGCATGCCCACGCGCCGCCCGCTTGCTTGCCGTTGACCTTCACCAACGTCACGCGCCCGCTCGGCCCGTCGATGATCATGCTGATGTTCGCCGAGCCTTCGCCCGAACGCTGGAGGCAACCGCCGAGCCTGCCGCCGACACGCGAGTACACGCCGTACACGGTGCCCATGTCGAGCGTGCCGCCGCCGCTGTCATCCTCGTCCGACATGTCGAGCGACAGGTCCTCGCTTCCCCGGGTGTAGTTGCCGCTCACGCCGCCCGTGCGTCCGCCCGCGGGTCGCGCTTTCTTCGGCGGCGCCTTCGGCATCGTGACGTTGACCTTGAGGGACGCACCGTCGAGCGCGGCGACGCCTTCGACCTTCTTCTCCGGCTCGCCGCTGCTCGCGGCCTTGATGATGAGCCACGCCGCGAGCGCCGCACCGGCGACGCCGAGGCCGATGAACGCGTACAGCATCGTGCCGCGCTTCTTGTCGCTCTTCGCGGCCTGGACCTCGGCCTGCGCGCGCCGCGCATCGTCGCGCTTCTGGCGCGCGACCTCGACCATCGGCCCGAGGAGCGGGTGCGTGCCGACGTCGCTGCGCGCACCGCTGTCCTTGTCCATGATGATGTTGCCGGCGACGATCTCGCCGGACTCGATCTGCTTGATGACGTCGGCGAGCGAGAACGGGCCGTAGTCGAGCTTGCCCTTGCTGACGAGCCACTTTTCGGTGGTGTCGGCCAGCGCGCCCGCGAGGGCGCGATCGATCGTCGTCGCGGCCGGCGCTTCCTCGGGCGTCGCGATCGCCATGGCGAGGCTCGTGCGCGGCACCGGCGCGGTCTGCCCGACCGGCGGCAGCTCCGTGCCCGCCGAGGACAGGGCACCACCCTTGTTGAGCGCTTCGCCGACCACCTCGCCGAGCACGTCGGCACGGCCGAAGCGCTTGTCGGCATCCTTGTGACACGCGCGTGCCACGAGGTCATCGATCTGCGCGGTCACGCCGCCGACCACCTCGCTCGGGCGCGGACCGCCGCGCTCGAGGGGCACGCCGACCAGGCACTCGTAGAGCAGCGACCCGATGCTGTAGACGTCGCCCGCGCCGCTCGGCGCCCCGCTCGATAGCACTTCCGGCGCGACGGCCGCGTGCACCGGGATCAGGCCCGCCTGCATCGCCGCGACCGTGCCCGCGCCGAGCGCGAGATCGATGACGCGCACCCGGCCCTGGCGATTGACCACGACCGACTCGTCGGCGAGTGCGCCGTGGTGCGCCTCCGCGAGGCCGGCCGCGATGCCGACGATCAGGTTGCCCGTGGCGCGCGTGCCGAGGCCGGCGTTGCCGGCGCGGCCCGAACCGAGCCGCTTCTTCGACAGCATGTCGCGCACCGACTGCCCCTCGACCTCCTCCGTCGCGATCCACAGCACGTCACCCGTGAGGCCGGCGGCGAGCGTGCGCACGAGGTGCTTTTGCTCGGGCAACGCGGCCGCCGCGCGCGTGCCGGCGATGATCTGATCGCGGACCGCGGGGGTCGCGGCGATCGGCGCGTGAATGACGTAGAGGGTGGCCGGCCCTTTCGGACCTTCCGCCTTGTAGGCATCCGCGATGCGCAGCGACCACAGCGGCTGACCCAGCCGGTACTCGCCGAGAGCCAGCCCGGGTTGGAGCTTCGCGCCCGCGGTCGCGAGAGAGGCAGACGATCCGGCAGCCGTCATCGACGAGGGGCCCCCATAGCCGTGGAGGGGCTAGAATAGGGGCCTCGGCCCGCGGAAATCAATCGGTTGGGCACTTGGCGGAGGCCGCGCGTGCGACCGCCAGCGGATTGCGCCCGAGCGCTCGCAAGTACGCGCAACCGCGGTCGAGATCCCCGCCCTTGATCAGCGCATCGGCGAGCAGATACTTCGCGCGCACGTTGCGCGGGTCGGATTTCAGTGCCAGGTCGGCCTCGGCGAGCTGGCGGAGCTGGTTGCCGTCGCGCAGCGCCTGCTCGGCGGCGCGCAAGTGCTCGCGTGCTTCCGTGTTCCTCGCCGGCGGGCGCGCGTCGCTCGTTCCGGCCGGCCGCGCGGGAACCGCATCGGTCGCCACCGCCGCGTCCACGGCGATCGCCACGCTCGCGGCATCGGCCGCGACCGCGGCCTCGACCTGCAACGCGGCGTCCATGGAGGCGCGGGTCACGCGCGCGGCCGGAGGCGGCCCCTCGCGCCTCGCGCCGCGCTCGCGGTTCGCCAGGGCGATCGCCGCCGCCACCACGCCGACGACGGCGAGCCCGCCGAGCGCCAGCCACAGCCCGCGCCGACGTCCTTTCATCGCCGCGATCGCATCGGTGAGGCCCGTGCTCGGCGAGGCGCTGGCCGCGGCCGCGACGCGCGCGGGCGGCGTCCTGCCGGGCTCGAACAGCGCGGCCGGCAGGGCGGGGAAGTACGCCGATGCGGTCATCGGCTTCACGCGGTTCGTGACGCGGGCGTGCGCGCCGCCGCGCGCGAGGTCGCCCTCGAGCTCGGCGAGGAGAGCATCGAGCTCCTCGGCGGAGCGCGGACGATGGTCGCGCTGCTTGGCGAGGCAGCGCTGCAGGAGCTCGTCGAGCGCGGGGTACCCGGCGAGCTCGGGCGAGACCTTCGCCAGGTGCGGTGGCGGCGTGCGCACGTGGTGCGTGAGCCACTCGAGCGCGGTGCCGCCCTCGAACAGCGGGCACCCGGTCAGCATCGTGAACATCGTCGCGGCGAGCGAGTACAGATCGCTGCGCCCGTCGAGCGGATGCCCGCACGCTTGCTCGGGGGACATGAACTCCGGCGTGCCGAACACCGTGCCCGCCTGCGTCAGCGCGAGCTGTGTTCGCTCGCCGGCCTGCGCGCCTTGCATCAACTTCGCGACGCCGAAATCGAGGAGCTTCGTGTAGTCGGGATCATCGCCGACGCGGAGGAGCAGCAGGTTGTCGGGTTTGAGATCGCGATGGACGAGCCCGCGCGCGTGCGCGGCGCGGAGCGCGTGCAGCGCCTGACGCGCGATGTGCAGCGTGCGTGCGGGCGAGAACGGCCCATCGACCTCGAGCTCGCGCTGCACGGTGCGCCCGTCGAGGTACTCCATCGCCATGTAGTAGTCGCCGTGCGGCGTGATGCCGAAGTCGAAGATCTTGGCGACGTGCGGCGACTCGACCTTCAACGTCGCCCGCGCCTCGCGCACGAACCGCTCCGCGGCCTCCGGGTTCTGCGTCAGGTGCGGCTTGAGCAGCTTGACCGCGACGCGGCGATCGATCGCGAGCTGCTGGGCGCGGAACACGGCGCCCATTCCGCCTTCGCCCAGCAGGGCGTCGAGCCGATAGCGTCCGTCGAGGACGATCCCGACGAGACCCGCCGCGAAGCTGCCGGACGCCGCAGAGTCGGACACCGCGCGGCTTAGAATCGCATGCCGTTCTTGACGCGGAACGAGAACCAGTCCCAGGTGAGATACGCGGCACCAGCGAGGCCGATCACGCCGAGGACGGGCGCCCCTGCGACAGCGATGATCGCTGCTCCGGCACCCGTCGCCGCCGCCAGCGCGCCTTTTCGCTTAGCAACCACCTTGTTGCGCTGCACGAGGGAGCTCACCTCCGCAGGGTGCACCATGGTCTGCGACCTGTCAAAGCGCGTGGCCGCGGTGACACAGTCGCCGCGTGCGTGGAGACACGTCCGTCGCAACTCCGCGCGAGCGCTGTCGTCGTGCATGGCCTCGGGGATGCAAACTCCTGGATCTGTTGCGTCTCATGATAAGAAGGATCGCGATGTCGCAGAATCGTCCTGTACGCGCGCCGCAGCACGGTGCCGTGCTCCTCGGTCTCTCGGGTGGGTTGCTCGTCGTCGCGGCTGGCCTGGCCGGCGGCTATTACCTGCTGGGGTCGCGCGGTGAAGCGCGCGCGGCGACGGTGAAGTCCGAGCCGGGCAAGCCCGAGCAGACATCGCGCGCCGTGTCCGGCGAGGCGATGGGCAAGCTGCTCGCGCGCACCGTCGCGGTGAAGACCGCGAGTGGCGATGTCGAGCTGACGTGGGGCGAGCTCGGCGTCGAGGTCGATCCCGACGAGGCGAAGATCAACCCGATCTCCAGCGACGCCGATGTCACCGCGCTCGCCGCGAAGGGCTCGCTGCCGATCCGCCTCGACCGCGATCGTGCGATCGCCGCGCTGCTCCAGCTCAAGGCCAGGCACGACGCCGCGCCGCGCAACGCGTACCTCGACCTCGAGGGCCGCAAGATCCACGAGGATCGCGCGGGGCAGGGCATCGACGTGTGGGGCTCGCTGCCGCGCCTCATCGCTGCTGCACGCCAGGCCGCGCCGAGCGTCGAGCTCGTGACGGTGGCGGTGCCCGCCGCCGTGACCAAGACGAGCCTCGGCATCGACGACATCTCGCACGTGCTCGGTCACTACGAGACGAAGTTCTCGGTCTCGGACAAGGACCGCAACTTCAACCTCAAGCTCGCCGCCAGCAAGGTCAACGGCTACGTGATGAAGCCCGGCGAGGAGTGGTCGTTCAACGACACCGTCGGCGAGCGCTCGCAGAAGATGGGCTACAAGGTCGCGCACGTGATCACGGCGGGCGAGATGGTCGATGGCCTCGCCGGCGGCACCTGCCAGATCTCGACGACGCTGTTCGGCGCCGCGTTCTTCGCCGGCCTCGACATCGTCAGGACCACGAACCACTCGCGCCCCAGCACCTATACGCCGCTCGGCTTCGACGCGACGGTGGTGTGGCCGAACACCGACCTCAAGCTCAAGAACCCGTACGAGTTCCCCGTCGCGCTGCGCTACGTCGTCGCCAACGGCGAGGCCAAGGTCGAGGTGCTCGGCAAGGCGCGCCCGTGGGACAAGGTCGTGTTCGAGCGCGAGGTGCTCGAGACCACACCGTTCTCGACGGAGGAGCGCCTCGACGAGGAGATGCCGCTCGACCAGACGGTCTACGATCAGGAGGGCTTCGACGGCTACAAGCTCGAGCGGTTCCGCCGGTTCTACAAGGACGGCAAGCTCGTGAAGTCGAACAAGTGGGTCGTGAACTACAAGCCCGTGACCGAGTACATCCGGCGCGGCACGAACCCCGATCCGAACGCCAAGATGCCCGAGGTGAAGGCGTCGCACGGCCCGAAGGCGCCGAAGGACGAGAAGTTCAAGATGGCGCAGTAGCGACCATCTGGAGCGCACCCAGCATCCACGTCGACGTACGACTCGCTTCGAGCGGTTCGCTCAGGAGCCGTACGGATCCGCCACGTCTTGCGGTGACGTCGACGGTGCTGCGGGGCTCTGGGCCTTGCCGCAGTTCATGCTGTTCGCCGGCGGGCCGGCGAGCGTGAGCGTGCTGCCGCCGTCGATCGTCGCGTTTGCGCCGGTGCCCCAGGCCATGGCGCTGCCGGCGTGGATCTCGATGTTCTGGCCCGCGCTCAGCTCCGCCTCGTTCGCGACGACGGTCATGTCGCCGGTCGGCGTCTGGAAGGCGACGTCGCCTTGCTTGGCCTCGATCGTGATCTTGTTGCTGCCCGCCTCGAACTTGATGTAGCCGACGCCTCCACCGTCCTCGACGATGAGCTCCTTCTTCTCGTCGTCGAAGATGATGCGCGACCCGGCGCGTGACTTGATCACGCGCCGGCCGTTCTTGCCGTCGGTGTTCTTCTCGTGCGGCTTATCCTTGCCGTTCCACAGCGCGCCCACCACGAGCGGGCGATCCATGTGCCCCTGCTCGAACAGGATCAGCACCTCGTCATCGGGCTCGGGGATGAAGAACCAGCCTCGGTTCTTGCCGGCGCCCAGCATGATGATCGGCGCCCACCAGGTGGTCTCTTGCTCCAGGAGCACCGGGATCTTCACCTTCACCCGCCCGAGCTTGTCGGGGTCCTGGTTGTCCGTGACGATCCCGATCACCGGCTCGAACACCCGGCTGCTCTCGGCCTCGGCGACCCGGATCTGGTCGGCGAACACGCTGGCCAGGTCGTAGAGGTAGAGCGGTCGCATGCGACGAGCTTACTACGGGCCGTTCGCTCGTTGGCTTCCCGATATGGCCCCGGGTGGGACGGTGGTATCACCTTCGGCGCACGTGCCCGTCCCGCGATTCCTTGTGCGCCACGGCTGGCTGATCGCGATCGCCCTCGCGTACCTGTACGTGTTCCCGTACTTCCCGAAGATCCGCAGCGCGAACGAGCTGCCGCGGGTCTACCTGACCCGAGCGATGGCGGCGGAGCACCGGTTCGCGATCGACACCGGGGTCAAGCGCTACGGCGCCACGGCCGACGTCTCGCCCTCGGGCGGGCACTCGTACTCGAATAAGGCGCCGGGCTCGTCGATGCTGGCGTTGCCGGCGTACGCCGCCGTGCGCGCGGTCAGCGGGGAGCCGTCGCTGACCGTCGCGATGTGGATCTGCCGGGTGACCGCCGGCATCGTGCCGATGATCGCCTTCCTCTGGCTGCTCGGCGGCTACCTCGAACGGTTCGCGCCGGATCCTCGCGTGCGGCGGCTGGTGATCGTCGCGTACGCGTTCGGCTCGCTCGCGATGACGTATTCGGTGCTGTTCTACTCGCACCAGCTCGCAGCGGCGTGCATCGGCAGCGCGTGGATCCTCGCGAGCGACGTCGCGGACAAGCGCCGCGGCTGGCGCGCGATGTTCGCGGCGGGTGCGTTCGCGGGCGCCGCGCCGCTCGTCGACTACCAGGCGGTGTTCGCGGCGCTGCCGATCGCGGTGTTCGTGATCGTGCGCGTGTGGCGATGGCCGCGGCGCGAGCTCGTCCGTGCCGTCGGTGCGGCGACCGCGGGTGCGGCCGTGCCGATCGCGATCCTGCTCGCGTATCACGCGGTGTGCTTCGGCAGCCCGTGGGCCACGGGCTACAACGCGTCGACGACGTTCGCGCACTTTCACCAGCAGGGCTTCCTCGGGATCACCGAGCTGCGGTGGGAGGCGTTCTGGGGCTCGCTGCTGCGCCCCGACAACGGGTTGTTCTTCCTCGCGCCGTGGTTGCTGCTCGCCATCCCCGGCGCGGTCGTGCTCGCGCGCCGCGATCGCGGCACCGCCGCCGTCGGCATCGCGGTCGTCGTCATCTACGTGCTGTTCATCTCGTCGATCAACTTCTGGCGCGGCGGCTGGGGCGTCGGCCCGCGCTACGTGACCGCGATGTTGCCGTTCATGCTGCCGATGGTCGCCGCGTGCCTCCAGGCGCTCGTCGATCGCAAGCTCGCGCTGGCGATCGCGGCGAGCACGATCGTCGTCGGTGTCGCGATCTACGCGCTGTCGACGGCGACGTTCCCGTACTGGCCGGACGTCCTCTCCGATGGCAGCGCGGTGAGGCATCCGCTGTTCGAGGTGATGTTCCCGCTGCTCGGTGATGGCCTCGTCGCGCCGAACGTCGCGATGGTGATCGGCGTCGGCGGGCTCGCGAGCCTCGTCCCGTACCTCGTGCTCGTCGGCGGCTCCGTCGGCGTACCGCTGTGGCGCGCGACCGGGTGGCGCGGCGTCGCCATCGCGAGCGGGCTCGCGGTCGCGGTCCTCCTCGCGTACGCGCAGCTGCCGCGATCTGCGAAATCCACGCGCGATCGCGCCTACGGCTTCGTGCGCAGCGCGGTGCAAGAGCGCCAGCTGTGATACGACCGAGCCGTGAGATCAAATTCGCGCCCGCAGCCGCGCGATAGCGCCGCAAGGGCGCGAATCTCCCTACGGCGAGGGAGTCCCTCGCGGAGGACGCTGTCCGTGAAGCGGACACTCGCGGTCGTGGTGGTCGTCGCGGCATGCAGCAGCAAGAAGCCGGCGCGCGAGGATGCAGGCGCGGGCTCCGGCTCCGCCGTCGTCAAGCCGGCCGAGCTCGCCGCGTCGTACGACCACAAGTGCGTGGCGGGTGATCTCGAGGCGTGCCGCAGCCTCGCGATCCTCTACACCGAAGGCCTCGGCGTTCCGAAGGATCCCAAGCGGGCGACGGCGCTGTTCGGACAGGCGTGCAACGGCGGCAACCTCGCGGCGTGCAATCAGGTCGCGCTCGCGCTGTCCGAGGGCTTCGGCGTCGACAAGGATCCGGCGAAGGCCGTCGAGCTCTACGGGCGCACGTGCGAGGCGGGCCACATGCTCGCGTGCCGCAACCTTGGCCTCATGCTGCGCGACGGGCGCGGCGTGACCGCGGATCTCGATCGCGCGGCCGTGCTCCTCGACAAAGCCTGCACCGGCAAGGCGCCCTTCGCGTGCACCAACGCCGGCGACCTCGCCGCGAGCCGCGCGAAGACCGCCGCGAGCGCCGCCGCCGAGCCCTTGTGGAAGGCGTCGATCGCGCATTACCAGCGCGGGTGCGAGGACGAGGATCCGTCGGCGTGCCGGCAGCTCGGCGTGGCGTACCTCGAAGGGAACGGGCTCCCGAAGAGCACGAGCGCCGCGGGCCTGTGGCTCGATCGAGGGTGCCGCGGCGATGACCCCGTAGCGTGCCGCGTGCTCGGCGCCATGCGCGTTCAGGGCCTGGGCGTGGAGCGCGACGTGGAGCTCGGGAAACAGCTCCTGAAGCGCGCCTGCGAGCGCAAGGACCGCGAGGCGTGCGGGGTCCTGGAGTCGCTGGGGGCCGGTAGCGCAGCCACCCCGTGATCGGGCCACTCTCGACCAGGCGTGAGGTGGATTCGGTACGCGCCGGATCGCACGGTCCAGGGTCCGGATTGTCCCGCCGCCGCACTGTGTAGGTTTACACCGGACCTCTCGTCACACGGTTCGTAAGTGGGCGGGGCGCCGTCGCTCCCGGAGCGAGGCGGCACACCGGGATCACAACTTCTCCACAGCCGACCCTCAGGGCGGATGGGAACCTTGTGAATCACGGGGTTAGGTACGAATTCGCTTGTGAACAACTCGACCGATCCCGGGGGTTATCGACAGGGGTGCCCACAGCCGGTCGCGGTCTACGTACCGTGCGGTACTGCACTGTGCGAATACGCTCGATGTAGGGTCCGCTACGTAGCAACGGGTCCGAGTACCGGACAGGGGCGTCCGTGGCCCGGACGGAATCGTCCGCCGCCCGGACATTGGTTACGTCGAAACCGCGGATCCGCTGCGACAGACCGCTACCTGGTCGTCACGTACGTGGCGACGACACGCCGCGTACGTGCCGCGCGCGTGACGTGGCCGTCACGTACGCAGCTCGCGGTAGAGGGCGAGATACGCGGCCGCAGAGGCCTTCCACGAGGAGTCGCGCGCCATCGCCGCGCGCCGCAGCGCCGTGAAGCCCGTGCGATCGCGGTGCAGCGCGACGGCGCGCTCGAGTGCACCCAGCAGCGAGCGAGGGGTCGCGCGATCGAACGCGAACCCGGTGCCGCGCCCGCGCGCGAGCGCGGCGTTGCCCGGATCGATCACGGTGTCGTGCAGGCCGCCGACGGAGTGCACGACCGGGATGGTGCCGTAGCGCATCGCGTACAGCTGCCCGAGCCCGCACGGCTCGAACCGCGACGGCATGAGGAACAGATCGCACCCGCCGTAGATGCGGCGCGCGAAGCCGACGTCGAACCCGATGCGCACGGCGACGTGGTTCGAGAACATCTCGCCGAGGTAGCGGAAGCGCGCCTCGAGATCGGGCTCGCCTGCACCGAGCACGACGAGGCGCGCTCCGAGGCGATAGAGCTCGGGCACGATGTCGGCGACGAGGTCGAGCCCCTTCTGGCCCGTCATGCGCGCGATCACGCCGACCATCACCTCGCCGTTGCCGAGCGTCAGCCCGACCTCGCGCGCGAGCTCGGCGCGGCACGTGGTCTTGCCCTCGAGCGCATCGGCGGCGTAGGGCGCAGGCAGCGCCGCATCCGTCGCCGGATCGTACGCGCTGTCGTCGATGCCGTTGACGATGCCGACGAGCCGCTTCACGTCGTAGGTGAGGAACCCGTCGAGGCCTTCGCCGAACGTCGGCGTGAGGATCTCGCGCGCGTACGTCGGGCTCACCGTCGTCACCGCGTCCGCCATCGCGAGCGCGCCCTTCAGGAACGACAGCTGATCCCAGAACTCGACGAGCTTCGGCGTGAACGCCGACCACGGGATGCCGAGCTCGTCCATCGTGGCCTTGGGGAAGATGCCGCGATAGGCGAGGTTGTGGATCGTGACGACGAGCGCGCTCGAGACCGCGGCGAGCCGCCCGTAGATCACCGCGGGGGCGCCTTGCCAGTCGTGCGCGTGCAGCACGTCGGCGGGCCCGCCGAGCAAGTGCACGTCGGCCGCGAGCGCGGCCTTGCCGAGGACGGCGAAGCGCACGTGATTGTCGAACCACTCGCTCGCGCCCCCCGGCCCATACAGGCCGCCCGCGCGATCGTAGAGCGCGGGGCAATCGAGGAAGCCGTAGGTCACGGCGCCGATGCGCGTGCTCCGCAGGGTCGACGGATACGCGCTCGCACCGACGGTGAGGGCGAGCGGCACGCCGGGCGACAGCTCGTGACCTGTGGCGCGCACGCGCTCGGCGACGCCGCGATACAGCGGCACGAGCACGGCCGCCTCCGCGCCGTGCTGTGCTTGCGCGGCGGGCAAGCCGGCGAGGACGTCGGCGAGGCCGCCCGACTGGGCGAACGGCGCGACCTCGCTGGCGACGTGCAGGACCCTCAGACGCCCTCGGTGCCCGCGTACTTCTTGAACCGTGGGCCCGCGGACTCGAAGCTGTGACGGTTCTGGCCGGAGACGACGAACGTCCCCGGGCGCAGCTGCGCGAGCAGCTCGGGCTCGTTGCCCATCAGCTCGGCGACGTCGTTCGCGAACACGCACGGCCCCTTCGCCGGGACGAGCGTGCCCTTCGGGACGACGACGATGCCGGACTCGGTGACGAACGGGAACCGCTCGCGATCGAACACCGGATCCTCGCCGATCACGCAGCCCGGCTCGATCTTGCAGTTCTTGTCGAGGAGGACGCGCCGCAGCTTCGCGCCACGCCCGATGTCACAGCCCGACAGGATCACCGAGTCGCGGATCTCGGCGCCGGCGTGCACGAAGCAGTCATACGACAGCACCGTCTCGCGCACCGCGGCGCTCGCGATGATCGAACCCTCGCAGATCAAGCTGTCGTCGACCTCGGCCGGACCGAAGTGCTCGCCCGCGCGCACGAACCGGGCGGGCGGGTAGTCGCGCTGCGCGCTGCGGATCCGCCACGCGCGGTTGTAGAGATCGAGCGCCGGCACGCGCGCGCGCAGCTCCATGTTCGAGACGAAGTAGCTGTCGATCGTCCCCACGTCGCGCCAGTACGGCTCCGCGCCCTCGGGCTCGCCCGGGATCTTGTTCTTGCCGAAGTCGTAGACGTGGACGCGCGCGCCCTCGGCGACGAGCTTGGGGATGATGTCGCGGCCGAAGTCGTGACGCGAGGCGGGCTTGCCGCCGTCGTCGACGAGCACGCGCTCGAGCACCTCGCGCTTGAACAGGTAATTGCCCATCGAGACCAGCGACCAGCCGGGGCGGCCGGGCATCTCGGGCGGGTGTTTCGGCTTCTCGATGAAGCCGACGATGCGGCCCTGCGCGTCGACGTCGATGATGCCGAACGCGCTCGCCTCGTGGACCGGCACCGGGAACGCGGCGACCGTGAGATCTGCGTCGAGATCGCGGTGTGCGGTCTCCATCTGCGAGACGTCGAACTTGTAGACGTGATCGCCGCCGAACACCGCGACGTGCTTCGCGCGCGCGTCTCTCACCAGATTTAGATTTTGGTACACGGCGTCGGCGGTGCCGCGGTACCAGAATTCTCCGAGGCGCATCTGCGCGGGGACGACCTCGATGTACTCGCCGAAGCCCGAGAGCCGCCAGTTGCGCGACAGGTGCTTGATCAGGCTCGACGACATGTACTGCGTGAGGACGTAAATCCGGCGGTATCCGGAATTCACGAAGTTCGACAGGACGAAGTCGATGATCCGGTAGCGCCCCGCGAACGGGACTCCCGGCTTCGAGCGATGGATGGTCAGCGGGCCGAGGCGTGACCCCTTGCCGCCCGCCATGATCATCACGAGCGTGTCCTTCACGAGGTCCATCGTAGCAAGACCTCTGCCGGACCCGGCGCGCGTGCACGCGAGAATCTCGCAGCGGCGACTTCTATAGGCTCTTCGCGCAGGCGCGCGCGTAGCTCGAGCCGGTGGATTGGCTCGCGGTCAGCTTGCACGTGTAGCCGGTGCCGCACCCCGGATCCGCCGCGCACGCCGCCGTGCAGCTCTTGCGGCCCTGCGCCCCGGCCACGCACAGGTTCGGCCCACCGCCGCAGTCCGCGTGGGTCGAGCACGCCGCTCCGAAGTTGTCGCGATCGGCGAACGGGTGAAGCTTCGGGTTGTCGTCGATGCCGTGCATGCCGTACATCGTCGTGAAGCCCCACGTGCCCGAGTCGAGCGCGGTGAGCAGCGTCGAGACCGGCTTGACGTCGAGCTCGCCGCTCGTGTTGGTCTTCGACAGCGCGTTGATGAAGTTCTCGACGACCTGCGGCGACGCCGCGTTCGAGAATGACGTCGTCGTGATGATGTCGACGTTCTTGCCGGCCTTGTTCGGGTTCTCCTTGAACGCGGTGCCGATCTGGTACGTGTCACAGCCCTCGGCGAGCACGACCTGATAGCGGTCGCTCGGCATCTGCGCGACGCGGATGTCGTCGTCGTCGAGGTCGCCCTCGGCGGTCTTCTTCCAGTTCGCGAGCGCGAACCCGTAGAACGGGCCCGAGTGCCCGGAGTACGCGATGACGTCCTTGGTCGCGAGCGAGTCGATCGCGAGGTCCTCGAGTAGCTTGCCGCCCGCGTCGGTGTCGGGATCCGTCACGGTGCCCGGCTTGCCGTAGAACATGCGGACCTCGACCTTCACCTCGCGGCCATCCGCGTGGACGGTCTTGGTGAACGGCGCCGACGTGTGGGTCAGGGCGTCCCAGCTCGCGACCGGCGCGCGGAAGCCCTTGTTCTTGAGCCAGGTGAACATCGCGCGCGAGTGCACGAGGTGATAGTCGTTGTGGTAGTCCCAGCCGAAGTAGAGGTCGATGTCGAGCTTGCCGTCGGCGGTGAGGCGGTTGATATCGAAGTAGCCGTCGGTCGACTCCTTCTCGCGCGAGATCGCGAACGTGATCATTTCCTTCTGCTCGGCGGGGACGGTCGCCGGGTTCCAGTCGCTCCACGGCGACCGGCGGTACCACTCGGCGTTGGTCTCGAGCTGGGCGAGCTCGGTGTTGCTCGGGCGGCCGATCTCGAGATCGAAGACCTGCTTGCCGCCGGCGATCCGGATCGGCAGGCGCGACATCAAGTTTCGGTTGCCCGCGGCGAGCTGCTTGAACTTGAAGTCGAACGTGAGCTGGTCCGCGCGCTCGCGGATCTCGAGGTCCTCGTAGGCGCCGGCCTTGGCCATGCCGCCGAAGCCGCCGAACGACGCGTTGCCCGCGTCATGCTCCTTGTCGACCAGGTACTGCGTGATGAACCACGCGATCGCGATCTGCTTGTAGCCGACCAGCTTCTTGGCCTCGGCGAGGCGCTCCGCGGAGGTCCGTGACGCCCGGCTCGCGTCGAGCACGATGGTGCTCGCGCCCTCGAGCTGGTACTCGGTCGCCGACAGGCTGATGAAGTCGTCGGCCTTGCTGTCGTCGATGAACTGCAGGTCATCGGGCAGGGCGTCCTCTTCCGTGGTGGAGCAGCCGAGCAGGCTGGCGGACAGGACGACGGCGGACAGCGTGGACAGGGCGACCGTGCGCATGCGGCCTGTCCGAGCAACGGACATGCCCGGCCGGACGCTCGTGATGCTGCGCGGTTGCAGCAGGTGGCAGCCGGACTAGCCGGCGGTTGGGGCTTCGGAGGCCCCATCGAGCGCCCGGAAGATGTGGGTCCGGTAGAAGCGCAGCTCGTCGATCGACTCGCGGATGTCATCGAGCGCGCGGTGGGACTCGTTCTTCTTGGGCTGCTTCGCGATCACCTGCGGGTACCACCGGCGCGCGAGCTCCTTGATCGTCGAGACATCGACCATGCGGTAGTGCAGGCGCGCATCGAGCGACGGCATGTAGCGGTGGATGAACCGGCGATCCTGGTGGATCGAGTTCCCCGCGAGCACCGGGCGATCCTTGGCGCCCACGTGCTTGTTGATGAACTCGAGCGTCTGCGCCTCGGCGTCGCCCTCGGTCACCGACGACGCGCGCACGCGATCGACGAGGCCGGACGCACCGTGGTGCTTCGTGTTCCAGTCATCCATCGCCGCGAGGATGTCGTCGGGCTGATGGATCACGAGGTCGGGCCCGGCGCCGAGCTCGACGAGCTGCCCGTCGGTGAGGATGGTCGCGACCTCGATGATGCGCTCGCGCGCGGGATCGAGCCCGGTCATCTCCATATCGAGCCAGACGAGGACATCAGCCATGGCCCGGGCCTAACCGATCCGCCGCGACTTGGGAAGCGGCTATTGCGCCAAGGTCTTGACGTCCTTCAGCGACGCGATGAACGTGGTCACCGCCTTCAGCTCGCGCTCGCGCAGCTGGCCCTGGAACGACGGCATCGTGCCGATCGGGAAGCCGGGCCGCCCGAACGCACTCGGCGTCTCGACGGACTGCCGGACGTAGGCCTCGTCGACGACACGCGAGCTGCCGTCGGCCAGGGTCACGGTCGTGCCCCAGATGCCGGCCCATGACGGTCCGACCCGTGCTGAGCCGTCGAGCGAGTGACACGAGACGCAGCCCTTGCGCTCGTAGACCTGCCGGCCGAGGGTGAGCTGGTTCGCCGGATCATTCGGATCGTTCGCCGCGAGGAACGCGTCGTACTCCGCGGCGGGGATCACGCGGAACGACTTCACCGGATCGTACTGCGCGGGATCCATGTTGTCGCCGCCCTTCGGCGGAACGATCGTCGGGCACCGCCACTGGTACGTGCCGGGCTCGTCGACGCGAAACGCGATCTCGACGGGGTGATCGAAGCGCACCGGCTTGGCGACGCGGGTGCCGACGAGTGCGACCTCCATGCCGACGTCGGAGCCCTGCTCCGGCGTCGCGGCGACGAGCTTGATCGGCCGCCCGGCCGGGATCACGAGATCCGGGGTCGACACCTCGCGGGGGTGCGAGACGGCGCACGACCAGCGCACGACGCGAACGTTCAGCTCGACCGCGTCGGCGGGGGCGCGATCCAGCACGACGATCGTCGCCTTGTTCGACAGCGCTTCCCGCGGCGCGGCCTTGTCACCACCGCAACCGATCAGGACCATCCACCAGATGTGTGCGCGCACCCGCCGCCGTAGGTATCACGACTTGGAGACGCGCGCGTTGGCGGAGCCGGCCTGGAACGAGGCCTCATCGCGAGTGGGCTCGATCGACGCAGGAGGTCAGGCGGCGCGGATCGCGTCGGCCGCGTCTGCAGGAGGCAGGCCCCAGCCCGGCTGGTAGCCGAACGCCTCGCGCGCCGAGCGGGTATGTGTGTTGCTGTCGACGAGATCGAGCTGATCGAGCGGCACGAGCGCGGGGTGCGCGTGGCCGGTCGCGTGCGCCAGGTGGAGGAGGTCCTTGCGCAGCGTCGTGAGGTAGTTCGCGAGGCGCGCCGCCTTGAGCGTCGGATCGAGGCCGTGCATGAGCCACTTGCTCTGGGTCGCGACGCCGGTCGGGCAGTGGCCGGTGTGGCAGCGTTGCGCCTGGATGCAGCCGATCGACATCATCGCCTCGCGCGCGACGCTGAGCATGTCGCAGCCGAGCGAGAGCGCGAGCAGGCCGGTCTCGGGGAAGCCGAGCTTGCCGGAGCCGACGAACACGACGTTGTGGTGGACGCCGGCCTCGGCGAACTCGCGATAGACCTGCGTGAAGCCGAGCTTGAACGGCAGCGCGACGTGATCGGTGAACACGAGCGGCGCGGCGCCGGTGCCGCCCTCACCACCGTCGATGGTGATGAAGTCGGGCGCACGCTTGGTCTTGTCGATCTGCGCTGCGAGCTCGCGCCAGAAGGCGAGGTCGCCGACGGCGGACTTGATGCCGACAGGTAGCCCCGTCGCATCCGCGATGCGCTCGATGAAGTCGAGCATGCTCGACACGTCGGAGAACGCGGTGTGGTTCGCCGGGCTGATGCAGTCCCGGTCCATCGGGATGCCGCGGATGCGCGCGATCTCGGGCGTGATCTTCGCGGCGGGCAGCACGCCGCCGAGCCCGGGCTTCGCTCCCTGCGAGAGCTTGATCTCGATCGCGCGGACCTTCGCCGAGGCGATGCTCTCGAGCATGCGATCGAGCGAGAACTTGCCTCGGTCATCGCGTGCGCCGAAGTAGCCCGTGCCGATCTGCCAGATCAGCTCGCCGCCGTGGCGGTGGTGATCGGAGATGCCACCTTCACCGGTGTTCTGCAGCGCGCCGGCGAGCGCGACGCCCCGGTTGATCGCCTCGACCGCGGCCGACGACAGCGAGCCGTAGCTCATCGCCGACGTGTTCACGATCGACGACGGCTGGAACGCGTGCTTGCGGCCGCGCCACGCGCCGAGCGTGCGGATCGACGGCAGCTTGTACTGCGGGTCGTAGCCGGGCTCGCCCAGGTGCGGCGTGTGCAGCGGGAACGCGCTGTGGCGGACGATGATGTAGCCCGGGCGCTCGATGTCGTTGTCCGTGCCGAACGAGAAGTAGTTGTTCTCCTTCTTCGACGACGAGTAGATCCAGCGGCGCTGATCGCGCGAGAACGGACGCTCCTCGTCGTTGGAGGTCACGATGTACTGGCGTAGCTCGGGGCCGATGGCCTCCAGCCAGTAGCGGAAGTGACCGATGATCGGGAAATTGCGAAGCACCGCGTGGCGCTTCTGCGTGACGTCGTAGACCGCGACGAGCACGAGGAAGACGACCACCCCGATGCCGATCCATGCCCACGTCGACATATGGGCCGGAGCATAACCGGCTATTCGCCGGACCAATAGCGGACCTGGCCGGTGTCCATGTGGATGAAGCCGCTGCCCGTGTACAGCCCGACGCCGCCGAGCCGCTGCGCCTTGGCCCAGTCGTGGAGCACGAGCGTCGGGATGCGCGGCAGGTAGAAGTCGATCGCGTTGCCGTGCGTGTGCTGGCTGTCACGCGCGACCTGATGGCCCTTCTTGCGGAGGATGAGGTTGTACTTGGGGTGGCGGAACGCCGACACGATGATCGCGACGTCGCTGCGAAAGTTCCGAGCGGCGGAGGCCACCATCTCGACGAGCCGCGCCTCCATCTTCGTCGGCGCGTTGGTGAAGTGGTCGCGCAGGAAGCGATCGATCGTGTCCTGCGAGGGCAGGCGCTTGGCCTCGATCGCGAGCCACTCGTGGGTCCACGAGTTGTAGAGGTTCACGAGCGGCGCGGGCTTGGTGCCGGGCTTGGGCACGGGCCCGTGCTGCGGGGACTTGGCGGCGCGTGCGCGGTCCTTCTTGGGCAGCGCATCGTCGGCGCTCGCGCCGGCCGCGGCGGCGGCGATGACGAGGAGCGCCAGCGCGTGCTTCACACAGACCGCCCGCGCAGCTGCACGAGCTGCTCGGCGGGGAGCACCTCGTTGAGCGAGCCCGAGCGGAAGCCGGCGAGATCGAGGGCGACGTACGAGAAGCCGAGCTGCTTGCCGAGCGCGACCACGCGCTCGCGCACTCCGGGCGCGACGATCGAGGGGAGATCCTCGGTCGTGATCTCGAGCCGCGCGATCGCGTCGTGAAAGCGTACGCGCAGCTGGCGGAAGCCGAGCTCGCGCAAGCCCTCTTCGAACGCATCGACGCGGCGCAGGCGCTCCGGCGTGATCTGCGTGCCGTAGGGGAAGCGCGACGACAGGCAGGCGAGCTGCGGCTTGTCCCACGTGCGGAGCCCGAGCTCGCGCGACAGCGCGCGGACCTCGGCCTTCGTCAGCTGCGCGTCGACGAGCGGCATGCGCGCGCCGCGGTCGCGGGCGGCCGCGATGCCGGGCCGCACGTCGCCGAGATCGTCGACGTTGGTGCCGAGCGCGACGGGGACATCACCGAGGTCGTGCGCGAGTGGCGCGACGACGTCCATCAGCTCGGTCTTGCACAGCGCGCAGCGGTGCGTCGGGTTGTCGGAGAAGCCCGGCACGTCGAGCTCGTGGGACTCGATCACGTGGTGGCGATCGCCGAGCCCGAGCTCCTTGGCCAGGGCGACCGCATCCGCGACCTCGGAGCGCGCCATCGTCTGCGAGACCGCGGTCACCGCGTGACAACGGTCGCCCAGCACCTCGGCGGCGACGGCGAGCAAGAAGGCGGAGTCGACGCCGCCGGAGAACGCGACCACCAGCCCCGGGTAGTCGGCCAGCGCGGTACGCAGCGTGGCGAGCTTGGACATCGTCGGAACCCTAGCGCACTCGCCGGCGGAGGTCGATCGCCCAGACGCCGGCGGAGACCACCTCGACGCCCAGCACCTCCTGGCCCCACTCGGTCGCGCTGCGCGGGATGTTGCGCACCGCGGGCTCGTGGTCGACCAGCACCCGCAGCGTCGCCCCGATCGGCAGGGCCTCGAGCGCGAGCTTGGTGCGGACGAAGGTGAACGGGCACACCTCGCCGCGCACGTCGCAGATGTCACCAGGTGACGACGAGATCGGCGGCGAAGCTGAGCTGGACGAGTTGGTCATGATCGATGGGCCCGGCGGGCAGCGGCGGGCGCCCCGAGCCGGCGAGCCGCATGGCATCGAGATACACCACCCAGTCGCCTTCGGCCACCGCGCCGACCGGCGGCTCGCTGCGCACGAGGTGCAGGATGCGCCCACGTGGGCGCGGGGGCGATGCCCCGCGTATCGGCGACGTGCTTGTTGGCGAGGTCGTCGGCGCGGTGGTCATCGTCCACACCTCGACGACGTCGGCGCGCGCGAGCTTCTCACCCATGTCGTCAGCGGGTCCGACGGCGTGGCCGAACGCGCGCAGCGTGTCGGTGGCCCGCTGCGCGAGCGGCGTGTGCGGTGGTTCGTCGATCACGACCTCGATCGCGGCCCCGCGCAGCGTGACGCCGAGCGCGGCGCGCAGTGCTTCGGACTGGCGGTGTGGATCTGACGTGCGCACGACGATCACGGTCTTCATGTCAGCGCCACCACGCGGTCGCTGGTGCCGAGCACGGCGGCGTGATCGTCCTGGCTCCCGCGCACGACGCCGTCGGGGAGCTCGAGACCCACGGCGGAGTTGGAGCACGCGGTCAGCTCGCAATCATCGTCGAGCAGCGCGAGGGCGACGCCGGGGTGCTCGGCGATCGCATGCACGCCGGCGTCCATCACGAACATCGCGACCTCGTGACGCGCGCGCCGTGCGGCGTGTGCGAGCGCCGCTGCGGTCCCCAGATCCGCGCGGGTCGCGAGCACGATGCCGAGCTTCACGGCCGCCACCTCGCGACCTCGACGAAGTCGCGCGCGTCGTCGGCCCACGCGAACTGCGCGACCTCGGTGATGCGCTCGGCATCGAGGCCGACCACGAGGTGCTGCACCGGATACGCCGGCCCTGCGGGCCCGGCCGCCATCTCCCGATCGACGTCGGACAGGTACGCGCGCCCGTTCGTGTGCGAGTGATAGACGACACGCGCCGGCGACGGACCGTCGAAGCTCCGGGCGAACGCGAACAGCTCCGCGCCCGCGATCACGAAGCCCGCATCGGTGCCGCGCTCGGGGACGAGCGGATGTTCACCGTCGGCCTGCGCGTTGCGACATGGAACGACCGCATCGACGGCGTCCGCGTTCGCGGGTCCAGTGAGATACCCGCAGCACTCCGCTGGAAACTCAGCGCGTGCGTGCCCGTACACGGCCGCGAGCAGCTGAGAGGGAATGAAAACGGGGACGGTCCCCTTTTCGCGCGCTACGGGGACGGGCCCCATTTTCGGGGCGCCGCTCATCACCGGTTCGCGACGTCGGCCATCCAGCGCACGGCGGCCTCGCCGCCGCGCCAGAACGCGAGCGCGATGGTGTCGCCCTCGGTGCTCGGCCACCATGCCGGCTGCGGCGCGAACACGACCTCGGTGCCGTGGCTGTTCGTGCCCGGCGCGCCTGCGTTGCCCGCGATGACGTGGGTGTCGGGGCCGGCCTTCGCGATCGTGGCCAGCTCGTCGTCGGTCGCGCCGGTGACCGAGAGGGTGCCGACGCCGCCGGCCGCGAGATAGGTCGCCGCGATGACATCGGCGGCCGGATCGCGCGACACGGTCACGCGCGCGATGGAGCGGAAGAGCGCGGTCTGGCCGAGGCCGCCGACGTCGGGGAGCAAGATGTGCCGCGAATAGCGGTGCACCTGATCGTCACGCACGCACGCCTCCCTCGCGTCCGCGCCCACCGGCGATCGCGGGGACGATCGAGATCTCGTCGCGATCGCCGACCTTGGCGTCGAGGCCCCCGAGCTCGCCGATGTCGTCGGCGCCGACGTAGATGCGAATGAACGGCTTGACCTTGCCGCCGTCGAGCAGCTTCGCACCGATACCGGGGTGCTGCTGCTCCAGCTGGGCGAGCGCGTCGCGCACGGTGCTCGCCGTGGTCTCGATGTCGGAGGCGCCGCCGGTGAACCTGCGCAGGGCGCTCGGGACGCGGATGCTCGCCATCAGCTGCCTCTCGCGATGCGCACGGGCGCGGCTTCGAACGGGGACACCGGCGCGCGCGCACATGCCGAGCAGCCCGAGCGCGGTGCGAAGCGAACGATCCGCGGCGCAGCCTCGCGGCGAAGATCGTCGAACACGAACAGCGCGCCCGCGTGCGTGCGATCACCGCGCGCGAGACCGAGCACGAGCGCAGCGGCGACGCCGCCGATCGCACCGACGACGGGGCCGAGCACGCCGGCGTCACCGCAGCTCGGCGCCTCGGCGGGCTCCTCGAACAGGCATCGGTAACACGCGACGCCCGGCGCGCCGGCCATCGCATTGCCGCCGTAGCGCAGCGCCGCAGCGATCACGTACGGCCGGCCATTGGCGACCGCCCAGTCGGCGACCGCGAACTTGGTCGCGGGATCGTCGCTGCCATCGATGATCACATCCGCGTCGGCGGACAGCTCGTCGGCGACGGCGGGCGTCCAGCGCTGCACGAAGCTGCGCGCCTTGCCGCCGCGCGCCTCGACGACCGCGGCGAGCTGCCTGGCTTTCGGTGCGCCAAGGTCAGCGCCCGTGAACTGGATCTGCCGGTGCAGGTTCGAGAGCTCGACGACGTCGGCATCGACGATGGTCAGCTCGAGGCCTGCCGCGCCGAGCGCCAGCGCGATCGGCCCACCCAGGCCGCCCGCACCGACGACGGTGGCGCGCGTGGGGATCACGCCGCATCCTTGCCGCAAAGCTTGCACTTGCTATCGGCGCCGATCACGCCGACGCAGGCGCCGTCGTGGCACAGCGCGCGCGGCTCGTCGTCGGACCCGGACACGGGCTCCGCATCGGGGGCGGCATCGGCGTCGTGCTCGGCGGTCGCGAGCGAGGGGGCGGGGCGCAGGGCGTCGACGGCCGCCTCCGGCATCTTCGCGGCGAGGTCGGCGGCTACGTCGGCGAGTGCTGCGTCATCGGCGGGGGCGGAGCGGGGGACGCGCGGCTTCCACGCCGGGTCCTGCTTGCCGCACACCCTGCACACGCCGCGCTCGTCGAGGACGCCGATGCACGCACCGTCGGAGCACATCTCGCGATCGCTCCACTCGGCGGCGGCACCGAGAGCGGCGGGGGCCGAGGGCGCGATCGGATCCTGGTCGCTCGCGTCGTCGTGATCGTCGTCATCGGTAGGCGCGGCGGAGGCGACCATGCCGCGCCGGCGTTCGTCGCCCCAGTTCGGCGCGGCGCGTCCGCAGACCTTGCAGGTCCCGTCCGGACCGATGACTCCCGTGCAGCCCCCGTCGGGGCACAGCTCGCGCTGATTCCATTCGCTCACGCTGGGCCGGCTCCTCCGAGCGCGCTGTACAGATCGCTCGTGATGTAGAAGATCAGGTCGCCGTCGCCGGCCGCCGCGGCGCCTGCGAGGAACTCGGCACGCCCGAGCGTGACGAGGTTACGGTAGTGCGCCGTCGCATCCACTGCGGAACTTATCCCCCAGGGTCCAAGGCTCGGCAAGGTGTGGGTGAGGGGAGGTTTGACAGGTCCCGAGGCCACGGGGTAAACGTCCCCAACCCATGTACGACACGTCGGATATCCGCAAGGGCCTCAAGGTGCTGATGGACGGCAACCCGTGGACGGTTGTCGAGTTCCAGTTCGTGAAGCCCGGGAAGGGTGCCGCGTTCACGCGCACGAAGTTCAAGAACCTCCTGAACGGCACGATCAAGGAGATGAACATCCGCTCGGGCGAGAAGCTCGAGCCGGCGAACGTCGAGACTCGCGACATGCAGTTCCTCTACAAGGAGGGCGGCGACCTCGTGTTCATGGATCAGACGAACTACGAGCAGGTCTCGATCAGCGCGGACCTGATCGGCGAGGCGCACGATCTGATGAAGGACAACCTGCCGTGCACGGTGGTGTTCTTCAACGATCGCCCGGTCGACGTCACGCTGCCGACGTTCGTGTTCCTCGAGGTCACCGCGTCGGAGCCCGGCGTCAAGGGTGACACCAGCGGCAACGTCACCAAGCCCGCGACCGTCGAGACCGGCGCGACCGTGGCCGTGCCGCTGTTCATCCGCGTCGGCGACACCATCAAGATCGATACGCGTACGCACGAGTACGTCGAGCGCGTGAACAAGCAGTGACCCTGCGCGGGCGCGTCCTCGCCGTCGATGGCGAGGTCGCGATCGTCCGCGGCGAGCGGCGCGATGTCCGCGTCGCTGCCCAGCCTGGCTGGCGTGCCGGCGATCTTGTCGACGCCGCCACGGTCGTGCGTGCGTTTCCGGGTGGCGACTATCCCGGGCCGCGCACCGAGGTCGCTCGCCTGCCGCGCGAGCGCATGGCGGCGCTGCACGCGCGGGCGAAGGCGCTGTCCGCGCTGCGGACGTTCTTCGCCGAGCGCGACTTCGTCGAGATCGAGACCCCGCTGGTCGTGCCGAGCCCGGGGCTCGAGATCCACCTCGAGGCGGTGCCCGCCGGCGGCGGCTATCTGATCACGTCGCCGGAGTACCAGATGAAGCGGCTGCTCGCGGCGGGCTTCGAACGCATCTACCAGGTGTGCAAGTGCTTCCGCGCGAACGAGCATGGGCCGCACCATGCGAGCGAGTTCACGATGGTCGAGTGGTACCGCGGGTTCGCGGAGCTCGACGCGATCGTGCGTGACACCGAGGAGCTGGTCGCGGCGGTCGTGCGCGCGGTCGCGGGTCGCCCATTCGCGCGCGTCGCCGGCCGGGAGATCGACGTGACGCCCCCGTGGCCGCGGATGACGGTGCGCGAGGCGATGCATCGATGGGCCGGCGTCGAGGTGCGCGGTGACGAGCCGGCGGCGGACCTCGTGCGGACCATGCGTGCGGCCGGCCTCGACATCGCCGACGACACGGCCTGGGACGACGCCTTCTTCGCCGCGTTCCTCGCGCGCGTCGATCCCGCGATCGCCGCGCTCGAGCGTCCGCTCGTCCTCGAGGACTGGCCGGCGCCGCTCGCCGCGCTCGCGAAGCGCAGGCCCGACGATCCGCTCACCGCGCTGCGGTTCGAGGCGTACGTCGGCGGGCTCGAGCTCGCGAATGCGTTCGGCGAGCTGACCGATCACCTCGAGCAGCGCGCGCGGTTCGAGGATGACCTCCGCGTCCGCCGCGCGCGGGGCAGGGCGATCTATCCGGTCGACGAGCGGCTGCTCGCCGCGCTCGCCGAAGGGCTGCCGCCGTCCGCGGGCATCGCGCTCGGGTTCGATCGCCTGGTCATGCTCGCGACCGGCGCTGCCACGATCGACCAGGTCCTCACGTTCACCGCTGCCGAGCTGTGATGCTCCCGCGGCTACGCGTGCGAGCGCCGCGACGACGCGGCGAGCCCAGCGCTCGCGTGCAGCGGACACCCGCGCGAGCGGACGCGCGGATATCGCGGCACGACCGCTGCACCACGTCGCGCCATGACCAGCCTCAAACGACTTGCACGATGGATGGTGCTCCCGGCGTTGCTCGCCGCGTGCGACGACGACGACGACGAGGTGCGTCGGTTCACGGTCACCGTCGAGGCCGTCTCGGCGCCGCAGACGATCGACTCGACCCGCGCGATGGGAACCGTGCCGCTCTCCGCCGGCGCGTTCGTCGTGTTCCGCGGTGACATCGATCCCGCGTTCCGCGTAGGCACCTTCGCGAACACCGGCACGGAGCTGCTCGCGGAGGAAGGCATTCCGTCGGCGGCGCTCGCGCCGGTGGATCTCGGCATCCAGACCCAGCTCGAGATCTTCGAGGACGCCCAGAACGCGCTCGCGTTCGGTCCCGACGAGCCCGTCATCCTCGAGTTCGGCGAGTTCACGGCGAGCGGCGGCGCGGACAACGGCCCGGCGATCTTCCCGGCGCTCGACGGCTTCCCGGCGGAGGTCTCGACGTTCATGTTCGACGCCGAGCCCGGCGATCGCTTGCAGCTGCAGACGATGTTCTTGCAGTCGAATGACTGGTTCTACGCGTTCGACGATGGTGGGCTCGATCTGTTTCCCGTCGACGCGAACGGGATCAGCGGAGACGTGACGGATCAGCTGGTGCTGTTCGACGCCGGGACGGAGCTCGATACGCCGCCTGGCACCGGGCCCGACCAGAAGCTCGCGCAGGCGGCGGGCGCCATCAACGTCGGCGTCGCCGAGATGGAGCTCATCGCCTTCGCGGCCGATCGGCATCCGAGCTTCGTGATCCCGCCGACGAGCGCCGTCATTCGCGTGACGATCTCTTCCGTCCCCGTCCTCGGCGATGAGGGCGACCTCGACGATTGACGCAACTCACGCCGCCGGCCACCCACGCTTCCGGTACCACGCGAACCGTGGCGCGGCGGGTAGTTGCAGTGGCATCGCGTGTGCTCGGTCCGGCCGCGACCATGCGCACGTCCGTCTTGCTGCTGGCGACTGCACTTGCCACCGGGTGCACCGCCGCCTCCGAGGAGCCCGATGACCTCGATGTCGATGCCGACGGCAAGGCCGACGGGATCGCGATCCTCCGCAAGCGCCGCACGATGACCGCGGTGCGCTGCGCCCCGGGCACCCAGGAGACCAAGGTCGCGTTCTTCGACGCCGACTCGACGATCCGCGTCTCGAAGAGCGGCGCCCCCACGGCCAGCTCCGCGACCGACGTCAACGTGCTGCCGTTCGTCGCGCCCGAGATGCTCCGGCTCGCGCGCCAGGGCTACGTCATCGCCGTCGTCTCCAACCAAGGCGGCGTCAGCTCGGGGTACCAGACCTACGAGACCGCCGAGAAGGCGCTCGTGCTCG
Source organism: Kofleriaceae bacterium (assembly GCA_035539815.1). Taxonomy (GTDB): domain Bacteria; phylum Myxococcota_A; class Polyangia; order Haliangiales; family Haliangiaceae; genus JABFXX01. The sequence goes on from DATLHR010000083.1 coordinate 28,884, forward strand.
CGATCTCGAAGCTGCGCAGCCTCGGCGGCCCCGTTCACTACTTCGACTTCGCAGAGAACTACGATCACTTCCGCAAGCCCGAGATCGGGATGGCCGAGCTCCTCGATCAGAAGATCAAGAACAAGTGCACCCAGGGCATCGACTGGGCGAATTCGTTCATGGTCGGCGACTCCGGCTACAAGAAGAACGTCGACGGCCCGCACCCCGACGGCCGCCCCGCCGACGACTTCTCCAACAGCGATCGCCTGTTCGCCGAGAACCTCGGCATCCCATTCCACGAGCCCACCGACTACTTCCACTGGCGCGACTACGAGGTGTTCAACCTCGCCGCGCAGAGCGAGCTGGAGACCTTCCTCGACGGGATCGACCTGCGCGCCGCCGAGCTGCGCGAAGCAGGCGACGAGGACGCGGCCGCAGCGCTCGAAGACGAGGCCGCGAGCAACCGCGAGGTCAACGAGCTGTAGGCACGGGGGAGGACGTCGCGTCGCTCGACGATGTGGCGCCCTTTGTGCGGCCGCTGTCGCCATTGCGCCGCGCTGGTGTCGAGCCTCGGTCGCTCGCCGTCATGTCGTCGCCAGAGTTTCGTCAGCGCACCGCGTGATCACGCAGGGTTCGCGGTGGCGCCGGCGTTGCACGAGCGCCGCGCGTGCGCTTCTTTGTTGGACTCGTGCTCGCTGGTCTCGTCGGCATCGGATGCGGCGAAGGCTGCCCGATCTACAACCCCGGCGGCGACGGCCAGTGCAGTAGTGGCGGCGGCGGCGGCGGCTCTGGACCGCTCGAGCTCGTGACCTACGATCGGGGCGCCGTCGTCAGCACCGGCGATCGGGCCTATCTGGTCGGCGTCCGCGACGACGACCGCGGCGGCACGTCGCTCGAGCGCAGCGTGATGGAGGGAGGCGGCGACCCCGGCGTCCTCATGCCGTGGAGTGTCGACCTCGACGGCGCCGCCAAGATCTCGAACGTGCGTGGTTGGTCGGCCGATGGCGCCGCGCTGCTCGCCATCGACGACGAGCTCGGCACTCATGCCCTCGAGCTCGATGGGAATGGCGACGTGAGCCGCGTCACGCTGGTCGACGAGCTCGGCGCCGCCGTGTGGGACGGCACGCGCTGGTGGATCGCGGTGGCGGATCAGGAGCTGCGCCTGCGGAGCCTCGACGGCGAGGAGCGCATCCTTCAACCTGCGGGGCCGAGCTGCGGTAACCGGGTGATCGACGTCGACGACAGCCGGATCGCATGGGCCGCGTGCGCGGACGATGGTCGCAGCGTCAACATCCACGTGTACGACGCCGCGACCAGCGCGACGGGGACCTTCGCGACGAACCACCTCGTCACCAGGATCGAGTTGATCCCGGATCGCGACGATCTGGTGTGGTTCGGCGAGCGGTACGGCAGCGAGCTCGTCACGTTCGACGCGGACCTCGTCGAGGTCTCGCGCGTCGATCGGGACGACGGGCCGCGTTCGCTCGTGCCGATGCCCGGAGGTTACGTCTGGCACCACGACGTCTACGATGACCAGCTCTTCGCGTTCGACGCGTCGATGCCCGAGCGGGACTACTACCGCGTGACATTCACCGAGGGCTCGCTCCTCACGCTCGCGTCCGTCGACGGCAGCTCGTGGGTCGCGCTGTTCGACGAGACCTACAGCCTCGACGCCGTCTACTCGCACGGGCCGGCCGCCCAGGCCAGGCGCATCGGTAACGGCTACGAGTACGGCACCGACGAGGATCCCGCGGACACGGGCGCGTGCTCGGCGACCGGCCCGCGTGGTTCGCTGACGCTCGTGCTCGTAGGACTCGCGGTGGTCGGCGCGCGTCGCCGACGCCGTTAAGGCGACGCCTCGGCGCTGCGATCGCGGCGCGAGCTGCGCGTGCCGCTGCCGCCGCTGCCGTTGGTCGTGCGCGCGAGCCGGCGGGCACGCTCGAGCAGCGGCTTCACGAACTGGCCGGTGTAGCTGCGCGCGACCTGGGCGACCTGCTCGGGCGTGCCGGCCGCGATGATCTCGCCGCCGGCGGAGCCGCCCTCGGGGCCGAGGTCGATGATCCAGTCGGCGGTCTTGATGACGTCGAGGTTGTGCTCGATGACCAGCACCGTGTTGCCGCCGTCGACGAGGCGGCCGAGCACCTCGAGCAGCTTCTTGACGTCCCCGAAGTGGAGGCCCGTGGTCGGCTCGTCGAGCAGGTACAGCGTGCGGCCGGTCTGCACGCGGGCGAGCTCGCGGGCGAGCTTCACGCGCTGCGCTTCACCGCCCGACAGCGTGGTCGCCGGCTGGCCGAGCGAGAGGTAGCCGAGGCCGACGTCGACGAGCGTGTTCATGATCCGCGACAGCTGCTTGTGGTGCTGGAACAGCACCGCCGCCTCTTCGATCGGCGTGTCGAGGATCTCGGCGATGTTCTTGTCCTTGTAGGTCACGCGCAGCGTGGCGTCGTTGTAGCGCCGGCCCTTGCACACCTCGCACGTGACGAACACGTTCGGCAGGAAGTGCATCTCGACCTCGCGCACGCCGGCGCCCTCGCACGCCTCGCAGCGCCCGCCGCCTTGCTTCGCGGACACGTTGAACGAGAACCGGCCCGCCTGATAGCCGTACGTGCGCGCCTGCGGCATCTGCGCGTAGAGCTCGCGGATCAGGTCGAACGCCTTGGTGTACGTCGCCGGGTTCGAGCGCGGCGTGCGTCCGATCGGCTGCTGGTCGATGACGATGCACTTGTCGACCTTGCCGAGGCCGGTGAGCGAGTCGTACGGCCCGACGCGATCGAGCGAGCGGTGCAGCATGCGGTTGAGGGCAGGGTGGAGCGTCGCGTTGATCAGCGAGGACTTGCCCGCACCCGAGACACCGGTGACCGCGACCATCACGCCGAGCGGAATCTCGACGGTGACGTTCTTCAGGTTGTGCTCGCGCGCGCCGGTCAGCTTGACCCAGCTCGTCGGCTCCCTCCGCTGCGGCGGCACTTCGATGCGTTCGGTGCCCGCGAGGAACCGGCCCGTGATCGATTTCTCGACCTGCTTCACGTCGTCCGGCGTGCCCTCGGCGATCACGCGGCCGCCGTGTCGCCCGGCCCCGGGGCCGAAGTCGACGACCCAGTCCGCCGCCTCGATCGTGGCCTCGTCGTGCTCGACGACGAGCACCGTGTTGCCGAGGTCGCGCAGCCGGTGCAGCGTGCGGATCAGGCGCTCGTTGTCGCGCTGGTGCAGGCCGATCGACGGCTCGTCGAGCACGTACAGCACGCCGGACAGCTCGCTGCCGAGCTGCGACGCGAGCCGGATGCGCTGCGCCTCGCCACCCGACAGCGTGCCCGCCCCGCGGTGCAGCGTCAGGTAGTCCAGGCCGACGTCGAGGAGGAACGTCAGCCGCGCGCGGATCTCCTTGAGCACCTCGCCCGCGATCTGCGCGCGCGAGCCGGTGAGCTTCATCGTCGAGATGAACTCGAACGCCTCCTTCACGGTCATGCCGGTGACATCGACGATCGGCTTGTCGTTGACGAACACCGCGCGCGACTCGGGGCGCAGGCGCGTACCGTGACAGGTCGCGCACGGGATCGCGCGGAAGAACTGCTCGTAGTGCGCACGTGCGCGCTCGGAGTTGCTCTCGCGGTGGCGACGCTCGAGCTGCGCGAGGATGCCCTCGAACCGCATCGCCCACTCGCCCGTCGAGTGGCGGCCCTCCCACGCCACGGTCACGCGCTTGTCGCCGGTGCCGTGCATCAGCACCTCGCGCTGCTTCTTGTCGAGCTTGTTCCACGGCTTGTCGAGGTCGATCTTGAACGTCTTCGCGAGCGCCTTGACGATGTTCGTGGTCCACCCCGAGTCCTTCGCGATCGCCTCGCCCCACACCGCGACCGCGCCGTTGCGGATCGAGAGCGTCTGGTCGGGCACCACGAGATCCGGGTCGGCCGCCATGCGCTCGCCGAGGCCGTTGCACTCGACGCACATGCCGAGCGGCGAGTTGAACGAGAAGCTCTGCGGGGACAGCTCCGGGAAGCCGATGCCGCACTTGGGGCACGCGTTCGCCTCGGAGTAGACGCGCGGCACCTTCTCATCGCCGACGTCGACCATCAGCTTGCCCTTGCCCTCGCGCAGCGCGGTCTCGACGGAGTCGGTCAGCCGGCCCTTGTCCTTCGCCGAGATCGACAGGCGATCGATCACGAGCTCGATCGAGTGCTTCTTCTGCTTCTCGAGCGCCTCGACGTCCTCGAGCCGCACGATCATGCCGTCGATCTTCACGCGCACGAAGCCGGCCTTGCGCAGCTCGGCGAACAGCTCGCGGAACTCGCCTTTGCGGTTCTCCGCCTTCGGCGCCAGGATCGTGACCTGCGTCTTGTCGGGCAGCGTCGCGAGCTCGTCGACGATCTCGCCCGCGGTGCGGGCCCCGACCGGACCACCGCAGCTGTAGCAGCGCTGCTCGCCGGCCCGCGCGTACAGGACACGGAGGTAGTCGTAGATCTCCGTGATCGTCCCGACCGTCGAGCGCGGGTTGCTCGACGCGCTCTTCTGCTGGATCGCGATCGTGGGCGAGAGCCCTCGGATGCGTTCGTACTTGGGCTTCTCCATCTGGCCGAGGAACTGGCGTGCGTACGCCGACAGCGACTCGACGTAGCGGCGCTGCCCTTCGGCGTACAGCGTGTCGAAGGCCAGGCTCGACTTGCCGGAGCCCGAGGGCCCGGTGATCACGACCAGGCGGTGCTTGGGGAGCTCGAGGTGGTCGACGACCAGGTTATGCTCGCGCGCTCCCTCGACGACGATCGTGTCGGGCTCGCTCTTGGGTGCGTCACGTCCTGGTCCAAGCGAGCTACGGGCCATAGGCGGCCACCCTACGGAGCGCATGTTCAGGTGTCAAGCCGGCCGATCGGCGCGTTCGGCACCGACCGCGAAAAGCTGACACGGCGTGATCAGGTTTGTCCGAGCGCCCGAGGCATGTCGATTGCTCCTCGGAAAAGCGACCTCCCCAGGAGGCCGAGGAGACAACCATGAAGTTCTCAAAGATCGTTGCAGCTGTTTCGGTCGTCGTAGGAGGCGGCGTCGCGTACGCCCAGGACGATGACGTCAACGTCAATGTCCACCAGGACACACAGGCCCAGCGGGACATGCAGTCCCAGCGCGACACCCAGATCGATACGAGTGATCAGGGCTCCCAGGGCCGGCTGACCCAAGAGAAGTCCATCAAGAAGACCGCCACGCTGGGCTCTGCCGAAGAGAACAAGCGAGCCTGCAAGTCGGCGGAGTTGTTCTTCAGGTTCGATTCCGCCGCGCTCAACAGCAACGACGAGCGCGTCCTGAAGCCGCTGGTCGACGAGCTGAACAAGTACGAGGGAACGACCATCGTCCTCGACGGCTTCGCCGACCCCCGAGGCCCGGAGACCTACAACGTGATCCTCTCGGGGAAGCGTTCGGATGCCGTGCGCGACAAGCTGATCTCCATGGGTGCGCCCCAGGAGCGGATCGTGCTCGGACTGCACGGCGAAAAGGGAGATCGGCGCGCCTCGTACCCGGACGATCGTCGGGTGACCGCGTGGATCACCCGCAACACCACGGCGCAGATCGTCGACCACGAGCTCGACTCGGGTGCGCAGGCGCTGGCCTTTGGCGACCAGATGAAGACGATCGCGGAGCTCCACACCGGTGACGTCGGCATCGAAGCGCAGGCGCAAGCCCAGCCGAAGGACACGGACGTCGATGTAGACGTCGACAAGGACGTCGATGTAGACGTCGACGTGAACGACGAGGGCTAGCCCGGCACATCGTTTGCTCCACGATCCGCCGTGACCTCGCAGAAGCGAGGCATGTCATGAGACACGGAGCTATCGTGGCCGCGATGGTCGTCGCGGCCGGCGCGGCCACGGCGCTTGCCCAACCGATCACCCCCGAGCTCGCGGCGAAGCATCAGGCCGACATCGACGGCCGTCGCGCCGGCGACGTGGATCTGCTGTTCGACACCGGCTCGGCGACGCTCAAGCCCGACGCGACGAAGCAGCTGACGCACATCGTGCGGTGGGCCGAGAAGCACCCATCGGGCATCGTCCTGCTGGACGGCCACGCCGATCCGCGCGGCTCCGACGTCACGAACGTGCGCCTGTCCGCCAGGCGCGCCGAGGCCGTGCGCGACCTGCTCGTCTCGCTCGGCGTCGACGAGCAGCGGATCGTGCTCGGCATCTTCGGAGAGGACGGAGCGCGCCGCGCGTCGTACGTGCAAGATCGCCGGGTCACCGCGAGCGTCACCCTGGATCCGCTGTACGAAGTCGTCGACGATCAGCTCGCCGCCAATGCGACGGCGCTGGTGTGGAACGAGCCCGTCACGCTCGCGGAGCTGGAGGGGCCGAACCACCCGGCGGTCATCGCGACTCGGTGAGCTTCGGCGCACGCGTGCGGGGCTCGCCGTGAGGCTGCTGCACGCGGACCATGCGGACGCGGCGCGATGACGCATCGACGACCTCGAGCAGCGTGCCGTCCGGCGCCTTGAAGCGCGAGCCGGTCGCCGGGATCGCCAGCGCGAGCGCGATGCACAGCCCGGCCATCGTCGTGCTCTCGCGGGCGATCGGCAGCGACGTGCCGAGCGTGCGGTTCACCTTACGGATCGGCACCCAGCCGGGGACCAGCACACTGCCCTCGGGCTCGACCTCGAACTCGGGATCGGGGACCTCGTCCTCGTCGGCGACATCGCCGATGAGCTCCTCGATCAGGTCCTCGATCGTGACCATGCCGGCCGTGCCACCGTGCTCGTCGACGACCGCCGCGATCTGGAGACGGCGGGCCTGCATCTCGCGCAGCACCACCGTGATCCGCGCCGTGAGCGGCACCGAGAACAGCGGGCGCACGATGTCATCGACGACGACGAGCCCTTGCTCCCACACCACCGCCAGCAGGTCGCGTGCGACGACGTACCCGATCAGGTTGTCGACGTCGCCGTCGTAGACCGGCATGCGGCTGTGGCCCTCCTCGAGGATCAGCCGCTGCACTTCCTCCGCGCTCGCGGACTTCGAGATCGCGATGATCTCCTCGCGGCGCACCATGACCTCGCTGGCGGTGACATCGGCGAGCTCGAGCGCTCGCGACGCGATCTCGCTCGATTTCTCGTCGAGCGAGCCCGCCTTCGCGGCCTCTTCCACCATCTGCTGCAGCTCGTCGCGCGACATCCGCGCCTCGGTGAAGCTCGTGCGGTCGCCGAAGATCCTGAGGACGACGTTCGAGCAGGCGGTCAGCACCCACACGATCGGCGCGGCGATCCGCGAGAGCCCTAGCAGCGGGCGGCTGACGAAGAACGCGTAGCCATCCGAGTACCGCAGCGCGAGCGACTTGGGCACCAGCTCGCCGAGGACGAGCGACAGGAACGAGATGCCGGCCACCACGATGAACAGCGCCACCTGGTGCGCCGAGCCGCCGAGCCCGAGGTGCTCGAGCATGGGCGTCAGCGACTGCACGAACGTCGAGCCGCCGAACGCCGCCGCCGCCGCCCCGACGACCGTGATGCCGATCTGGACCGTGGCGAGGAACCGCTCGGGCTGATCGCGGAGTGTCTGGACGGCGCGCGCCCCGCGATGACCCGCTCCGGCGCGCTCCTGGACGCGCGTCTTGCGCACGCTCAGGATCGCGATCTCCGCCCCTGCAAATAGACCGTTCACCAGCACGAGGGCCAGCACGATCAACAGCTCGATCGCCACCCTTCAAGATCAGCATGCTTTCGACGAACCGCATGCGGGCGCCCACCTGCGCGAAGTCAGGTGGGCGCGTAGGAGCCGTTCGGGGAGCGCCTACGCCCGCGCGCGCTCGACGGTGACGTCCTGGTCGTTGTGCTGCGTGCCGTGCACGCCGGCGATGATCGCCTCGACCAGCTCCTCGGGCACGCGCACGTGGGCGTGCGAGTCGCGCAGGCTCACCGAGCCGATGCGCGCCTTGTCGCCACCGACCGGCCCCGCGAGCAGCGCCCGCAGGTCGTCGGCGGTCACGCCGTGCTTCTTGCCGAGGCTCACGAACAGGCGCGCCTGTGCACCGTCGGCGACCGCGGCCGCCGCAGGCGCAGGGGCCGCCTTGGCCTTGCTGCTCTTGTCCTCCTTCTCGGAGGCCTCCTTGCGGCCGCGTCCCTTCTCGCGCTCCTTGTCCTTGTCGCGGCCGCGACCGCGGTCGCGGCCACCCCGGCGCTCGGTGCGCTCCTCGCCGTCGGTCTCGGCGGCAGCGGCGGGCGCGGGCGCGGGCGACGGGGCAGGGGCCGGGCGCGTGGACTTCTCCTCGGCCCAGGTCTCCCAGAACTCGCGCGTCTCGGCGGTCGGCTCGGACTTCTTGTCGCGCTTGCCCTTGCGGTCTTCCGCCTTGGGCGACGACGCCCGATCGGCGCGCTCGAGCGCGGCGCGGGCGACGTCCTCGACCTTGGTCGGCTCGGTCCCGGCAGCGACATCGACGGCCTCGATCGGCGCAGGCGTCGGCTCGCTCACCGGAGCGGGCGCGGCCTCGACGCGATCACGGCGCTCGCCGCGGTCGCGGTCACGGTCACGGCGCTCGCCGCGGTCACGGTCGCGGTCACGCGCTTCGTGGCGCTCGCCGCGGTCGCGATCGAAGTCACGACGCTCGCCGCGGTCACGACGCTCGCCGCGATCGCGACGCTCGCCGCGGTCGCGGTGCTCGCCGCGGTCGCGGTGCTCGGTACGCTCGCCATCGGTGCGCACGTCGCCGGTGCGGATGTCCGTCGTCGGTTCGGTGCGGACCTCGATCACCTCGGGCACGGCCTCGGCGGTCGCGGTGCTCGCGGCCGGCGCGGTCTCCTCGCGGTGGTCGGGACGCTCGCGTCGACCCTCGCGATCGCGGTCGCGGTCGAAGCGACGACCCTCGCGGTCGCCGCGCTCGCCACGCGCCTCGCGGCCTTCACCGCGCGCCTCGTCGCGGTCGCGCCACGGGCGACGCTCGCGGTCACCGCGGTCACCACGCTCAGCGCGCTCGCCGTCGCCGAACCGCGGACGCTCGCGCTCGCCGCGCTCGCCGTCGCCGAAGCGCGGGCGATCCTCGCGGTCACGGCGCGGACGCTCGCCGTCGCGGTCGAAGCGACGCGGACGCTCCTCGCGGTCGCCGCGCTCGCCGCGCTCGCCGTCGAAGCGGCGCTGGCGATCGAAGCCCCGATCCTCGCGATCGAACCGGCGCTCCCCGCGCTCCTCGCCATCGCCTTCGGTGCGCTCGGTGCTCGGGGCCGAGATCGACGCGCGGCGCGGCTTGCTCCGCGTCGAGAGCTGATCGAGGCGCTCGGCCACGAGCTTGGCGAGCACGCGCTTGCCGTTCGCGGTGGTGTAGAGCTTCTCGAAGATCTTGGCCTCGAGCTCGCTGGCCTGGCCCTGCACGCCGCGGATCAAGATCTGCACCGGGTCGGGCGGCTGCGGCACGCCGACGGGCGGCAGCGGTACCTTGAGCTTGCCGGTGAAGATGTCGTCCTTCGGCAGCACGCGCTCCTCCGGCTTGATGCCGAAGGTCAGGCGGACGAAGCGGAAGTTGCCGAGCTCGCGCGGCCCGACGAGCGAGATCGCCGTGCCCTTCTTGCCCGCGCGGCCGGTGCGGCCGGTGCGGTGCACGTAGACCTCGGGCGACTCGGGCACCGAGTAGTTGATCACGTGCGAGAGGTTCGAGATGTCGATGCCGCGCGCGGCGACGTCGGTGGCGCAAAGGAACCGGAGGTTCTTCTGCTTCATCCGTCCCATCACGCGCTCGCGATCGCTCTGCGACAGGTCGCTCGACAGCGGCTCCGCATCGAGACCCTGCTTCTGCAGGAACTTGGCGACCATCGTCGTCTCGTCGCGCATGTTGCAGAAGATGATCGCGCTCTCCGGCTCCTCGGCGAAGATCACCTTGAGGAGGTCACGGCTGCGGGCGATGCCGCTGACGATGTAATAGGCGTGGTGGATGTCGCTGACCGTCATCTGGTCGCGCGACAGCGAGATCTGCTCCGGCGCCACCATGTGGCGGCGCGCGTAGCGCGAGACCTCGTCGGGCATCGTCGCCGAGAACAGCAGCGTCTGCTTCTTGGCGGGCAGGTGCGAGACGACGCGCTCGATGTCCTCGAGGAAGCCCATCGAGAGCATCTCGTCGCACTCGTCGAGCACGAACGTGGTGATGTTCTTCGTGTCGAGCGTACGGCGGCCGATGTGATCGAGCACGCGGCCCGGCGTGCCGACGATGACGTGGACGCCGTTCTTGAGGTTGGTGATCTGCTTGCCGATGGGCGCGCCGCCGTAGATCGCCTCGATGACGATGCCGCGGTGCTTGCCGATGTTGGTCAGCTCGCGCGCGACCTGCAGCGCCAGCTCGCGCGTCGGCGCGAGGATCAGCGCCTGCGGCGAGCGCTGCGTGGGCACGAGCTTCGACAACGTCGGGAGACCGAACGCCGTCGTCTTGCCGGTACCGGTGCGCGACTGGACCAGCAGATCCTTGCCGGCGCTGACCGGGCCGAACACCGCGGTCTGCACCGGGGTCGGCTGGAAGTACCCCATGTCATCGAGCGCGAGCTTGATGTCGGGGTGCAGGCCGAGGTCGTCGAAGCTCGGCGGCTTCGGCTCTGCGGGTTGATCGGAGGAGGGAGTCTCTAGCGAGGCGTCAGTCGCCCCAGCGATCGCGGCCAGGGCCGCTTGGTCCGCCACACCGTTCTCGTGTGGCGCCGTGTCGTTCGTCATCTCGCAAAACCTTCGTGTGTTTGTCCTCTCCGAGATCATCCAGTCGGAGCACTGGTCGGGGCAGGAGCTCCTGGGGATTCGCAGGCACGCGACGACGTCGTCCGTGGCTGCCCCATGGGTTGCCTCCGAGGCAGAGCTTGCGCTCTTGTTCGATCACCAGCACGTCTCTGCTACCGTCTTTTCGGGCAGACCTTAGTCGGGGTGGGAGGCTCGGTCAAGGACCGTTTGGGTGCGGCGGCCCCACGCGGACCGTCGAAGCTGCCAGGGGATGACAGCCGGGCGCCTCGGCACAGTGCGTATCATCCGCCCCGATGTTCGCGCGCTGGGCCCCGATCCTGCTCCTGTTTGCCGCCGCCGCGTGCGGCCCTTCCGCCCTCCGGGGCGACGGCGGTGGAGGTGACGACCATGGCGACGGCGGCAACAACGGCTGCCCGCTGACGTGCTCGGCCGACAACCGCGACGTCGTCGACTGCCACGGCACCACGGTGCAGACGTGCACGGCCGAGCAGGCCTGCGGCGGCGGCGTATGCGCCGACCCGTGCGACGCGGCCGCGGCGAGCAAGAGCTCGATCGGCTGCGACTACTACTCGGTCACGCCCGACGTGATCTTGTCCAACACCGGTGGCTGCTTCGCCGCGTTCGTCGCTAACACGTGGACGACCCCGGTGTCGATCACCGTCGAGTACGGCGGCCAGATGCTCCCGGTGAGCTCGTTCGGCCGCATCCCGTCGGGGCAGGGCCAAGCGCTGTCCTACGCGCCGCTCCCCAACGGCATGCTCGCGCCGGGCGAGGTCGCGATCCTGTTCCTGTCGCGGTTCGGCTCGAGCTCCAGCGACTGCCCCGCTGGCATCACGCCCGCGATCACCGCGAACAATACCGCCGTGCACGGCACCGGCCGCGGCTCGGCGTTCCGCATTCGCACCTCGGCACCGACCGTCGCGTACGACATCTATCCGTTCGGCGGTGGCAGCTCGGCGGTGACCAGCGCGACGCTCCTGCTTCCGACGTCGGCGTGGGACACCAACTACGTCGCGGTCAACGCGTACCCGAAGACCACGATCAACGAGGGCAGGCCATTCGTCGAGATCGTCGCGCAGCACGACGCCACCAGCGTCACGCTGCGTCCGGTGGTGGCGATCGAAGCCGCGTCGGGCGTGCAAGGCAGCCCGGCGCAGACCCCCGTCACGTACACGCTGAACGCGGGGCAGGTGCTCCAGTTCACGCAGGCCGCCGAGCTGACGGGCAGTCCGATCACGTCCGACAAGCCGATCGGCGTGTGGGGCGGCGCGAGCTGCCTCAACGTCGAGGTCGGCGTCAACGCGTGCGACTCGGCGCACCAGCAGATCCCACCGGTGAAGGCGCTCGGTTATCGATACACCGGCGTGCGCTATCGCAACCGCTACCCCGGCGTCGAGGAGACGGTCCCGTGGCGGATCGTCGGTGGAGTCGACGGCACGCAGCTGACGTACTCGCCGGCGCCGCCGCCCGGCGCGCCGACCTCGCTCTCGCTGGGGCAGGTCGTCACGTTCTCGACCGCCTCGCCGTTCTTCGTCCACAGCCAGGACGCCGAGCACCCGTTCTACATGTCCTCGTACATGTCGGGCTGCGATACCTACGGTGACGTGGGCCCCGACTGCCGCGGCGACCCCGAGTTCGTCAACGTCGTGCCCGTCGAGCAGTACCTGCCGTCGTACACGTTCTTCACCGATCCCACGTACCCCGAGACCAGCCTCGTGCTGACGCGCGAGCGCACGAACGGCACGTTCGCCGACGTGGCGATCGACTGCGTCGGGAACGTCACGGGCTGGGCGCCGATCGACAGCGCGGGCGACCTCGAGTACGCGCGCGTCGACCTCGTCACCGGCAACTTCGCCTCGGTCAACGGCTGCAACAACGGCCGTCACGTCGCGACCAGCGCGCTGCCGTTCGGCATGGTCGTGTGGGGCTGGGGCAGCGCGGCGAGCCAGCCGTTCAACTCGAACGCCGTGAGCTACGCGTACCCGGCGGGGGCGAGCGTCAAGCCGATCAATACGGTCGTCATTCAGTGAGGACGAGCGATCGCCAGACGCCGTGATCCCGTAAGCCGCACTGCGCAATTCGTTGGCGTTGACACACAGGCCAGCGCCTTGTGAAGAATCGCGCATGCGGTTCTTGCCCTGGGTCCTGATCTTCTTCGTGGTGGCATGCGGCGGCGTGACGGCGAAACAGGACGCCGGTCCTGACGACGCCGACGACGGTGACGCCTCCGATGCCCCTGCGTGCGCGGCCGTCGAGGACTGCTTCAACGGCCTCGACGACGACTGCAACGGCCACACGGACTGTGACGACGCGGCGTGCACCGGTGGCGCGACCCCGATCGCCGAGTGCGTCCCCGATCCGGGCGGCGCGCTCGCGGGCACGCTGGAGACCGGCGCGTGTCCGTCCGAGTATCCGAACGCGACGGGGATCTTCTCCGACCTGACCGCTGGCAGCTGCGCCGCGGGGACCTGCAGCTGCGGTACGACGCCGATCGGCGGCGCCCGCTGCGATTCCACGCTCGCGAGACACAGCGGCGGCAGCAGCCTCGCGTGCGCCACCATCGGAGCCGTGGTGTTCGCGACTAACGGTGGCAACGGCTGTATTTCCTTCAGCGCGCTGGGCAGCGGCTATCACACCTTGGACACGACGCTGGTCGCCCAATGCGCTGCGCCGGGCGGTGGAACGTCGGCCAAGGTCGATCCGAGCTGGGGCAGCACCGGCAACTTCTGCACGGGCAATAGCAGCGGCGGCGGCTGTGGGACGGGCCAGGTCTGCATGCCCAAGGCTCCGCGGTACTGCGTGCTCGAGACCGGCGAGCAGGCGGAATGCACGCGCCCCGGCTACAGTGTCCAGGATCCCACGAGCTACTTCACCGGCTACGACGACAGCGCCCGGACGTGCTCGTGCGCGTGCAACGTGACCGGGACCTGTGGCCCGGTGCTGTTCGGCACGGGGAGCTGCACGACCGGCGTGACCGACGGCTGCATGACCGGGTTCACCGGCTACACCAACGCCCAGGCACCGACCCCGTCGGGCGTCGGGTGCGCGGCGGGCGGCGCGAGCAATGGAGCGACCTCGACCGCGGGCTTCGAGCGCACGCTCTGCTGCACGAACTGACGCGACGGCAGCGTCAGCGCGGCAGGCCGAGCCGCACGACGCCTTCCTTGTCGGAGGTGCCGCGGCCGAGGAGCAGCGCGGGGATCGGGCAGCTCTCGGGCTCGTTGAGGACCTCGGCGCACAGCGACACGAACGGCTCGACCGTGCGGAACACCTTGAGCTCGGCGCCCTCGAGCACCTCTCCGTCGGGCGACGTGACGGTGCCGCGAACGTAGGCCGCGTCGGGCAGCTGGATCTGCGTCGTGGGCGCGGAGGAGACCTCGAGGTTCGAGGGGACCTCGACGTCGGGCTTCACCCAGGCCGGCGCGCGTGTCTTCGCAGCGGGCTCGAACACGAGGTCGTAGCGGCCGAGCGTGCCGAGGATCATCGGGTCGACCCACAGCACGTACTCGCCGTTCTCCGAGGTGGTGGTGGTCGCGG
>DATLHR010000084.1:0-3607 GCA_035539815.1 Kofleriaceae bacterium
CGTCGAGACCGTGCTCCCTGGCTTCGGCGGTCTGGCGTCGATCACGCTGGTGCCCGGCTCGCCGGCGATCGGCAGGACGCTCGCCGAGCTCGACCTGCGCGCGAAGACCGGCGCCACCGTGCTCGCGATCGCGCGCGGCACGAGCGGCATGGCCACCCCCTCGCCCACCGAGCCCCTGAAGCAAGGCGACGTCCTCGCGATGGCCGTCTCCGACGAGGCGATCGAGGCCGCGCGCGAGCTGTTCGGCGCCGCCGCCGCGGCTGCGCCCGCCTCGCTTCCGGTACCGGCGCAGGCTTAGAGCGGCGACGGCGACGGGACGAACTCGACGGTCAGCGACGGGAACTTCATGCGTAGCTCGTCGGCGAGGCGCATCGGACCGAACACCTCGGTCGCGTAGTGGCCCGCGGCGACCAGCGTGATCTGCAACTCCTTCGCGAGGTCGCCTGCGCGCTCGGCGAGCTCGCCGGTGAGGAACAGATCGCAGCCCGTGTTCGCCGCGGCCTCGAGCAAGTCCGACGCCGCACCCGAGCACAGGCCGACCTTGCGCACGACGTCGGGCCCGTGCGGGAACACGAACCGCGGCATCTGCCCGCGCAGCACCCCGCCCGCGATGCGCCCGATCGCCTCGTCGCGCGACAGCGGCTGCGGCCACGCCCCCATCATGCCGAGCGCCGTGCCCTTGACGTCGCCGAACGCCTCGCGCTGCGGCCCGAGCGCGAGCGCGTCCGCGAGGCCGACGTTGTTGCCGAGCCGCGCGTGCTTGTCGAGCGGCAGGTGGTACGCGGCGAGCGAGACGTCGTTGCCGAGGAGCAGCTTCAACCGGCGCGCGAGGGCGCCCGCGATGCTGCCGAGCCCCGGGCCCCAGATCAGCCCGTGGTGCACGACGATCAGGTCCGCGTTCTTCTCGAGCGCGCGCGTGATGAGCTCCGCGCTCGCCGAGACGCCCGTCACGATGGTCTGGACCTCGAGGGAGCCCTCGACCTGCAGCCCGTTGGGGGCGTAGTCCTTGAAGCGCCCGATCTCGAGGGTGGTATCGAGGTATCCGACGATGTCGCGCAGGTGCACCGGCACGGGCGCATCGTGCGCGCGCCGCCCGCGTCGGTCAACGCCGT
Organism: Kofleriaceae bacterium; assembly: GCA_035539815.1. Classification (GTDB taxonomy): domain Bacteria; phylum Myxococcota_A; class Polyangia; order Haliangiales; family Haliangiaceae; genus JABFXX01. Next base: position 1,113 of record DATLHR010000084.1, read on the forward strand.
GGTAAACCGCAAGCCATGGCCCCGGTGAAGAAGCCCGAGACCGATCCCGACTACCGCACGATGAGCGGCATCCCGCTCAAGGCCAGCTACGGCCCGGAGGACCTGACCGAGCGTGGCTGGTCCTATGCGACGCACCTCGGCGATGCCGGGAAGTATCCGTTCACGCGCGGACCGCACGCGACGATGTATCGCGGCAAGCCGTGGACGATGCGCATGTTCGCCGGGTTCGGCACGCCCGAGGACACCAACCAGCGCTTCAAGTTCTTGCTGCAGCACGGGCAGACCGGCCTGTCGACGGCGTTCGATATGCCGACGCTGATGGGCTACGACCCGGACCACGCGCGCTCGCTGGGCGAGGTCGGCCGCGAGGGCGTGAGCGTCGCGTCGATGGACGACATGATGCGCCTGTTCGGCGACATCCCGCTCGACAAGGTGTCGACGTCGATGACGATCAACGCGCCGGCCGCGGTGCTGCTCGCGCTCTATGTCGCCGTCGCCGAGAAGCAGGGCGTCGCACCCGACAAGCTGCGCGGCACGCTGCAGAACGACATGCTCAAGGAGTTCATCGCGCAGAAGGAGTGGATCAGCCCGATCCGCGGCCACATGCGAATCATCCGCGACATGCTCGTGTGGTGCACGCGGACGATGCCGCAGTGGAACACCATCTCGATCAGCGGCTATCACATCCGCGAGGCAGGCGCGACCGGCGTGCAGGAGCTCGCGTTCACGCTCGCCGACGGCATCGGCTACGTGCAGCTCGGCATCGACGCGGGCCTCGACGTGGACGAGTTCGCGCCGCGCCTCTCGTACTTCTGGGACGTCCACAACGACTTCTTCGAGGAGATCGCGAAGTTCCGCGCCGGCCGTCGCATGTGGGCCAAGCTCATGCGCGAGCGGTTCGGCGCGAAGAACCCGAAGTCGTGGCTGCTCCGCACGCACGCGCAGACCGCCGGCGTGTCGCTGATGGCGCAGCAGCCGCTCAACAACGTCATCCGCACGTCGATGCAGGCGCTCGCCGCGGTGCTCGGCGGCACCCAGTCGCTGCACACCAACAGCTACGACGAGACCTACGCGCTGCCCACCGAGGAGGCCGCCGAGCTCGCGCTGCGCACGCAGCAGGTCATCTACGAGGAGTCCGGCGTCGCCAACGTCGTCGATCCGCTCGCGGGCAGTTACTTCGTCGAGACCCTCACCGATCAGGTCGAGGCCGCGGCGTGGGAGTACATCAAGAAGATCGACGCGATGGGCGGCATCGTGAAGGCCGTCGAGGAAGGCTACCCGCAGCGCGAGATCGCGCGCTCGGCGTTCGAGTTCCAGCGCGAGGTCGACAGCGGCCGCCGCGCCGTCGTCGGCGTCAACAAGTACGTCAAGCCCGGCGAGGACGATCACATCCCGACGCTGAAGATCGAGCACGCCACCGAGCAGGGGCAGATCGATCGCATCAAGGCGTTCCGCGCCAAGCGCGACGGGGCCGCCGCGGAGCGCGCGCTCGCCGCGATCAAGGCCGCGCTGCGCGACGACAAGCAGAACGTGATGCCGCCGATTTTCGACGCCGTGAAGCAGGACGTCACGCTCGGCGAGATCTGCGATCTGTTCCGCAGCGAGCTCGGCGAGTACCGCGACCCCGCGTACCTCTGAGTCACTCGACGCGGAACGCGGCGCGATGCACGACGTTCGTCGAGACCGTCGGGTAGTTCGCGTGCAAGCGAAGCTCGTAGTCGCCGGGCGCATTCGGAGCCGCGAGCTCGTCGGTGCGAGCCCCCGGCGAGACGTACTTCCACGTGCCATACATGGTGTTGGCGGCGCCGCGCTCGACGACGGTGATCCAGAACTGCTCGCCGGGCTTCGCGACCAGCGGGCGCGGGAACGAAACCGCGACCTTGTCGCCGGGCGCGACCACCTTCGCGGCGAGTGTGAATCGCTGCTGCGCGGGCGGGGTCACGCCACCGCCGGCGCTCGCGTCGAGCACGATCGCGAACGGCACGCGCGCGCGGACGTTGTACGACTTCGCGGGATAGTCCGTGTGCAGCCTGACCTCGAAGGTCCCGGTTGCACGCGGCGCGATCAGCGTCGCGCTCGTCGCACGGTCGGGCACGTACTTCCACACGTTGTACTGGGTCTCGGCGGAGCCCGCGGGCGCGATCGCGATCCATGCACGCGACGCCGACGCTGACGAGACCGGCTGCGAGAACCGGATCTCGACGGTGCTCCCCGGCGCGTACGTCCTGGCGCCGAGCGCCAGCCGCGGCACGTCGGAAGCGCCCGTAGCCTCGGCCGGCGTCGGCGTGGTCCTGCGCGGCGTGGTCGTCGCCGTCGACGCGACGCAGCTCTCGCCATTGATCGCCGTGCCCGGTGGGCAGCTCGGTGCGCCAATGCACCGCCCCTTCGCCGTCGACCACGCCTGCTGCGGCCAGCAGCACCTGCCCTGTGTGTCGGGCGTGCGCTCCTGTCCCTGCGGACACTCGGACCGTCTCACGTCGTCACCGCTCTCGGCG
>DATLHR010000085.1:0-11647 GCA_035539815.1 Kofleriaceae bacterium
GCGTATGCGCCCTCGCATGGGTCGCCGGCGCCGCCGCGGACCGTCGGATCGTTGTGGCCCGCCGGCGACCCATGCGAGGGCGCATACGCCGTCGGCGCATCGCTCGGCGTGTGCGCTCGTGGCGCGCACGCCGGGCAGCGGCCGCGCGAGCTCCGAGCGGAACGTCACGCCCGTCGCGACGTCGAGCGGGACCATGCCGCTCGCGACGAGCTCGGCGAACATGTCGCGCACCGCGGACAGCGGCGGCCGCAGCGCGGGGTCCTTGTCGAGCATCTGCATGATGATCTGCTCGAGTGCGGGCGGGATATCGGGCCGGAACTGACTCGGGCGCGGCGGCGGCGTGGTGATGTGCGCGAGCACGATGTCCATCGCGCTCTCGGCGATGAACGGGATGCGGCCGGTGACGACCTCGAACGTCATGCAGCCGAGCGCGTAGATATCGGTGCGGTAGTCGACGTCCTTGCCGCGCGCCTGCTCGGGCGACAGATAGCCGGGCGTGCCCATCATCTCGCCGGTGCTGGTCTTGCGCATGCCGTTGCTCTCGCCGGCGAGCTTCGCGATACCGAAGTCGAGCAACTTGACCTGGATGACCGAGCCGCGCAGCGCGGCGAGGAAGACGTTGTCCGGCTTGAGGTCGCGGTGGACGATGTGCTTCTCGTGCGCGGCCTCGAGCGCGCTCGCGACCTCGTCGAGGATCTGGATGCCGTCGGAGAGCGGGATGAACGAGCGCGTGAGCCGCTCGCGCAGGCTCTCGCCCTGCAGCAGCTCCATCACGAAGTAGTTGCGGCTGTCGGGCAGCTTGCCGAACGCGAACACGTCGACGATGTTCGGGTGACCGATCTGGTTGACCGAGCGCGCTTCCTGCACGAAGCGCTCGACGACGACGGCGTCGCCGCCGAGGTCCGCGCTGATCACCTTGATCGCAGCCTTCTTGCCGATCAGCGGGTGCACGGCCCCGTACACGGCGCCCATGCCGCCCTCGCCGATCTTGCGCTCGATGCGGTACTCGCCGACGACGACGCCCGGCATCAGCTCGCCGAGCGGCGTCAGGATCGGCGAGCCGATGCCCACCGCGGTGCCGGCGGCGGTCGGCCGGTTGCGGATGTCGTCAGGGGCGGCCGCGGGCGCGGCCGCGGTGGGCCGCTGGCTGGGATCGGGGACGGGCGTACCCAGCCGCGTCTTCTGGGCGTGCGGCAGCGCGTTCGCCGTCGGTGTTCCGGCCGGCGGCGTGCCCGCGCGCGGCGTCGTCGCGACAGCGGTCGAGGATGGCGCCTGTGCAGGTGGCGCGGCGTGCGGCTTGCCCGGCGCGGTCGGCAGGCCGGTGGTGTTCGGCGGTGGCTGCTGCGCCGGCATCGGCGCGGTGCCCATGACGGTCTTGGGCGGCGTGCGCGCCGCAGGAGGTGCGGCCACGGCGGCGAGCGCGCCGGGGAGCGGCGACTGGCGCGCCGACGGACCCGCGAGCGCGTCGAGGTACTTCTGCGCGTTCGGATCGTCGGGGCTGACCAGCACGCTCACGCCCGAGCCTCGCGCCTGCGCGGCGAACGGCGCGAGCGCCTCGGCGAGCTCGCGCACGTCCTGGTAGCGGTTCGCCGGATCCTTCTCGAGGCACTTCGCGATCACGGCGGCGAACGCCGGCGGGATCGTCGGCATCGCGGGGACGGGCTGGCGCGCGACCGCGAGCGCGAACTCGGCGAAGCTATCGGCCTTGAACGGCAGCTCGCCGGTCAACACCTTGTGCAAGATGATGCCGAGCGACCAGATGTCGCTGCGCGCGTCTGCGCTCTTTCCCGAGCGCATCTGCTCGGGCGCCATGAACCCCTGCGAGCCGATCACTGCCGAGGGTGCGGTGAGCTGCGCGCCATCGTCGCCGCCGGGTGCGGTCGCGACGCCGAAGTCGAGCACCTTGATCAGCGGTCGGCCATCGGGGCGCCGGATCAAGTAGAGATTCCCCGGCTTGAGGTCGCGGTGGATGATGCCGGCGGCGTGCGCCTCCGCAAGCCCCTGACACGCCTGGCGGATGTAGAGCGCGGCGGTCGGCACGTCGAGCACGCGCACCTTCGAGAGGCGGGCGAGATCGGTCCCGGACAGCAGCTCCATGACGATGTAGGGGATGCCGCCGTCGGGGGTGTCGTGGATCCCGAAATCCGAGACCCGGCAGATGTGGTCGCTCTTCAGCGCCGCCGCCGCCCGCGCCTCGCGGGTGAACCGCGCCCGCGCCGTCGCGTCGCTGGCCATCGTCGCGTCGAGGAACTTGAGGGCGGCACGAGTCCCGAGCGTGACGTGGCTCGCCTCGACGACGATGCCCATGCCGCCACGGCCCAGCACTCGCTCGATGCGGTACTTGTCCGCTACGACGGTCCCCGGGGTCATCAGCTCCGAGATCGTATCATTCCCTTCCTTCGTCCGGGGAGACAGGGTAAACGGTGGCTCCAGATGCCGCGCCGCAAGGATCTGGAGTCGGTCTTGATCATCGGATCCGGGCCCATCGTCATCGGCCAGGCCTGCGAGTTCGACTACTCGGGGACGCAGGCCTGCAAGGCGCTCCGCGAGGAGGGCCTCCGCGTCATCCTGATCAATTCGAACCCGGCGACGATCATGACGGACCCGGAGCTCGCCGACGCGACCTACGTCGAGCCGCTCACCGTCGAGGTCCTCGACAAGGTGCTCGAGTGCGAGAAGCCGAGCGCGGTCCTGCCGACGCTCGGCGGGCAGACCGGCCTCAACCTCGCCATGGCGGCCCACAAGGCGGGCGTGTTCGCCAAGCACGGCGTCGAGCTGCTCGGCGCCAACGTGCACTCGATCGAGATGGCCGAGGACCGCGCGCTGTTCAAGCAAGCGATGGCGCGCATCGGGCTCGCCAGCCCGCGCTCGCGCCTGGTGGCATCGGTCGCGGAAGCGCGCGCGGTGCTCGACGAGATCGGGTTCCCGGCGATCCTGCGCCCGAGCTTCACGCTCGGGGGCTCCGGCGGCGGCATCGCGTACAACCGCGCCGAGCTCGATCGCATGGTCCAGTTCGGGCTCGACCAGTCGCCCGTGCACTCGATCCTGATCGAGGAGAGCGTGCTCGGCTGGAAGGAGTTCGAGCTCGAGGTCGTGCGCGACGCCAAGGACAACGCGGTGATCGTGTGCTCGATCGAGAACCTCGATCCGATGGGCATCCACACCGGCGACTCGATCACCGTCGCGCCGGCGATGACGCTCACCGACAAGGAGTACCAGCGCATGCGCGACGCCTCGATCGCGATCATGCGCGAGATCGGCGTCACCACCGGCGGCTCGAACGTGCAGTTCGCCGTCGACCCTGCGACCGGCCGCATGCTGGTCATCGAGATGAACCCGCGCGTCTCGCGGTCGAGCGCGCTCGCGTCGAAGGCGACCGGGTTCCCGATCGCGAAGATCGCCGCGAAGCTCGCGATCGGCTACACCCTCGACGAGCTGAACAACGACATCACGCGCGTGACGCCCGCCTCGTTCGAGCCGACGATCGACTACGTCGTCGTGAAGTGGCCGCGGTTCGCGTTCGAGAAGTTCCCGTCGGCGACGCCCGTGCTCGGGCCGCAGATGAAGTCGGTCGGCGAAGCGATGGCGATCGGGCGCACGTTCCGCGAAGCGCTCGGCAAGGCCATCCGCTCGCTCGAGACCGGGCGCGCCGGGTTCGATCTGCCGATGACAGCGCAGGGCGACGACCTCGCCGCCATCGAGCGCGAGATCGGCGTGATGTCGCCGGACCGCCTGTTCCAGGTCGCGCGCGGCTTCCAGCTCGGGCTCACGATCGAACGCGCGCACGAGCTCACGCGCATCGATCCGTGGTTCCTGCATCAGGTGCGCGACATCGCGCTCGCCGAGACGGAGCTCGCAGGGGCGGAGCTGAGCGCGCTCGACGGTGCGGCGCTGCGCCGTTACAAACGCATGGGGATGAGCGACCGCCGGATCGCGGCGCTCACCCGGGTGACCGAAACGCAAGTCCGCGCGGCGCGCCACGCCCACGGCGTGCGTCCCGTGTACAAGCGCGTCGACACCTGCGGCGCCGAGTTCGAGTCACACACGCCGTACCTCTACTCGACGTACGAGGACGAGTGCGAGGCGCGCGCGACCGACAAGCGCAAGGTGATCATCCTCGGCGGCGGCCCGAACCGCATCGGGCAGGGCATCGAGTTCGACTACTGCTGCGTGCACGCGGCGATGGCGCTCCGCGAGGAGGGCATCGAGTCGATCATGGTCAATTGCAACCCCGAGACCGTGTCGACGGACTACGACACGAGCGACCGGTTGTACTTCGAGCCGCTCACGCTCGAGGACGTGCTCGCGATCTGCGACGTCGAGAAGCCGTGGGGGGTGATCGTCCAGTTCGGTGGGCAGACGCCGCTCAAGCTCGCCGTCGCGCTCGCGCAGGCGGGCGTACCGATCCTCGGCACCAGCGCCGATGCGATCGATCGCGCCGAGGACCGCGAGCGGTTCGGCGAGGTGATGAAGAAGCTCGGCCTGCACGCGCCCCGCTGGGGCATCGCGCGCAACCTCGACGAGGCGCGCGCCGTCGCCACCGACATCGGGTTCCCGGTGATGGTGCGCCCGAGCTACGTGCTCGGCGGCCGCGCGATGGAGCGCGTGTACGACGCGGCGGGCCTCGAGGACTACTTCACCCGCGTGCTCGGCCTCGGCAGCCGCGCCACCAGCGGCGGCGGTCAAGACGAAGGCGCGACCGTCGGGTTCCCGCTGCTCATCGATCAGTTCCTCGCCGACGCGGTCGAGGTCGACGTCGACGTCGTCGCGGACAAGACCGGCGCGGTCATCGTCGGAGGTGTGATGGAGCACATCGAGGAGGCGGGTATCCACTCGGGGGACTCGGCGTGCGCGCTGCCGCCCTACTCGCTCGGGGTGGACCTCGTCGACGAGGTCAAGCGCCAGGCCCGCATGCTCGCGACGGAGCTCGGCGTGATCGGCCTGATGAACACGCAGTTCGCGATCGTCGGCGGCGACATCTTCGTCCTCGAGGTCAACCCGCGTGCATCGCGTACGGTGCCGTTCGTGTCCAAGGCGATCGGCAAGCCGCTCGCGAAGATCGCGGCCAAGGTGATGACCGGCAAGACGCTCGCCGAGCTCAACGCGTTCCCGACCGGCGAGATCGAGCCGCGGCACGTCTCCGTGAAGGAGGTCGTGTTCCCGTTCGTGAAGTTCGAGGGCGTCGATACGCTGCTCGGCCCCGAGATGCGCTCGACCGGCGAGGTGATGGGCATCGACAAGGACTTCGCGCGCGCGTTCATGAAGAGCATGATCGCGTCGGGAGGCGAGGTGCCGACGTCGGGCACCGCGTTCCTCTCCGTCCGCGACGTGGACAAGCCGCGCGCCGTCGAGATCGCGCGCCGCCTCGTCAACCTCGGGTTCGAGCTCGCCGCCACGCACGGCACCGCCGCCTACCTCCGCGAGCGCGGGCTGACCGTGAAGGGCATGAACAAGGTGCTCGAGGGCCGGCCGCACTGCGTGGACGCGATGGACAACCGCGAGATCCAGCTGGTCATCAACACGACCGACGGCGCGGAGGCGATCAAGGACTCCGTGTCGCTGCGGCGCGCCGCGCTGATGAACAACATCTCGTACCAGACCACGCTGCGCGGAGCGCGCGCGGCACTCGAGGCGATCGCGGTGGCCAAGCGCGGCGACATGCGCGTCGCCTCGCTGCAGAAGTACGCGGCGACCTGACCTGCGACCCGCGACGAGGCGCGCGCGCCGCGCTCCGCCGGGAGAGATCCGTGGAAACCGCCCCGCGGTCGCGGTGTCGTTACCGCATGCGTCTCGTCCTGTGCGCCCTGCTCGCCGCCGGCTGCCATCGCCCCTCCCCCGTCGCGCCGCCGGTGACCAACACCGTCGGTGCACCCACACCGGCCGTGCGGACGTCTCCGTATCCGCCGGTGGACATCCCGTTCATGGCGCGCGGGTACTTCTTCGCCTCGTCCGAGCTCGATCACGGCCTCGGCGGCAACGGCACGTTCGACAACGCGCCGCGCCCGAACACCCTGCTCGCGGACGTGCCCGGCGCACGCAGCGGGCTGTACGTCGCGGTGTTGCCCGACAGCGTCGCGCCGTTCGAGCAGAAGTTCGACGGCGTGCGCGTGGTGGTGGTGAACGACTCGCTGATGCCGGTGCCGTTCCAGGCGCAGGACTCGCGGCTCGAGATCCTCCACGAGGCGAAGGACGAGCACGGCGACTGGAAGCCGATCGAGTTCCTACCGAGCAGCTGGTGCGGCAACAGCTATCACACGCTCACCCTCCCCGCCGGGCGGCACTGGGAGTTCACGGCGCCCCACTACACCGGCACGTACGCGACGAAGCTCCGCGTGAAGGTCGTCGCGGGCGATCACCAGCACGAGCAAGTCCTCTACTCGAACGAGTTCGCCGGCCGCATCAACCCGACGCAGTTCACCGAGCGGCAGGCCGTCGGGTCGACCAACGTCATGGATCCGTACGGCGGTCCGTGATCAGCTCGACGTCCTCGGTGACCACGCCCTCGATCATGGCGAGCAGCTCGCGATACCAGCGCGTCGTCTCGCGCGTGCGGCCGGGTGCCGCGGTCGTGCCCCACACGATCGAGATCGCGGCCCGCGTGCCGTCATGCGTCTTGGTCCGCTGTGCGTCCTTGACCGGCGTGCCGGTCGGCCCCTGCGCGTCGTAGAGACAGACGAGGCCGCTGGTGTCGATCACCTGGCCCGAGGGGTTGAACACGTAGGTGGTGCCGGGCGGCGCGACGCGGATCACGAGGGCGCCGTCCACGCGATCGAGATCGACGAGCGAGATCGGCAGCCCGCTGTGCAGCGAGACGACGTTGCACGCGTCGACCGCCGCGTTGATCGCGGGGAACCGCGCTTCCGCGGCCGCGGCGACCAGGTACTCCGATGCCGGCTTGCTGCGGCCCGAGGGCTTGAAGCCGCCGTGGCGCAAGAGGTCGCGGACCTGGGTCTTGACCGCCTCGGTGACCGCGACCGGCGCCGCCGCCCCGGGCTGGGCGAGCGCCGCGATCGACGCCGGTGCGCCCACCTCGGCCAGCGGGCGCGGGAACCGCGTGACGAAGGCCCCCACCTCGAGCAGCGGGTGAGATTCGACCGTGATCGTGAGCGGCATCGCGACAGTGTTACACTGGTTTTCGTGAGCTTGACGGGGAGGCTCGGCCGGTACGAGCTGATCACGCAGATCGGGCAAGGCGGCATGGCCTCGGTCCAGCTCGCGATCCAGCGCGGGCCCGCCGGGTTCGAGAAGCTGGTGGTGATCAAGCTCGTCCACGAGCACCTCGCGTCGCAGAAGACGTTCGTCGACATGCTGCTCGACGAGGCCAAGATGGCGGCGATGGTCAAGCACCCGAACGTCGTCGACATCTACGACCTCGGCGAAGCGGAGGGCCGCTACTTCATCGCGATGGAATACCTCGAGGGCGAGCCGCTCCTCGCGGTGCTGCGGGCGGGCCGCGAGGGCAAGCGGCTCGACGTGCTCTCGACCGCGCGGTTGATCGCGGACACCGCCGAGGGGCTCCACGCCGCGCACGAGCTGCGCACGCTCGCCGGCGAGGCGATCGAGCTCGTCCACCACGACATCTCTCTCGGCAACATCGTCGTCCTCTACAACGGGCAGGTGAAGCTCGTCGACTTCGGGGTCGCCAAGGCGACGCAGTCGGCGGGCCCGCACGTCCGCGTGCAGGGCAAGTTCAGCTACATGGCGCCCGAGAAGCTAGAGGGCGCTCCCGGCGATCGCCGCAGCGATATCTGGTCGCTCGGCTGCGTGCTGTGGGAGGCGCTCACGCTGCGCCGGTTGTTCAAGGGCGGCAACGACACCGAGACGATGCGGCTCGTGCTCGAGACCACCATCGTCGCACCGTCGACGGTGAACTCCGACGTGCCGCGCGACTTCGATGCGATCGTGATGAAGGCGCTCGATCGCGACCCTGCGAACCGCTACGCGACGGCGAAGCAGATGGCCGTGGCGCTCGAGGACGCGCTGCGCGATCACAAGTACGGCGGCAAGAACGACCTGATCGCGCGCTACATGCAGGCGACGTTCGCGGACCACCTCGGTGCGCGCAAGAAGCTGCTGCAAGAGGTCACCAACAAGGGCAAGGCGAGCGACGCGGTGTTGCACGCGGCGTTCGTCGAGCCGCGCATGCCGCGCGCGACCATCCCGCCGGCGGAGCTGTCCGTGCGGATCCGGCGCCAGACCGGCGAGCTCTTGACCGACGAGGAAGTGCAGCAGCGCAGGCGCCGGGACTCGACCGGCCAGTCGCGCCTGCTGCAGCCGCAAGCGCCGGTGGTCACGATGCCCGGCTCCGGCACCTCGACGCCGGCACCGCGCCGCAACCCTCGCACGCTGATCGCGATCGGCGGCGGCGTGCTGCTGGCGCTCGTGATCGTGCTCGCGATCGTGCTCGGCGGCGGCGCCGAGACCGCCGCGCCCCCGACCACCGCCAAGGTCGAGGTGGCGGCGCCGGTCGTTCCCGACACCAAGCAGGCCGAGGAGCTGTTCCGCACCGGCATGCAGCTGTACGCCAAGGGCGATGCCAAGGCGGCGGTCGTGACGTTCCGCCGGGCCGCGCAGGCCGACGCCCACTTCGCGCCCGCGTGGCGGGCCCTCGGGCTCGCACACGAGAGGCTCGGGGAGTGGGGGCAGGCGAAGACCGCGCTCGAGAAGTACCTGGAGCTCGCGCCCGAGGCGCCGGATGCGGCGCAGATCCGGGAGCGCATCGGCACGCTCTGAGCGAGCCCGGCTTGCGACCGCCAGGCCGAGAGAGTACGACTATCCCTTCGTCATGAGCGAAAAATTCCCGATGACCCCAACGGGGTATGCGTCGATGAAGGCGCAGCTCAAGAAGCTCAAGGACGTCGACCGTCCTGCGAACAGCCGTGCGATCGAGATCGCGCGCGGCCATGGGGACCTCTCCGAGAACGCGGACTACAGCGCGGCCAAGGAGGAGCAAGGGCTCATCGAGGCCAAGATCCGGGAGCTCGACACGAAGCTCGCCCTCGCCGAGGTCATCGACCCGACGAAGCTGTCGGGTACCCGGGTGTCGTTCGGCGCGACCGTGACGATCGAGGACGCCGAGACCGGCGATACGCAGACCTACGTCATCGTGGGCGAGCACGAGGCCGACATCAAGCGCGGCCGGATCTCGATCGGCGCGCCCGTCGCGCGCGCTCTGATCGGCAAGGAGCTCGGGGACACGGTCACGGTCCAGAGCCCGAAGGGAAAGCGCGAGTTCGAGGTCAGCAAGGTGGAGTGGCTGGTGGTCCCGCCGCTCGAGGAGGAAGGCGCATGAGGAAGCTGCGACTTCGCACGGTGCTCCCCTTCCTCGCGATCGCGCTCGCCGCGGCCGCGTGGAGCGCATGCAAGCAGGAAGAGGGCGAGCGCTGTCAGATCGACGAGGATTGCTCCGACGGCCTGCTCTGCAACAAGGCCACGCAGCAGTGTGCGCGCACCAGCGGCGGCGGCATCGATGCCACGGTGCCGATCGACGCGCCCGAGGGCCTCGACAGCCCCACCGATTCAGATGTCGATGCGCCGGACGATGGCCCGATCGATGCCGAGATCGATGCGCCGCCCGACGCCTGAGGCAGCCCAGCGCTCAGCGCAGTGATCGCGCGCAGCGAAAGCCGACGTGCGAGTAGCGCGCGGTGGCGTCGTAGAAGCGGTTGAACGGATCGCGCAGGTTCGAGCGCGCGAGGAACGGCGGTTGCCGCCACGAACCGCCGCGGACCACGCGCGTGGCCCCTAGCCCACCCTCGCGGAGCGGATTGATCGCCGACAGGCCGGTATAGCCCGCCTGCTTCTCGTCGTAGAAGTACGCGTCGGCGGTCCACTCGGCGACATTGCCCGCCTGATCGCGCGTGCCCCACGGGCTCTCGCCCCATGGATAGCGGCCGCGCTCGGCGAGCACCGCGGCACCGTCGCTGTCGTCGGGGTCACCGAAGAACTTGAGTGGGTAGATGGTCGGCCGCCGCTCGAGCTCGCGCATCGCGAGGGCGCGCGACTGACCGTGGTTGAAGTCCTTCGGCTGCTCGAGCTCGCCCCACGGCCACACCGCATCCGGCTCGTCACCGCGGGCCGCGCGCTCCCACTCTGCCTCCGTCGGCAAGCGTGCTCCGCGCCACTGGCAGTAGCGCTGCGCCTCGTCCCACCTCACGTTGACCATCGGCCACTCGTCGCGGATGTAGCGCTCGTCGCCGGCCACCAGCGCGTCGAGCGAACAGCCGCCGCTCGCCACACACCGCCGATAGTCGGCGACGCTGACCTCGTCGCGATCGATCGCGTACTCGTCGAGCACGACCTCGCGCGGCCTCATCGCGGAGAGGTCGCGGAGGTAGTTGTCGCAGAAGTCCTCCCACTGCCCGAGCGCGGTCTGGTGCCGCTGCGTCGGCCCCGACGGGTAGTACGCGAGCTGGCACTGATTGAGCGCCGCGGCCGCGCCGTCGTCGTCGACGCCCATCGTGAACGAGCCCGCCGGGACGAACACCTCGACGGTGCGCGGCTTCTCGACGCGCACGACGCGCCCGCCCGCCAGGCTCGAGCCCGCGATGGCGGCGACACCGAGCATGGTGGCGGCGGAGCGCATGCCGACGATCTTGGCCGACGACGCCCCTGAACGCCAGTGGGCCGCCGCGTCTTACCAAGGGGGGGAAGTCCGGCGGGCGGTCTTCCAGCGCGCGCGGCCATCAAGGAACGGCTCGGTACCCGGGCGGGCGCAGGCGCGTCGTCGTCGTGTACGACGCGGGCGCTCCGCGACGAAGCGACGTGACCTTGTCGAGCACGTCGGTCACGTGTTGCGTGATGCACGCGCGAACACCGGGGTCCTGAACGTCCGTGTCGACGGAGATCGTCGCATCGGCGGCGAGCTTGATGGTCGTCACGGCGCGGCTCCCTGACGCTGCACCCTGCGCGCACCGGAGATCGAGCAGGAGCCTCGCGTTGCGGAGCTCGATCGCGTTGACCCACGCGTCGACGCTGCGCACGTCGTGGACCTTCGCGCCCGGCGCGCCCACACCGAGCTGCGGCAGCACATACAGAAACGCGTCCTCGAAGATCGCCTCGACCGTGGCGTCGTGTGGCGAGGTCTGGATCGTGAAGCTCGTGACCCCGTCGGGTCCCGGTGCCACGTCGATGGTGACGCGGCGCTTGCCGTCGCTCAGCCTCAGCTGCTCGTACTTCGAGGGCAACGTGTCGCCGTCGCTGCGGCGTTGATCGATGTCGAGCTCCGCCACGATGGCGTCGGCCCGTATCCGGCCGTGCTTCTGTATCGGCGAGCACGAACAAAACGACGAGCGACCACAACTGGCGCATCCCCTGTAGACGCGCCATCGCGTCCCATTGGGAGCTTTTTTCACGTCCGCGTGTTCGGAGCCTGCACAGTGATCTGACTCGCGCGCGCATACATCGCGAGGCCACGCCCGCGGCGTTATCGTCGTGCGCAGTAGTCATGCGTTGTCTGATCGCAGTCTGTTTCGCGATCGGGTGTGCCGCGGATCCGAGCGAGCGTCAACGTACGACCGTGACCGCGACCAAGCCCGTGAAGTTCTGACCGCGCGCGGATACTTACCGGGGGTCGTGATAGCCCGGCGGTCGCAGGAGCGTGGTCAGCGTGTACGCGGTGGGGGCGCCGCGCCGCAAGGACGTGACA
>DATLHR010000086.1:0-53849 GCA_035539815.1 Kofleriaceae bacterium
GCGGCGGCCAAGGCGTTCGAGAAGACGCAGGGCAAGACCGGCGGCGACGAGGGCGCGGCTCGCTACTACTACGGCCTCGCGAAGGTCGCCGAAGCCGACAAGGACTTCGAGGCGTACCTCGCGCTGACGTTCCCCTCGAACCTCAACTTCGATCCGCAGAACAAGTCGATCGCGGCGAAGAGCCTCGACCGCTTCAACAAGTGGGTCGCCGAGAAGACCAAGATCGGCGGCTCCGCGACCAAGAAGTACGAGGGCGTGCTCGGCGTGAAGGATGCGGCCAACTCGATCACCGCGGCCGCTCGCATGGGCCAGATCTCGCAGAACTTCTCGGACGCGCTGTTCACGGCCGAGATCCCGAAGGACGTCCGCTCGGGCGAGTTCGCCGACGAGAAGGTCGAAGCCTTCTGCGACAAGATGACGGAAGTCGCCGAGCCGCTCGAGGCGCGTTCGCTCGAGGCGTACGGCGTGTGCCTCAACAAGTCGACCGAGCTCGGCTGGTTCAGCGAATGGTCGAAGATGTGCGAGCGCGAGCTCGGCCAGATCAAGCCCGAGGACTACCCGACGGCGTCGGAGCTCCGCGCGGAGCCCACGATGGTCGCGCCCGTGATCAGCGTCGAGCCGCCGGTGCAGCGTCTCGACTGAACGCTAGGACGAGGAAAGGAACACGAACATGAAGACCCTGATCAACACGTCCTGGCTCCTCGGCTCGGTTGCGCTCGTCGCGTGCGGCGGCGCTCCGAAGTCTGGTCTCAACACCCCCGGCGGCAAGGTGCCTCCTCCGCCGACGGTCCCCGCGCCTTCGACCTCCGGGGATGGCGCCGCGCCTCCGCCGGTCTCGACCGACGCGAAGAAGGACTACGAGAGCGCGCTCGCATTCTTCCTGCAGAACGACAAGGGCTCGTGGAACGAGTCCGCGTGTCGCGGCGCGGCCGATCGGTTCGCGTCGGTGGCGCGCGAGCACTCCGATCTCGTCGCCGCGCAGTTCATGGCCGGCCTCTCGTACCACCGCTGCGGCCTCTACAAGGATGCCGAGTCGGCGTACCAGGCGGCGACCAAGATGAAGGGCGACTCGACGAAGATCGCCATGGCGCTCTCGAACCTCGGCGAGATCTACTATCGCGCCGGCAAGCCCGACGGCGCGAAGCAGTACTGGGACAGCGCGGTGAAGGCGAACGGCAAGCTGATCGCCGCGCGCATCAACATCGCGACGTTCGAGCTCGAGGAGATGCGCCGCCTCGGGGAGAAGGACAGCAAGTGGAAGACGCTCGAGGAAGACGCGCGCTTCAACCTGTCGAACGTCCTCGGTGTCGACTCCGATAACGTCGAGGCGTACACGAACTACGGCCTCGTCTACATGGAGGGCTGGCAGCGCAACAAGAACCGGCTCGACCTCGCGAAGCTGCTGCTCGACGAGGGCAAGAAGCGCAACGAGAAGTACGCGCCGCTGCAGAACGCGTACGGTCTGTACTACATGCGCCGCAACGCGCTCTCGCAGGCGCTGCAGCACTTCCAGGCAGCCGTCGAGCTCGACCCCAAGTTCGCCGAGGCGCGCATGAACGTCGGGCTCACCACGCTCGGCTTCCGCAACTACGCAGTCGCGAAGGAGCAGTTCTCCAAGGTGCTCGAGCTGCAGCCCAAGAACTACGACGCGATGAACGGCCTGGGCGCCGCGCTGCGCGGGCTCAAGGATCTCGATGGTGCCGAGGCCCAGTACAAGCGGGCCAAGGACCTCGACTCCAAGCGTGGCGAGGCCTACTACAACCTGGCGGTGCTCTATAAGGACTTCCGGGCCAGCAAGCAGGAAGACCTCCGCAAGGCGCAGGACATCTATCGCCAGGCGAAGGGGTTCTTCAACGACTTCATGGGCAAGACCGGCGACGCCGCGGACAAGGCCGAGGCGAAGGAGCAGGTCGCGATGATCGAGAAGACGATCAAGCAGCTCGACGACTTCCTCAAGAACGCGCCCCCGCCGGTTCCCGCGGCTCCCGCGGCGAAAAAGTAGTTAACTGCCTGGAATCACGCATCCCGTAGTGGGGCAATCTGCTACGGGATCGCGTGTCTGGAATTCGCGGAAGTTTTTGGAAAGAATCTCGGAACCAGAACCTGACCCCGTTGTCCGAGTCTCCGTGCCCACGGATCTCGACAATGAGGGGAGCCTGAAAAGGACATCTCCCATGAAGAAGATGCGCATCGGCACACTATCTATTCCCCTGGCGCTCGTTCTCCTCGTCGGCGGCACCGCAGTCGCGCAGCCCAAGGGCGGCGCGCCGGCGGGCGGCGGCAAGGTGAAGGTCTACGACTTCTCGGGTGATGACATCGAGGGTGACCTCGTGAAGCCCGAGGGTACGGACCTCAACGCGCGTGACTTCGCGAAGCACTCGTCGCTTATCAAGATCCGCAAGGACTTCATCCCCGAGATCATCAAGTCGGCCGAGGACCTCTAGTTAGAGGGCGCGTCGAGAGGCGCGCACTGCTAACTGCCCCGGCCCTGTCTGCAGAACTTCTCCAACTGGAGAGACCACAATGGCCGGCGCAAAAGTACCCCTCACATTCCGCATCTTCAAAGGTGACCAGCTGCTCCGAGAGGAGAAGCTGTCGCTGAGCGTCATCAAGCTCGGCAAGGTCCCTTCGGCTCACCTCAAGCTCGACGACGAGACGGTGAGCCGAATGCACGCGATCATCGAGGACACTGGACCCGGTGACGTGAGCATCATCGACCTCGGCTCGACGAAGGGCACCTTCGTCAACGGCCAGAAGGTCAACAAGGCCAAGCTCCAGTCCGGCGACACGATCGTCGTCGGCGAGACGCGCATCGAGCTCTCGATCGCCGCGTCCGAGGAAGAGGACGCCGCGACCGCGGTGAACCTCGGCGCTGCACCGGCCGCGGCTGCCCCGCCGCCGCGGCCCGCTGCTCCTCCGGTGCCGCAGGCCGCCGTCGCCGCGCCGCCGCCGCCGGCTCCGTCGTTCGCCGCGCCGCCGCCGGTCGCGCCGGTCGCTGCGCCGTCGTTCGCGGCCGCGCCAGCGATCAAGCCGCCGCCGGGCATGGGCCCCGCCATCTACGGCGCGACCCCGAACATCGCGCCCGCCGGCTTCCAGACCGCGATGGCGGCCGAGGCCGACGACATCGGCGGCGCGCGCGCCGTCGAGATCGCGGCGATGCTCGGTGACTCCGTCGTCGGCGTGAAGCACTGCATGGACCCGCGCAGTGGCAAGGTCTCGTCGACGACGTGGGGCATCTTCGCCGCCGCCGCGGCGCTGATCATCACCGCCGCTGTCTCGTTCTGGATCTCGGTCGACAACGCCGCCTACAACAAGGGCAAGTTCGAGTACGAGACCCAGAAGCTGAAGAAGCCCGCGTACGCCGTCCGTCCGCGCGTGCTGTCGCAGGCGTACGACGGCCTGGCGTTCGGTGGCCTCCTCATCGGTCTCGGCCTCGCGACGTGGGCGGTCGCTCGCCTGCGCAGCGAGCAGAAGAGCCCGTTCTTCCGCATCGGCACCGCGCCGGGCGTCGAGTTCTCGACCGAGGGCGCGCCCGCCGCGGCGTTCCCGCTCGTCGCGCCGCACGGCGATGACTTCCAGTTCAACTTCAGCCCCGGCATGGAAGGCGAGATGGTCGTCAACGGCCAGTCGACGTCCCTTGCAGAGCTCGCCTCGCAGGGCCGCACGTCGATCTCGCCGATTCCACCGGGCGCCAAGATTCGCGTCCGCGCCGGCAAGACCACGTTCCTCGTCTCCGCCGTGGCGCGTCCGCGCCGCCACGTGATGCCGCTGTTCGCGAACATGGACAGCCGCGTGCTCGCCTTCTTCGGCGTGTCGGTGCTCGTCCACGGCATCCTGCTCGGCATCGTCTGGAACGTCGACCCCGAGAGCGGCAGCGCGAGCCTCGAGCTGTCGTCGCTGGAAGACGCGCGCACCCGCAGCGCGAGCACGTCGCAGGACGATCCGCCGCCGCCCGAGGAAGAGGACAAGCCCGATGACGGCGCCGACGAGTCCGGCGGCACGGGTACGGCCATGGCCCTCGAGGAAGGCAAGATGGGCAAGAAGGACTCCACGCGCGCCGAGGGTCAGTACAAGATGCAGCAGACCCAGGCCGACCCCGCCCTCGCGCGCCAGCAGGCGATCGAGCAGGCGCGCAGCGCCGGTATCCTCGGCTCGACGGCGCTGACCCAGGGCGGTGCGTTCGCCTCGCTGACCGGCACGGGCGACATCTCCAGCGGCTTCGACGACACCAACATCTACGGTGGTCTCCTCGGTAACGAGGCCGGCGAGAT
The DNA here is from genome assembly GCA_035539815.1 of Kofleriaceae bacterium. Taxonomy (GTDB): domain Bacteria; phylum Myxococcota_A; class Polyangia; order Haliangiales; family Haliangiaceae; genus JABFXX01. The sequence continues at coordinate 4,272 of DATLHR010000086.1, forward strand.
GGCGGGTGGCTTCGGCTTCGGTCGCTCGGGCTTCGGCCCGGGTGGTGGTGGCACCGGCTGGGGCACCATCGGTACGGGGCGCTACGGCACGATCGGCCACGGCTCGGGCACGGGCTCGGGCTACGGCGTCGGTGGTGGTCGCGGTGGTATGCGCGGCCGCTCGGCGGCGGTGCCGACGGTGTCGATCGGCCAGCCCAGCGCGCAGGGTGACCTCGATAAGGCGATCATCCGTCGCTACATCAAGCGGAACATCCAGAAGATCCAGTACTGCTACGAGAAGGAGCTGCTCGCCAAGCCCAGCCTCTCGGGCACGGTCATGGTGAACTTCTTCATCACGCCGAACGGCAACGTCGCGTCGTCGACGGGCTCGGGCGTCGATGGCACGGTGTCGAGCTGCGTCGCCGGCGTCATCAAGAACATCGAGTTCCCGAAGCCGAAGGGCGGCGGCGGCGTCCAGGTGAACTACCCGTTCAACTTCCGTCCGGCCGGGTCGTAGTTGTAGTCAGCCGCTACCCGCGAGGGTGCAACGCCGGTGGTCGTGGATCACCGGCGTTATTCGTTTTCGGGGTTCTCGAAAGTATGGAGATGACTTGAGACACATCACGAAGCGTTCTACCGTTCTCGCCATGAAACTCTTCGCGGCAGCAGCCCTCGTTGCTCTCGTCGGCGCCTCTGGATGCGGCAGGTCCAAGGGCGAATCGATCAAGCTCACGAACGAAGGCAACACAGCCTACGGGCAGAAGTCGTTCGAGACCGCGATCGAGCGCTTCGATAAGGCCACCAAGCTGTGGGAAGGCAATCACACCGCCTGGTACGGCATGGGCGGCGCGTACTCGATGCGTAAGGACTGGGACAAGTCGGCCGATGCGTTCCAGCACGCGGTCAACGAGGCGCCCGAGCAGGCGATGTACCAGATGATGTTCGGCGTCGCGCTGTACAACAAGGCGATCGATTCCGCACGCAAGGAGCAGGCGGCGCGCGCGAACAAGAAGCCGGAAGAGTTCGATCCTGATCTCTCGGGGGTGAACTTCTCGAAGCCGCTGCAGCACCTGCAGGAGGCGGTGAAGCTCAACTCGGACCTCTGGCGCGCGCACTACTACATCGGCCGCATCTACCGCGACACGAACGAATCGAAGAAGGCTGCCGAGGCGCTCACGAAGGCGGTCTCGTACGCTCCGCCCGAGGCACAGCCGTGGATGGCGCTCGCCGAGCTCTATCGCGGCTGGGACTACTCGAAGGAAGCGCTCGCGGTCGCGCAGCAGGGCGTCAACGCGGTGCCGGGCGCCGGTGACAAGGGCGATCTCCTGTTCGTCGTCGGCATGGCGAACGACGACATGCGCAACGACGAGAAGGCGATCGAGGCCTTCGACGACGCGCTCAAGGAGAAGCCCGACCACCACAAGGCGAAGTTCCAGCGCGGGCAGGCGTACTTCCGCAAGGGCGACCTGGCGAAGGCGAAGAAGGATCTCGAGGAGTTCTCGAAGGCCGGCGGCGCTTCGCTGGAGTACGAGAAGCAGCAGGCGCAGAAGATGCTGCTCGACATCGCGGCGAAGTCGGCCACCCAGGCGAACACGCCGACCGAGAAGCCGTCGCCCGAGGACCTGGTGAAGAAGGGCAAGGGCTAACCCCGGCCTCCGGACCACCCGCTACACCGTAGACCACGGCCTCCCTCGGGAGGCCGTTTGTCGTTTCGGCCGGGGGATCGCCCGGGGGGCTCGGACCGGGTTTCTCCGACGGGGAAAACCTGCCCGAAAGAAACCCGCCGGCCCCACGCGCAGTCGGCTAACTACCCATGATACAACGCTGTCAGGATGAGGGGCGGGGTTTCTTCATTCGTTGCGGAGGGATAGACCGCAGATGGATACGCGTACGTTGCTTCGTGAACGCCTGCGCAAGTCGCGCGATTGGGCCGTGACCATCGATGAGCTCGAGAAGGAGCTCGAGGCTTCGGGATCGAAGCCCGAGCAATCCGAGCGTCTGTGCGAGCTCGCTGCTCTCGTCGAGGACGTGATCCCCGAACGGGATCGAGCGATCGGTCTGTACCAACGCGCGTGGAAGCTACATCCCGCGAACGTGCGCGCACTGTCGCGCGCGCGCGAGGTGTACGGCGAGATCGGCCGCTTCGAGATGGTGGCCAAGCTCGGCGAGATGGAGCTTCGTGATCCGAACTCTCCGTCGAACCTGGCGCAGATCGTCGGCGAGGCGATGCTCGACAACGGGCAGAAGGACAAGGCTCGTCCTGTTCTTCAGCGCGCACTCGAGATCACGCCCGACTCGACGGCGGTGCAGGACGCGCTGCGTGCGCTCGACTACGATCCGGAGTTCTGGACGGACACCGTTGATGACGTGATCGAGAAGGCGGAGCGTCTCGATGACGAGCTCGCGATCCGCACGCTGCTTCGCGCCGCGCGCATCATCCGCATCGAGAAGCCGGATGACGCACGGCTCGAGGAAGTGCTCAAGCTCATCCTCGTCAAGGACATCCACCAGCCGAGCGCGAACTTCATCTACGAGACGCTCCTCGCGGGCTCGCAGCGCTGGGACGAGCTCGAAGCTCACCACCGCCGCCGCGCGGAGCGCGCAGTCGATCACGCAGCGAAGATCGAGGCGCTCCGTACGTTCGGGCTCGAGTGGGTGCAGCGCTTCAAGGACAGGGATCGCGGGGCGCGCTTCTTCGAGGCGGCGATCCATGCGACGGCGTCCAACGGCGCCGCACCTATGCGCTCGGTGGTCGCGGCGTTCACGCTGCTCAAGCAGGTGCACGGCGATCGTGGGGAGTGGAGCCAGCTGCTCGATCACGCCGAAGCGGTGATCGATCGTTTGAGCGGCGAGGACAAGCTCTACGTCGCGATCCAGGCCGGCAACATCGCGTTCGACAAGGTCAACGACATCGCGCGCGCGCGGAAGTTCTTCACGATCGCGGCGAACATCGAGCCGCAGAACCCGAACGTGGTCGACTTCGTCGGCGCGGTCGGGCTGCAGGATGCCAACGCGCCCAGCGCGGCGGGCTCGATGCCGACGATGCCGGCGCAGGCCGAGGAGCCCGAGGAGCTCCCGGCCGCGGCGAAGAAGAAGGCCAAGGCGAAGAAGAGCGACGACGAAGAGGCGGCTCGCGCGCAGGCCGAGGCTGCGGCGAAGGCGCAGGCGGAGGCCGAGGCGCGCGAGGCCGAGGCGCGTGAAGCTGCGGCGCGTGAAGCTGCGGCGCGCGAGGCCGAGGCACGCGAGACCGAGGCACGCGAAGCTGCGGCGCGCGAGGCGGCCGCTGCGAAGGCTGCCGCGGAGGTGGCTGCGGCGCAGGTTCCGGCCGGCATCGATTCCTCTGGGCCGCGCGCGAAGGCGCCGACGGCACCGCCTGCGGCGGCTGCACCGGTGCCCGCGGATCTCGGCGGCGCGATGGAAGCCGCGCGCGCCGCGGAAGGTGGCCCGGATAAGGGCGTCGCCGCGTGGAAGGGCGTGATCGCGAAGTATCCGACGGACAAGGCGCCGCGCCGCGAGCTCGCTCGCATCCTGCGCGCGGCCGGATCGTGGGCGCAGCTCGCCGACGCTCTCAAGGACGAGGACGCGAAGGCGACGCCTGCCGGCCCCGAGAGGGCGAGCGTCCTGCTCGAGCTCGCCGAGGCATACAGCAAGCTCAACAACGACAACCAGATGATCTCGGCGCTCCACGGCGCGGTCCAGCAGGATCCGTCGCGGCTCGAGATCTATGACCGCCTCGCTTCGCTCTACGAGAACAAGAAGCGCTGGCCGGATCTGGTCAAGGTCCTCTCGGAGAAGGCCGAGCGCGCCGAGACGCAGGATCAGAAGGTCGCGATCTATCTGCAGGTCGCGAACCTCTACCTCGAGCGCTTCAGCAACCAGGCCGAAGCGATCAAGGCGTTCGAGCGCGTGCTCGATCTCGATCCCAATAACCAGCAAGCGGTCGATCACCTGCTCGCGGTCTACGAGAAGCGTCGTGACTGGGAGAAGCTGATCAAGCTGAAGGAAGCGGAGGTCGAGCGCACGCCCGATCACGAGCGTGGCGCGAAGGTGATCGAGGTCGCGAAGATGGCCGCGACCAAGGTCAAGAAGCCCGAGATCTGCACGTACTGGTGGGAGAAGGTCATCCAGTACGAGCCGTCCCACGAGGAGGCGCTGGCCGAGCTCTACAAGCTCTACGAGCGCAACAAGGAGTGGGACAAGCTCGCCGAGATCTCGAGCCGCCAGGCCGACGCCGCGAGCGACGACAAGACCCGCGCGGACGCGCTGCAGCGCCTCGGCCTCCTCTATACGGAGAAGGTCGAGAACAGCGCCAAGGCGATCGACGCGTGGCAGCGCCTGCTCAAGATCGACGACAACAACCGCCGCGCTCAGGACGCGCTGAAGAAGCTGTACGTCCAGGAGGCGCGCTGGGAGGAGCTCGAGGAGTTCTATCGCAGCCGCGGCAAGATCGACGAGTACATCCGCGTGCTCGAGCGCGAGGTCGAGTCGGGCAGCGAGCAGCATCGGCTCGCACTGGCGATGAAGATCGCCGTGCTCTACCGCGACGAGATCCAGAAGGCGGACCGCGCGACGCGCGCCTTCGAGAAGGTGCTCTCGCTCGACGAGAACAACCTCGAGGCCGCCGAGGCGCTGATCCCGCTCTACGAGACGGGCCGCGATCCGAAGGCGCTCGTCCGCGTGCTCGAGATCCAGCTGCGCGCGACGCCGGCAGACGATCAGATCACGCGCCAGGAGCGCATCAAGCGCCTCGCGCAGTACAGCGAGGAGCGCCTGCGCGACAAGGGCGCGGCGTTCGGCTGGTGGCTCAAGGCGCACGCCGAGGACCACGAGTCCGAGGAGATCCGCGGCGAGGCCGAGCGCCTCGCGGCATCGATCGAACCTCCGGCGGCAGCCTGGAACGCGCTGATCGACGCGTACACGGCGTCGCTCGGCAAGTTCGCCCACAAGCCAGATGCGCTGCCGCTGATGCTCGTGATGGCGCGCGTCATCGAGAAGGAGCAGGCGGATATCGAGCGCGCGCTCGACATGAACCGCAAGATCCTCGAGATCGACGAGGGCAACGAGCAGGCGCTCGATGCCCTCGAGCGGCTCTACATCGGCAAGGGTCAGTTCGAAGACCTGCTCGGCATCTACACCAAGAAGCTCGACCTCTCCAACGATGGCGACGAGCGGATCGCGATCCAGTCCAAGATCGGTCAGCTCTACGAGGACGAGGTCAAGGACGACAAGCGCGCCGTCGCGGCGTACCAGGCGATCCTCGACGCCGCCGGCGACGAGCCGAGCGCGCTGCGCAGCCTCGACCGCATCTACCTCCGCAACCAGCAGTGGAAGGAGCTCGCGGACATCCTCGGGCGCCAGCTCACGATCGTCGGCCCGGACGAGGACAAGCTCGGCCACACCGAGCTGAAGTTCCGCCTCGGTCAGGTCAAGGAGCAGCACCTGTCGGACGTGCCGGGCGCGATCGACGCGTACCGGGACATCCTCGACATCATGCCGGCGCACGAGCGTGCGCGCGGCGCGCTCGAGGTGCACCTGCGTGGTGGTGATCCGCAGCAGCTCGCTGCGGCCGCGATCCTCGAGCCGGTCTACGAGCAGCTGTCCGAGTGGGGGCCGCTCGTCGGCGTCCACGAGATCCAGCTCGCGGCGGAGACCGACTCGCTGCGCAAGACATCGCTGCTGCTCCGCATCGGCGAGCTCCAGCGCACGAGGCTGCTCGACGCGGAGAAGGCGTTCGACGCCTACGCGCGGGCGTTCCGGATCGATCCGTCGACCGAGGCCGCGAAGGAGCAGCTCGAGGCGATCGCGCCGCTCATCGAGGAGGGCTGGGCTCGCCTGGTCGGCCTCTACGAGGAAGCGATCGCGAAGCCGGAGACCGATCCGAAGCTCGCCCACGAGCTCGCGACGAAGGTCGCGCGGTCGTACGAGGACCGCCTCGGCAAGACCGACAGGGCGGTCGAGTTCTTCAAGAAGGCGCTCTCGATCGAGAGCGACGACCTCGGCGCACTCACCGCGCTCGAGGCGATCTTCACGCGCGACGCGAAGTACCCCGAGCTGCTCGAGATCTATCGCCGCCGCACGGACATCGCGCAGGATCCCGACGAGCGCCTCGACTTCCTGTTCCGCATCGCCTCGCTCTACGAGGAGATGCTCGAGAATCAGGAAGAGGCGATCACGACGTACAACGAGATCCTCGGGCAGTCGCCGGATGACCTCAAGTCACTGCGCGCGCTCGACCGGCTGTACGTCGCGCGTGGCCAGTGGCGCGACCTCGGTGACAACCTCGGTCGTCAGCTCACGTTGGTCAGTGATCAAGGCACCGGGCCGCACGAGCAGGTTCACCTCCTCGTTCGCCTGGCGCAGTTGCGGGAGACGTACCTGGGCGAGGTCGGCTCCGCCGTCGAAACGTACCGTCAGGTCCTCGATCACGAGGAGCAGAACCGCGAGGCGATCGCCGCGCTCGAGCGCTTGATCGCACATGCGGAGCACGAGCTCACCATCGCGAACATCCTCGAGCCCATCTACAAGGCACGCGGCGAGTGGAGCAAGCAGATCGGCGTCTACGAGATCATGGCGAAGCACGCCTTCGATCCCGCGCGCAAGATCGAGCTGCTCCACCAGATCGCCGAGCTGCACGAGATCGGCGGCGACAACACGGACTCTTCGTTCCAGACGTTCGCGCGCGCGATGCGCGAGGACCCACGCAACGAGATCACGCACCAGCAGCTCGATCGTCTGTCCCGCGGCCTCGGCAAGTGGGACGAGGCGGCCGCGCTCTATGACTCGGTCGCCAACGAGGCGCAGGAGGAGGACCTCAAGGTCGCCCTGCTGTTCCGGCGCGCGCAGATCCAGGAGCACGAGCTCAGCGACAACGCGGGCGCCGTCGCGACGTACGAACGGATCCTCCAGATCGCGCCGGCGACCGTCGAGGCCGCGAGCGCGATCCAGACCATCCACGAGCGCACCAGCGACTGGCCGAAGCTCGTCGATGCGATGAAGCGCAAGGCCGACATCTTGTCGAACGTCGACGAGAAGAAGGCCCTGCTGTATCGCTCGGCGCAGATCGAAGAAGAGGTGCTGTCGAACGCCGACGCGGCGATCGCGACGTACCGCTCGGTGCTCTCGATCGACGACGTCGACATGGTGGCGATGGACGCCCTCGAGCGCCTCTACGTCCGCCTCGCGCGGTGGGAGCCGCTCAAGGACATCTACGCCAAGAAGGCCGACCTCGCCGAGGACCCGGCCGACAAGAAGGCGATGCTGTACGTGCTCGCGCAGGTGCACGACCGCGAGCTGGGCGACGTGCCCAAGGCGATCGAGACCTACCAGAGCATCCTCGACCTCGACGCCGACGAGCTGCCGGCGATCCAGTCGCTCGACCGCCTCCTCGGTCAGGCCGAGCGCTGGTACGACTTGCTCGCGAACCTCGAGCGCCAGGTCGAGCTGGCGGAGACGACGGGCGAGACCGTCGCGCTCAAGTACCGCATCGGTCACCTGTGGCAGATCCGCCTGGGCGACACGGCCCGCGCCATCGAGAGCTACCGCGAGGCGCTCGAGATGGATCCGTCTCACGCCGAGACGCTGCACGCCCTCGACGGGCTCGTGCACGGCAAGGTCGAGCCGGTCATGGCGGCCCGCGTGCTCGAGCCGATCTACGAGCACACCGGTGAGTACGCCAAGCTCGTCGACGTCCTCGAGGTGATGGTCGCGCATAACGAGGATCCGCTCGCCAAGGTCGAGCTGCTCCATCGGATCGCGACGCTGCAGGAGCAGATGATCGGCAACGTCGGCGCCGCGTTCGACGCGTACGCCCGCGCGCTGGTCAACGACTCCGGCAACCAGCTCACGCTGGGGCACATCGAGCGGCTCGCCGAGATCAACAACAGCTTCGATCAGCTGGCGCGCCTGTACCAGGCGGAGAGCGAGAAGACCCTCGACGTCCCGCGCCAGGTGGATCTGTTTACGCGCCTGGCGCGCGTCCACGAGCAGGAGCTCGGCGACGTCACGAAGGCGATCGCGACGCACCGCCGGATCCTCGAGGTCTCGTCGGATCCTGCGGACAACAAGCCCGCGGCGCTCGCCCTCGACCGCCTGTACACGCAGACGGCGCAGTGGCCCGAGCTCGCGGACACCTTGCGCCGCGAGATCCAGCTGTCGGAGGACGGGCACGAGATCGCGGCGCTGCAGTTCCGCCTCGGCCAGACGCTGCAAGGGCAGCTCGGTGACCTCAAGGGCGCCGTCGACGTGTACCGCGACATCCTCGCGGACCACCCGACGCACGAGCAGACGCTCGCGGCGCTCGAGGGCATGTTCCACGCCGGTCAGCTCCAGTCGGAGATCGGCGCTGTCGTCGAGCCGCTCTACGAGGCGGCCGGCGAGTACGGCAAGCTGCACGGCATCCTCGAGGTCCAGCTGACCAAGCTGGCCGGCGCGGAGCGGCAGGCGATGTACCAGCGCCTCGCCGAGCTCGCCGAAAAGCAGCTGTACGACCAGCCGCGCGCGTTCGCGTGGTGGGCCGATGCGGTCGTCGAGGACCCGCGTTGGGATCACGCGCTCGAGGAGGTCGAGCGCCTCGCGAACGCGACCGGTGCGTGGGACGACATGGTCGCCGCGTACACGCGCGCGATCGAGCGCGCGACCGACAACGACGCGAAGAAGCAGACGCTGCTGCGCATGGCGCGCGTGCACGAGTTCGAGCTGAGCGACGCCGCGCGCGCGGTCGAGACGCACCTCCGGGTGCTCGAGATCGACGCGAAGGACGTCGAGGCGCTCGCCGCGCTCGATCGCCTGTACCTCAACGCGGGGATGTACGACGACCTCGCCGAGATCCTGCGCCGCCGCATCGAGGTCTCGGATAACCCCGACGACCAGCTCGAGCTGTACTTCCGCCGCGGCGCGATCTTCAGCGACGCGCTCGGCGATCCGGATCAGGCGCTCGCCTGCTACGACGCGGTCCTCCAGCAGGAGAGCCGCAACCGTCGCGCCCTCGAGTCCATCGAGGCGATCCACTTCCGCCGCGAAGCGTGGCAGCCGCTGTTCGAGACCTACGAGAAGCTGATCGACACCGCCGACGCCGACGCGGAGATGGCCGACATCTACGCGCGCATGGCCCGGATCCAGTCCGACGCGCTGGCCGTTCAGAACCCGGCCAACGAGGACAAGGCGATCGAGCTGTGGCAGCGCGTCCTCGACATCCGTGGCGAGGAGCCGCAGGCGCTGCAGGCCTTGGCCGACCTCTCCGAGCGCCGCGAGCGCTGGGAGGAGCTGGTCGAGATCCTCGAACGCCAGGTCGCGGTCGCCGCGAGCGATCAGGACCAGATCCGGCTGTACAAGCACCTCGGTCAGGTCTGGGAGCACAAGCTCGGGCGCCAGCACAACGCGCTCGACGCGTGGCTCGCGGCCGATCGCATCGACGGCAACGACCTCGAGACGCTGCGCTCGCTGGCCCACCTGTATCGCGAGACGCAGGCGTGGGACGAGCTGTCGCAGACGATCACCCGCATCATCGACGTGGGGAACGTCACCGGCGCGCTCACCGAGCACGAGACGATCGAGCTGTATGCCCAGCTGGGTCAGCTCGAGGGCGATGTGCTCGGCCGCGTGGACAACGCGGTCGATGCGTGGCGCCGCGTGATCGCGATCGACCCGAGCGACTTCCGCGCGCTGGCGGCCCTCGAGGGCCTGTTCACGCGCGAAGGTCGGTGGGAAGAGGCGATCGACGTGCTCGAGAAGCGCGCGCTCGTGCTCGACGACGAGAACCAGCGCCGCGACAACCTCTTGCAGGCCGCCGCGACGTGGGAAGAGAAGGTCGAGGACCTCACCCGCGCCGCGCAGGTCTACGAGCGCGTCCGTGCGTCGGACCCGGCGAACGTCGTCGCGTCCGATCGCCTCGAGGCGATCTATCAGCAGCAGTACAAGTGGACCGAGCTCGTCGAGATCCTGCTCGAGCGCTCGGAGCTTCGCGCCGATGTCGGCGAGCAGATCTCGACGCTCAACCGGGTCGCCAGGATCTACGAGCAGGAGATCGGGGATCAGGAGTCCGCGTTCTACGTCCTGCAGGCCGCGTTCAAGCGCGACTACTCGCACGACCAGACCGCGCGCGAGCTCGAGCGCCTCGCCACGGCGACCAACCGCTGGCAGGAGCTGCTGGACGAGTACACCAACCGCGTCAACGAGCTCGAGCGCGAGGACCGCGCTTCGGCCGGCGACCTGTGGGTGAAGATCGGCCACTGGTACGCCGAGCACCTGAGCCATCTCGAGTACGCGATCCACTCGGTGCAGCAGGCGCTGCGCATCGATCCGAGCCACACCGGCGCGCTCGCCGGCATGGCGGAGCTGCAGCGCAAGCGCGGCTCGTGGGGCGAGCTGTCCGAGACGTTGCAGCGGCACGCCGCCGTCGATCCGAACCCGGAGAAGAAGACGGAGCTGTACGTGCAGCACGCCGAGCTGCTCGAGCGGCAGATGCAGGACCTCGGTGGTGCGATCCACTCGTACCAGCAGGCGCTGCATCACGGGCCGACGTCGCAGTCGGCGCTCACCGCCCTCGATCGGCTGTACCGCCGCGTCGAGCAGTGGGAGCCGCTGATCGACATCCTGAACCGCCGCGCGGAGCTCGACACCGACGAGCAGAACATCGTGCGGTTCCGCCTCGAGGTCGGTCAGATCTGGGACCTGCGTCTGTTCGACGCGGGCCAGGCGATCGCCGCGTACAACAAGGTGCTGGACGTCGACGCGCAGAACCTCACGGCGCTGCGCGCCCTCGAGGGCCTGTACGAGAAGACGAACCAGTCCGAGAAGTACCTCGAGGTCCTCGAGGCGCAGCTCGATGCGTCTGACTCCGACACCGAGCGCGTCCCGCTCTACGAGCGCATGGCCGCCGCGTGGGAGGAGAGGTTCGGCAAGCTCGATCGCGCCGCCGAGGCGCTCGAGAAGATCGTCGCGATCGACAACCGCAACTTCGCGGCCTACCGCGAGCTCGCGCGCCTGTACCAGCAGGCGGGCAAGTGGGAGTCGCTCGTCGAGACGTACCGCAACCACATCATGAACACGTCGGATGTCGACCAGCGCGTCGACCTCTACGTGGCCATGGGCGAGGTCTACGAGCAGAACCTGCAGGACGTCGACCGCGCCGTCGAGGCGTACAACGACGTGCTGACGTTCGACGCCGACGAGCAGCGGGCGCTCAACGCCCTCGGCCGCCTGTACGAGAAGATGAACGAGTGGGATCGCGCGGTCGACGTGATGGCGCACGCCGTCACGCTCACCGACGACGCCCGCAAGCAGGTCGATCTGTACTCGCGGATGGGCAGGATCCAGTACGGTCAGCTCGGCGACGCGGAGAGCGCGGAGGCGAACTTCCTGCGCGCCCTCGCCATCGACAACGGCCACGTGCCGACGATGGAAGCGCTGACCAGGCAGTACTCGGATCGCGGTGACTGGCTCAAGGCCGCCCAGATGATGGTGCGCGCCGAGAGCTACACGGCCGTCGCGATCGACAAGGTGCGCCTGCTGTTCGAGGCGGCGCGGATCTACGAGGAGCGGCTGCGCCAGGACGACCAGGCGAAGCAGCTCTACGCCGCCGTGATCGCGCTCGACCCCGAGCACGTCGAGGCGGGCCGTCCGCTCGCGAACCTCTACTTCGAGGACAAGCAGTGGACCGAGCTAGCGCCGGTCATCGACATGCTGTGCCGCAAGGTCGGCCAGCTGCACGCGGACCCGCGCGAGCTCAACGAGCTGTACTACCGCGCCGCGAAGACGGCGGACGAGCTCGGCGACTACCAGAAGGCGCTCGGGTACTACAAGAGCGCCTACGACATCGACTCGACGTATCTCCCGACGTTGACCGGACGCGCCGACCTTCTGTTCAAGATGGCGGACTACGACAACGCCGGGAAGATCTACCAGACCATCCTGGTCCAGCACCGCGACGGTCAGGACGAGGCGGATGTCGTCCGCATCTACAACCGCCTCGGTGCGGTGCGGCAGGCCCTAGGTGAGCGCAAGAAGGCGCTCAACATGTTCGAGAAGGCGCTCGAGATCGATCCGCACCACAGGGACACCCTGTTGGCGGTCATCGACCTGCAGACCCATCAGGGCGACTGGGAGGCCGTGGTCCATGCGAAGCGCGGCCTCGTCGAGACCGCGAACGATAAGGAGAAGATCAAGCTCCTCGACGAGATCGCGACCGTCTACCACGACAAGCTGGCCAACCCGCAGAAGGCGATCGCGGCGTACTCCGACGCGCTCGCCATCGACGGCGAGGATCACCAGCTGCTCCAGAAGGTCCTCGACCTCTACACGGAGCAGAAGCAGTGGAAGAAGGTCGTCGAGACCATCGACCGGTTCATCGCGCTCGAGAACGACAGCGTCCGCAAGGGCGCCTACTACCACGCCGCGGCGACCATCTTCCGCGACGAGCTGAAGTCGCTCGACGAGGCGGTCGACTACTACAACCGGGCGCTCGATAGCTTCTTCTCCAACCCGGAGAAGCTGTCCGAGGCGATGATCCCGCGCGCGCTGCGCTCGTTCGAAGCGATCGACAAGGTGCTGACGACGAAGCGCGACTGGAAGGGCCAGGAGCGCGCGTACCGCGACATGATCAAGCGCATGCCGAAGCCGGGAACGCCGGCCCAGGCGACGTTCCACAAGATCCAGGTCGGTCTGTTCGACGGCCTCGGCGAGATCTACCGCTCGCGCCTCAAGCACTACCAGTCGGCCACCCAGGCCTACGAGGTGGCGCAGCAGCTCGATCCCAAGAACGAGCTGCGGCCCGACGGTACGGATCGCGCCGAGATCCTGGCGGAGCTCTACCTGGTCGCCGGTCCGGACTACACGGAGAAGGCGATCGCGCAGCACATGCTCATGCTGAAGAACGAGCCGTTCAAGTACGACTCGTACAAGGCGCTGCGTCGCATCTACATGGATGCGCACCAGTACGACAAGACGTGGTGCGTCTGTAACACGCTCGCCTTCCTCAAGAAGGCCGACCCGGACGAGCTGCAGTTCTACGAGCAGTACAAGCCGCGCGGCCTCGTGAAGGCGAAGAACGTGATGAGCCCGGACACCTGGGCCAAGCTCGTCCATCCCGACGAGAACCGCTACATCAGTGCGATCTTCGGGGCGTCATGGCAGGGCGTCGCCGCGATGAAGGCGTTCCCGCACAAGGACTTCGGCATCAAGCGCAAGGATCGCCGGCAGCTGCCGGGCGACCAGCTGATGTTCAGCAAGCTCTTCTACTATGTCGCGCAGGTCCTGAACGTCCCGCTGCCGGAGGTCTTCCTCGTCGAAGACAACAAGTCGGCGGACATTCAGCTCGCCAACGCGATCGAGAAGACGGAGCTGTGCCCGTCGTTCGTCGTGCGGCCGCACTTGCTGCAGGGCAAGAGCGAGCGCGAGATCGCGTTCCTCTCGGCGCGCCGGCTGACGTTCATGCGGCCGGAGTACTACCTGAAGATGCTGCTCCCCACGAACACCGAGCTCAAGGTGGTCGTGCTGAGCGCGCTCGCCATGGTCCAGCCGCGCTTCCCGGTGCCGCCGGACATGGTGCAGGTGGTGCAGCAGTACGTGCCCGAGATGCAGAAGCGCATGCCGCCCGGCCTGCTCGAGCAGCTCGGCGCGGTCGTGCAGCGGTTCATCCAGGCCGCGCCCGAGATCAACCTCGCGAAGTGGGGACACGCGGTCGACGCGGTCTCGCATCGCGCGGGCTTCGTGGTCTGCGGCGATCTCGAGGTCGCGGCCCGCATGGTCTCGGCGGAGCCGGTGGTCGTCGGTGGTCCGCAGGTGAAGGACAAGATCAAGGAGCTCGTGCTGTACTCGATCTCCGAGGAGTTCTTCACGGTGCGCGCTCAGATGGGCCTGACGATCGCCGGCTAACGGCGCGTGCGCGCAGCTGACTGGCTGTATCGAGAAGCGCTCTCCGACGGCCCGAACGAGCTCGGGCGGACCGTCGCGAGGGCGCTCGCCGTTTGTGGCGGGCTTGCGAACGATGCGTCCATCGACGCGGTGACTCGAGCGGCGATCGAAGCGGCGCGCGGCTATTTCGTCGAGCGCACGATGGAGCGCTCGGCGTTTCTCGCGACGCTCGAGGACGTCACGCTGGAGTTCACGAGCGGAACCGAGGCGCAGCGGGCGTGCGCGGCGCTCGTCAGCGTGGCGTTCGGCGCCGCGCAACCCGCGGGGTGGCGATGGAGCGCATCCGACACGCGCATCGAGCGAGCGTTCGAGAGCGCGCGCGAGGGGCTCACACCGCGCGATGCATACGCGCTCGCCTGCGATCTGTACCTCGCGTACGAACAAGCGCCGACCGGGTTCGCGGCCGCCCAGATCGTCCGCGACGCTGGCGGCTGGCGCACCAGCGTCGCGGACGCGCTGCTCGCGCTCGTCGACGACAGCAATCGCCGTCTCGTCAAGATGATCCGAAAGGAGCTCTCCGCGAGCACGATCGAGGCGGCGTGGGCATGCCGTCCTCGGTAGAGGTCGTCGTTCCGTATGTGCTCTCGGCGCTGATGGCGCTCGAGTACGCGTACCACCTCGTCCGCGACCGCGGTTCGCAGACTCCGCGTGACGCGGCGACCAGCATCATGGTCGCCGTTCCGCACACGCTACTGCTCACCATCCTGCCGCCGGCGTGGATGGCGCTGTATCAGGCGCTCGAGCACGCGATGCCGTGGCAGCTGCCGCTGGCGTGGTGGACATGGCCGCTCGGCGTCCTCGCGATCGATCTCGCGACGTACTGGATGCATCGCTACCACCACGCGCTCAACGTGACCTGGGCGATCCACTCGGTGCACCACTCGAGCGAGGAGCTCACGATCACGACGGGCGCGCGCAGCTCGATCATGGAGCCGCTGGTCAACGTGATCTCGGGCGCGTACTTGATCCTCGTCGTGCCGGCGCTGCTCGGCCTGCCGCTCGAGGCGGCGATCGCAGGCTGGTTCATCAAGGTGGGGTGGGGCGTCGCGGTGCACACGCGGTGCGTCGACAAGCTCGGCCCGCTCGAGTGGGTGCTCGCGACGCCGTCGCACCATCGCGTGCATCACTCGCTCGATCCGCGCTGCCAGGGCAAGAACTTCGGGTTCGTGACGATCGTCTGGGACAAGCTGTTCGGGACGTTCCAGCCCGAGGATGCGCGCACGGCGGAGGCGTACGGTGTCCCGCATCCCCCGTCGTCGTACGCACCGCTGACGGTCGCGTTCCACGAGCTGTCGCGCGTGTGGCGGGCGGCGGTCGCGACGCCGCGCTGGTGGGACAAGCTGCGGATCTGGTTCATGCCGGCCGGGTGGCGGCCACCGGGGAGCAGGGGCGAGCCCGCGACCCGCGCGCGGCACTCGCGGCCGCCCGCCGCGTTGCACCTCGTGGGTGGGCTGCAGCTCGCGTACTTCCTCGCCGGTAGCGTCCAGCTCACGCGCACGGCCCCGCACCACGGGCTCGGCGCGGACCTCGCGTACCTCGCGTTCCTGCTCGCGTCGACGGTGGTCACCGGCGCGTACTTCGAGCACTCGCGGCACTACGCGCGGCTCGAGACCGCGCGGGCCCTCGGCGTGGCGGGGATGCTAGCGGCGACCGGGGCGTGGTTCGGGCGCCCGCTCGACGCGCTGACCGTAGGGATGCTCGCGCTCGCCGGCGCCAACCTGGTCGCGGCGTGGGCGTACACGCTCGCGCAGGTCCGTCGTTAACGGATGCGCGCCTCGCCCGTCCTTGTCAGGATAGAGGAGCTCCCATGATCCGCATCGTGCTCGCTACCATCGCCGGCCTGGCCCTCACCGGGCTCGCCGTCGCGCAGTCGAAGAAGGCGTCGCCGACCCCCGAGGAGGCCAAGGCCAAGGTCGACGCCAACAAGGTGGCCATCTGCAAGGACGCCAAGAAATACCTCGCCGACGAGAAGGCCAAGGGGTTCTGCCTCGAGGACTACAAGGAAGCGGCCAAGCTGACGTGCACGCCGCAGACGTCGAAGCAGGTCACGCAGCTCGCGAAGCGCTGTAACAAGGCGAGTCGGCCGAAGCCACCGCCTACGCCCGATCCCGCGGCGCCTGCGCCGAAGTAGCGCTACGCGTTCGTCGGGCCGGACCACTCGCCGGGTAGCGGCGTGTGGAGGCGGCGGATGCCGGTGACGCGGTAGACCTTCAGCTCCTCGGCCTTGCCCTTCACCTTCACCGGCGGCAGCGCCTGGGCCTCGACGCGGCCGGCGACGTGCTTGTAGGTGTGCTCGGAGATGATGATGTCGCCCGAGCCGGCGACGTTGCACAGGCGCGAGGCGACGTTCATCGCGTCGCCGATCGCGGTGTACTGGAGGGCGCGCGTCGACCCGATGGCGCCGGTGATGACGTTGCCGGTGTTGATGCCGACGCCGATGCGCAGCGGCGGCTGGTTCTCGGCGGCGCGCGTGCGGTTGAACTCCTCGAGCGCGTTGAGCATCGCGACCGCGCACGACACTGCTTTGTACGGCGCGTCGTCGATCGCGATGGGCGCGCCGAACAGACCGATGATCTCGTCGCCGACGAACTTGTCGAGCGTGCCGCTGTGATGGAACAGCACGTCGACCATCACCTCGAAGTACTCGTTGAGCGTGTTGACGATCTCCTGCGGCGGACGGCCGTCCGACATCGTGGTGAACCCGCGGATGTCGGAGAACAGCATCGTCACCTCGGTCGCGCGGCCGCCCTTCTCGATGGTGAGCTCGCCCTTGACGACCTGCTCGACGACGCTCGGCGGGATGAGCCGCGAGATCTGCGCGCGCGTCTGCGCTTCCTTCTCGATGCGGCTCGCGAGGCGCGCGTTCTGAATCGAGATCGCGGCCTGCGCGGCCATGCCGGTGCAGATCTGCAGATCCTTCTCGGTGAACGCGTTCGACGTGAACAGCGAGTCGAGGTGCATGATGCCGAGCAGCTCGCCGGCGTGCAGCAAGGGCAGGGTCATCGTCGAGCGGATGCCCTGCATGATGATCGAGTGCGCGCCCGAGAACCGGGCGTCCATCGTCGCGTCGCTCGAGAGCACGGCCGCCTTGTTGTTGCGGACCTCGGCCATCACCGTGTTCGAGAGGACGATGTTGGGATCGCTCTTGCCCGAGCGCGTCTTCACGAACCGCGGCACGAGCTCGCCCTTGTCGTCCTGCAGCAGGATCACGCCGCGGTCGGCGCCGACGAGCTCGAACGCCTTGTCGAGGATCTTGGGGAGCAGCTTGTCGAGATCGAGCTCGCTGCCGACGGCGCGCGCGAGCTCGTGGCCGATGCGCAGGCGCTCGTAGTCGCGGCGGAGGTTCTTCTCGTCGGCGATCTGGCGCTCCGGCATGAAGTCGCCGGTGTTGGCCTGGATGCGGCCGCGGATGTGGCTCTCGGTGAGGCCGGGCGCGATCGTCACGCGCTGGAGCACGTCGTCGGCGCGAGGCTTGTCGACGAAGACGATGCGGGTGGAGCCCATCGTGAACTCGTCGCCGTCGGCGAGATAGTGATCGGCGATGCGCTCGCCTCGCATGAACGTGCCGTTCAGCGACCGAAGATCACGCAGCAGGTAGCGGCCATCGGCGGCGCGCTGAATCTGCGCGTGCTCCTTCGAGATGATGCGATCCAGGATCTGGATCGTGTTGTCTGGGTGCCGGCCGATCGTGTTGAACGCAGCGAGCTCGAACTCCTGCCGCTCTTCACCGGAAATGACGATCAGCTTGGCCATCGCAGACTCGGAATCGCCTCAAGATGTTAGTCGGGGACCGCGCGACGAGTAAAGAAGCGACCGCGACCAAACCCTTGGCTAGACACGGAAAACCCGTCCGGATTCAGACAACCGCGGGCGGACCTTGTATCCGCCGCAGGCGTATGGCATTTGTCTCGTCCCGACGCGATCGTGGCGGAATTGGTAGACGCGCTGGATTCAGGTTCCAGTGGGTAACACCGTGGGGGTTCGAGTCCCCCCGATCGCACTAGGCCCAGGACCACCTGGGCCTTTTCTTTTGGGGGCCAGTGGCGAGAGGCGATTGTGGTTGGAGTTGGTAGATGCGCTGGATTTCGGTTCCAGTGGGTAACACCGTGGGGGGTCGAGTCCCCCCGATCGCACTAGGCCCAGGACCACCTGGGCCTTTTCTTTTGGACCTAACGTGCGCGGATCGTTGAGCTTCAGCTCCACGTCCGCGCGCCGGAAGTCCTAGCTCGGTTCGAGGCGCTTTCGTAGCGCGTTGCCCATCACGCAGCGACACGTCCAGCTGTGCTTGGCGACCGCGCGCTCGCACGCCTGGGCCTCCTCGCGGCGGCCCTGCTCGCATAGCGCGACGCCGAGGCCGGCCCAGCTACAGCAGCACGAGCTGCCGTCCTTGAGCACGAGGCGAAACTTCTCCTCGGCGAGGGTCCATTGGCCACGTGCGAGGGCGATGTTGCCTTGCTCCTCGTACTTGTCGTGCCCGTCCTTCGTCTGCTCGAGCACGGGCTCGTACCGCGCGAGCTCGTCGAGCCTACCTGCGCTCGCGAGCGCGGAGATCAGCGGCTCCACGCGCTGGGTCTTCTCGTAGTAAGCGGTCGCGGTCTCGATCGCTTCGTCCCAGCGACCGAGCTGCTTGAGGAGCGAGAGCTTCGTGCCCGTGAGCTGCTGATGCGTGGGTGCCTTGGCGAGCGCACGCTCGAGGGCCTCGAGCCCGACGTTGTGATCGTCGAGGAACGTCGCGTAGCTCGCCGCGCTGTCGGGATCGCTCGGCTTCAGCTGGTGCGCGCGCGCGAAGTACTTCTCGGCGCGCGCGCGATCCTCGCGCGACTCGGCCGCGGCGCCGAGGTCGCTCCAGTTGTCGAACTTGCGGCCCGCGAGCCGGACCGCTCCGTCCTCGACGCGTCGCGACTCTTCTTGGTGGCCGGCACGGTCGAGCTCGATCGCGAGCTGCATGAGCAGCCACAGATCGGTCGGGTTCCGTGCGACCGCGTTGCGCAGCACATGGAGCGCCTCGTCGATCCGGCTCGCGGCCACGAGCATTTCGGCGAGGTTCGAGTGATAGCTGCTCTCGTCGGGCGCGAGCTCGAGCACGCGCCGTGCGCATTTGATCGCGAGCTCCAGGTCGCCGACATCGAACGCGCACTGGCCGAGCTCCCGCAGCACGAACGTGCTCTCGGGATCGAGCTCGACGGCACGTCGTGCCGCAGCGAGTGCCGCTTCGGCGCGGCGATCCATACGCAGTGCCTTCGCGAGCGCGGCGTGGTGCGCGCCGAGATCGGGCGCGAGCTCGATCGCCTTCTCGACGGCCTCGATCGTGTCGTCGATCCGGCACAGCGCGGTGAGGATCATCCCGCGGACGCGGTACATCCATGCCGCGACCTTGATGCCGAGTGCGCGGTCGATCAGCTGGAGCGCCGGGTCGTAGTCCGCGAGGTGGTAGTGCGAACGCGCGAGCTCGGCGATCAGATCGCCATCATCGGGCGCGATCAGGAGCGCCTTCTCGAGGACCACCTTGGACTCCGCGTAGCGGCGCAGCTTCACGAGCGCCTTCGCGCGCTCGATCGCGGCGGTGGTCTGGTCGAAGATGGACATATCTTTCGGGCTCACGCGTTACCTCCGTGCGTGCGTAGATAGTCGAGTAGGTCGTCGTACTCGGCGCGCTGGTCGCCGGCGAACTCGGCGTAGTTGCGCGCCATCGCGAGCCAGTCACTCGTGGAATCGTGAAGCTCGGCGAGCGCTGCCGTGAAGTCGCCCTGGTGGATCGGGCGCGCGGTGCCGGTGTCGATCGACGAGGCGAGCGCGAGCTCGGCCGCCGCGTCGACGAGGTGGACGAGATCGGCGCCCGAGAACCGATCCGTCGATCGTGCGAGCGCATCGAGATCGACGCCCTCCGCAGGACGCCCGGCGAGGTGTGTGGCGAGGATCGCGCGGCGTGCCCGCGCGTCGGGTGGCAGCACGAGGAGCGTGCGGTCAAAGCGGCCCGGCCGGCGAAGCGCGCTATCGACATCCCACGGATGATTCGTCGCCCCGAGCACGAACACGCCATCGTTGTCGCGGTCGACACCGTCGAGCTCCGTCAAGAGCTGGACGACGACGTTGCGACCCGCGGAGCCGCGCAGGTTGCTGCGCTTCTGGCCGAGGGCGTCGACCTCGTCGAAGAACAGCACGCACGGCGCCTGCCGGCGCGCCCGCTCGAAGATGGTGCGCACGTTCTTCTCGCTCTGTCCCGTCCACATGTCGAGCACGTCCTCGAGACCGACCGCGACGAATCGCGCGCCGAGCTCGCCCGCGATCGCCTTCGCCAGATACGTCTTGCCGCAGCCCGGCGGCCCCCACAGCAAGAGGCCGCCACGCAGCGACTTGCCGTAGAGCTTGCGGAGCTCGGGATTCTTCAGCGGCCCGAGGAACGACAGCTGGAGTCGCCGCTTCACCGCGTCCATCCCGATGACGTCCGCGAGCGTCGTCACGTTCGATTCGGGATCGCCGTCGGGAACCACGCGAAGCGGCGCGATCGGCGTGATCGGCGCGCCTTCATCGGAGGTGTCTGCCTCGCGCGCCATCAGCGCACCCGCTTCCTCCAGCGCATCGCGGGCGGCGTCGTAACGGATCGCACGTGCCTCGTTGCCGAGGCCGCGGCACGCACGGGCAGCGAGCTCGAGGGCGTCGACGTGCGCGGGCTCGTCGAGCAAGATCTCGCGACACGCGTCGAATGCCTCCGCGAAGCAACTCGCGCGCAACAGGCCGCTGGCGAGCTGCACCCGCAGCGGTGCGGCCTCTGGTTTGAGGCCTGCCGCATCCACCGCAGCGCGCAAGGCGACTAGGAACTCATCATCGCTAGTTGTAACCACAGCGCGCAATATAGCGTGTCGACTCGAGATTTCGTTCCTCGGCAGGGGGGACTCCGTCGTCACCAAGGCGTCACATGGCGGCGGTAGAGTCCTCGCGTGCAGTCCGTTCGCGCTGTCGTTCCGCGTGATCTCGATCGGTGCTGGCGTTCGTTTGTCGATGCCACCACCCTGGCGGCCTGGGTGCCGGGGCTACGGCGCGCGCGGGTGATCTTGGTGGGTGACGATGGGCTGCCCGCGGAGATCCTGTTCGAGTTCGGCGCGTCGCTGACCTATACGCTGGTCTACACGTACGACGCCGCGAACCGCGAGGTGCGATGGCAGCCGCGCGCGGGGAAGCGCGATGCGGTGGCCGGGTTCGCGCGGTTCGAAGCGGTGGATGACGGGACGAGCGTCACGTACGGGCTCGAGCAGGGCGACGGGCGCTCCGCGGACCAGAAGGCGATGGGGGAGCAGGGCGCGATCGTCGAAGCGTTCGCGCGGTGGATGACGCGCGGGTGAGCTCGCCGCGCGGGTGGCCGAGCTCGCGGGTGAGGCCGTCGCCAAGGCAATCCAGCTCGGGCTCGAGTACGACTCGCAACCGCCGTTTCGTGCCGGGCACCCCGACGTCGCCGACCCGGCGCTGGTGGACACCGTACGCGCGCGGCTGATCGAGCGTGGCCGCGATCGGTTCGCGCGCGCTCCGCGATAACCTCGGAGGCATGGACGAGGACGAGCCGCGTCATGGAGCGGGCAGCGCGGGGACCGACATCGCCAACGCGCGGTACGCGCTGGGGACGCTGCTCGGGCGCGGTGGCATGGGCGAGGTGCTGGAAGCCGTCGATCATCAGGTCGGGCGCGAGGTCGCGATCAAGCGCATGCGCGCCGAGCAGCCCTCGGACAAGCAGATCGCGCGGTTCATGCGCGAGGCCCGGATCCAGGGCCGCCTCGAGCACCCGGCGATCGTCCCCGTGCACGAGATCGGCCTCGATGCCAAGGGACGCCCGTACTTCGCGATGAAGAAGCTCGCGGGCCGCACGATCGCCGAGCTGCTCAAGGCCGGCGGCGAGCGGCGGCCGAGCACGAACACGATCCGGCCGGTGCCCTTGCAGCGCATGCTGCGCGCGATCGCGGACGTCTGCCTCGCCGTCGAGCTCGCGCACGAGCGCGGGTTCGTGCACCGCGACCTCAAGCCCGACAACATCGTCCTCGGCGAGTACGGCGAGACCTACGTGATCGACTGGGGCGTCGCGAAGGTGACGGGCGAGGACGACAGCGCGCTCGTGAGCGTGGACTCGACGGAGCTGGTGACCGCGGTGGGGGCGGCGGTCGGTACGCCAGGCTACATGGCGCCCGAGCAGGCGCGTGCGTTGCCCGACGTCGACCGTCGCGCCGACGTGTACTCGCTCGGCTGCGTGCTGTTCGAGGTGCTCACCGGCGAGCGGCTGCACCCAGCGGGGCCCGCGGGGATGAAGTCGGCCGTGCGCGGCATCGAGAGCCGCCCGTCGCTGCGCGCGAAGGACCGCGATATCCCGCCCGAGCTCGACGAGCTCGTCGTGCAGGCGACGGCGACCGATCGCGAGCATCGGATCCCGACCGCGCGCGAGCTCGGGGAGCGGATCCAGCAGTTCCTCGACGGCGACCGCGACCACGCACTGCGCCGCCAGCTCGCACGCGAGCACCTGGACCGGGCGACCACCTCGTTCGCCGCCCAGGACCGCGCGCCGGCGATGCGCGAGGCCGGGCGCGCCCTCGCGCTCGATCCGACGCTGCACGCGGCCGGCGAGCTGATCACGCGCATGATGATCGAGCCCCCGCCGAAGCTGCCCGCCGAGGTGGTGAAGGCGTTCGAGCACGAGAGCTCCGACGTGATCCGCGCGACGTTGCACGCGAGCATCATCTCCACCGCGATCATCATGATGTTCGTGCCGTTCGTCCTGCTGATCTCCGGCCGCGACCACGTTCCGTACGTCGGGGCCCTGGTCGCGCTGCCGCTCGCGAGCATCGGCTGTCAGTACATGCTCGCGAAGGGCGGCCGCGCGTTCCTCATCGCGCCGATGCTCGCGGTGCACGTGCTGCTCGTGGTGCTGGTCTCGCGCATGTACACACCGCTGCTGTTCGGTCCGTCGATCGCTGCGGTGACCGCGTTTGGCTTCATGACCGGACCGCAGTACCGCAAGCGTCAGGCGACCTTCGTCGTCCTGATGTGCACCGCCGCCGTGATTGGACCACTGGTCGCGGAGCGCCTCGGCTGGCTGTCACCGACCATCGTCGCGCACGACGGCGCCGCGTGGGTCCGCGCACCGATGCTGGCGGGCAGCGACGCCGGCCTGTGGATGATGGGGTTCTACACGTTCGCGATCGTCGTCTCGTCCGTGGTCATCGCGCGCGCCATGAAGCTCGCCGAGCGCGGCGCGCGCCAGCGCATGCACCTGCAGGCGTGGCAGCTGCGCCAGCTCGTCTCGCCCGACGCTACATCTTGATCGAGCGGACCCGGTTGTACGGCACGGGCTCGCCGCGGCCGCCATCGGCGACGAACACGGTCTTGCCGTCGGGCGTCACCGCGATGCCCTCGAGCCCGAACAGCTGGGATGCGAGCCTGTCGTCGTCGTCGCGGTAGCCGCCCGTGCCATCGCCGGCGACCGTGTCGACCTCGCCGCCCTTGATGCGGCGCACGCGGAAGTTCCCCGCATCGGAGATGAACACGTCACCGCTGCTGGTGATCGCGAGGCCCTGGGGCTGGTTGAGCTTGGCGGTGCCCGTCGCTCCGTCGGCGAACCCGGCGGTGCCGGTGCCCGCGAAGGTCGCGACCTGACCGGTGAGCGTGATCGTGCGCAGGCGGTCGTTGTCGTAGTCGGCGACCAGGAGCGTACCGTCGGAGCGGACGACGAGGCCGTAGGGCGTCGAGAATCGCGCGAGGTCGCCGGCGCCGTCCGCCATGCCCTTCTGGTCCCACGCACCGGCGAGCAGTGTCACCGCGCCCGTCGTCGCGTTCACGGTCTGCACGACGTGGTGCTGGTAGTCGCTGACCACGAGGCGTCCATCGGCGAGCACGGCGATGCCGCGCGGGCGGCCGATGTTCGTGGCGATCGGCGCCGCGGTCTTGGCGTTGACGTCGACACGCCACACACTGCCGCTCATCGCGCCGTGTCCACCGCTCGGGTTGTCGTCGGTGGTGACGTACAGGATCCCATTCGCAGCGAACGCCATGCCGAACGGCTTGCGGAAGTTCTGCTGCGCGATCACGGTCGAGGTCTCGCCGGTCGAGGCGTCGACGCGGCGGATCGTGTGGTTGTCGAAGTCGGCGACGTACAGCATGCCGTCGGGTCCGAACGCGACGTTCACCGGGTTGTTGAGGCGCGCGGTGCCGCGCGGGCCATCGACGTTGCCGGCTTCGCCCGCCCCGGTGAGCGTGCTGACGCCGTCGGTGAACGGCGGGACATCCTCGCCGCCATCGGGGTTGGGTCCGTCATCGCCCCCGATCGTGTCATCGCTCGAGCCACACGCAGCCACGACGAGCTGCGCGCACATCACTACTGCGAAGGTGGAGAACCTCATCTCGACAACTCCTGGCGTGGGGGCTAGCGGCGCGCGAACGCCGCGCGGGCGCGGGGCTCGATCACGTGCATCGCTGCGAGGTGATCGTGGATCTGGGGCAAGGTGAAGCGTGCGAGGTCGCGCTCGATCTCGTCGACGGCGATGCCGTGCTTGCGCAGCTGTACGTCGACACGGCGCAGGTTGCCGAGCATCTTCGACGACGCGACGAGGATCACGTGGGCGAGCTTCTGGTCCCTCGCGATCGCGTCGAGCTCGTCGATCACGAGCTGCGCGAAGTCGGCGTCCCAGCTCGCGCGGTGCGCGTCACGGTGATCGTCCGTCGAGCCGCGGCCACCACTCTGCGCCCGCACGCCGGGCTTGGTCTCGGAGAACAGCGCCTCGTCGCGAGCGCGGCGGCCGGGATTCGTAAGGTCCTTGAGCTCGGTGAGCGAGGGCTGCTCGCCGTCGCCGTCCTTGTACAGATAGAGGCGCGCGCTCGATCCATCGACGATGGCTATGCAGGCTCGCTTCATGGCGAGACCCTAGGTGCAACTCGCGCGCCCTACGGAGAACCGCAGATTTTCGCACGTTCCGACCGCCTGCGAGCGCGACCGCACGGGCGCCACGGCATATCGGGCGACGGTTAGAACTGCACGGTGGTGATCGGCAGCATCAGCGGGGTCGTGGCCGGAAGGTCGTCGTCCTGGAAGGTCCGGAACGTGCGCTGGTAGCCCTTGGCGAGGATCACGCCGAGCCCGACGATCGAGGCGCCATAGACGAGGCGCGCGGGGACCTGCCGCCACCCGGTCATGCACCACAGGCGGAACGTCTTCACGACGTCGTTGCCCCCGTGGAAGATGAAGATGTCCTTGGCGTAGTCGACCCACAGCCCGGTCGCGAGCACGGTGAGCGCGAGGCCGCCCCATCGGCTGTCGGGCCACGCGTCGGTGAAGGCGAGCGCCGCGAACCCGCCGAGCAGCGCGGCGTCGGTGATCTTGGGCGCCGAGAGGAACAGCGCTTTTTGCGTCCAGGTGCGCAGTCCGCGCGCGTAGACCCAACCGATGCGGAACCGGCCGCTACGCGGATCGCGCGCGGGCGGGAACAAGTGGACCTCGTCGACCGTGCCGCCGAGGAGCTTGGCCGCGAGCGCGTGACTGCCCTCGTGCAGCGAGACGCCCACCAGGTAGGTCGGCGGCGCCATCGCGAGCCCGACGTAGAACAGCGTGCGATCGCTGACCTCGGGCTCCTCGGCGTGCGCGGGCGTCGCGATCGCAAGGAACCCGAGCACCAGGAGCGCGCGCATGGCCGCAGCTTATACCGCCGGTGGCGCCACCCACAGCTCGTCGCACGCGACGAAGCCGAGCCGCCTCGCCAGGCGCAACGAGGCCACGTTGTCCTCGGTCGCGCCCCACACGGGCTCACGGCCGTGCGCTCGCTCCTCGCGGATCATCGCGCTGGCGACGACGGTCGCGAGCCCGAGCTGGCGTGCGCCGGGCGCGGTGTCGACGGAGACGTCGAACCACGACGGGCTGCGCCATGGTGCGTACGCGAAGCTCACGGGCTCGCCATCGACCCATGCGGCCCAGATCGTGTGCTTCGTCCGCGCGGCGGACAGCTCGTCGGCGAGCGCCGGTGGCAAGTGGGAGAGCGTGGCGTGCTCGGGGAGCGGGAACGCACCTTCGAGCTCCGGGAGGGCGTCCGGCTCGGAGAGCGTGTGGAGCACGGCGCGGACGACAGGGCGACCCCCGGCGCGCAGGGTCGCGGCGAGGTCCTCGCGCTCGATCGCCACGAGCAGCGCATGTGCATCGTACGCGCGGGCGAGCTCGTCGACCGCGGCCGCCTCCGCATCGCCGCCGACGACGACGAGGCGCGCGTGATCGTTGGCGACGGCGAAGCCGGTGCCGAGCGTGCGGCGCCAGCTCGTGGGATCCGCGGCGAGACCGTGGGCCTCGACCCAGCGCGGCAGATCCGGAAGGGCGAGCTCGGTCACGGCTTCGCCGGCAGGTTCTTCAGATATGCGATCGCTGCCTTCGCGTCGCCGAGCAGGCAGGGGCTGTACGGCTTGCCGCGCAGCGAGCCGCTCTTGATCTTGCGGACCACGGCGCGCTCGATCGCGGGGACCGCACGTCGATCGTTGAGTGCGCGGAGCTTGGCGACCGCTTCCCGGCGCAGCTCACACGTCGCTTCGTCGTCGAGATCGCGCGAGTAGGCGACCAGCCAGTCGACCTCGTCGCTCAGGTGCAGGCGCTCGACGACCGGCCGCAGCGCATGCCGGCGCGCGAGGTTCTCGCCGATCGCCGCATCGCGCAGCGCCGGCTTGGCGGCGGGGTCCGACGTGCGTGCGACCCATAGCTCGAACGCGACGGCGCCGACCCGCACGTCGGCGTCGGAGGCCATCGCGCGCAGCCCGGCGCGGAGCTGGGCGTCCGTCTCGAGCTGCGGATCGAGCTCGAGCGCGCGGCCGTACGCGACCAGGCTCGGCTCGCTCGTGTGGCGCGCCGCATGCGCGTGACCGAGCAGGAGCTGCGCCATCGGATCGTTCGCGATCGCGACCTTGTTCCCTTCGAGGATCGAGACCGCCTTCGCCGGGTCGCCGCGATCGAGCGCCGCCTTCGCCATGCCGGCGGCGGAGTCGGGATCGAGCTCGTCGTCGTCACGGGACGGCGACGCGGTCACGATCGCGATCACCACGCCCGCGGTGACCGCGGTGGCCGCGATGCCGGCATAGATCAGCCACTGGCGGCGGGATGACGGCTCCTTGAGGCGAGGCCGCGTCGCCGCGCGCGTGTCATCGGGCTCGAGTGCGCCCGCGACGCCCGAGGCATCGCTGCGCGCGGCCGCGACGCTCTGTGCGAGCCGCTGCTCCGGCGTGAGCCCGAAGATCGGCTCGCCCTGAGGCCCCGTGTACGGCAGCCCGATCGACACGCCGCCCTGCGGTGGGCGCGCTGCGATGCCGCGCATGGGCGTGGGCGCCGCCGAGGGCCGCGTCGGCGTCAGCGCGGACTTCATCACCGTCGGTCCGCTCAGTGCCTCGTCGATCGCATCGGCGATCGCCTCGCTGCCACCGGTGATGTTCACGACCCCGTCGTCGCTGACGAGCGGCTGACTCCCCGTCGTGGATGTCGTGGGGCGCTCGACGCTCACGTCGGTGACCCCGCCGTCCGGGGTGTGCAGCGCGCTCTCGACGGCCGCGAGGTAGAGCTCCGCGCTCGCGTAGCGCTCGCCGGGCTGCTTCGTCAGGCCCTTGACGATCAGGCGCTCGATCGACGCGGGCACGGTGCGTCCGTTCTTGATCAGGCGCTGGCGCATCGGCGGCACGGGCCGCGACGTGTGCATCGCCATCACCTCGAGCTTGTCGTTGCTGTAGAACGGCGGCTGGCCGCACAGCATCTCGTAGGCGACGACGCTCGCTGCATACAGGTCCGCGCGGCCGTCCATCGGATTGCCGAGCGCCTGCTCGGGCGCCATGTAGATCGGCGTGCCGAACGCCATGCCTGCCTGCGTGAGCTTCACACCGTCGTCGAGGTCGGCGGCGGTCATGCCCTTCGCGATGCCGAAGTCCAGGATCTTGGCGAAGTCGACGTCCTCGCCCTGCGTGATCAGGAAGATGTTCTCGGGCTTGATGTCGCGGTGAATGAGCCCGGCCGCATGCACGTGCGCGAGCCCGCGCAGCATGTGCGCCAGGATATGCAGCGCTCGGCCGGGCGCGATCTGGCCCTCGTTCTCGAGCACGTCCGCGAGGGACTTGCCGTCGAGCAGCTCCATCGCCAGGTACAGCGAGCCATCCGAGAGCCGCCCGCTGTCGTAGACGCTCACGCAGTTCGGGTGATCGATCTTGCCGCTCGCGAGCGCCTCGCGCTCGAACCGGTTGCGCACGTCGGGGTTCGCGACCAGCGCGCGGTGCAGGATCTTCACGGCGACCGAACGCCGCAGTCCCAGGTGGTGCGCCTTGAACACCAGGCCCATGCCGCCGCGCCCGAGCGTGGTGTCGAGCCGGTACCGCCCGTCGACGATCATCCCGAGGAGCTCGGATCCATCGCCCTCGATCGGTACCGGCACGTGCCGGTCCGCAGCCGGATCGCTGCCGTCCCTCGAGGCCATGAGCGATCTCCATTGTGCCACTCCGCCGCCCGCGAACCCATCAAGCCTTCAGGATTCCACGCGATCGCCACGCGAGGCGGTTGCCAAACCCGAGGCGGCTATGTAGATTGCCTGCCGCAACTGCCCAGTTAGCTCAGCTGGTAGAGCAGCGGACTGAAAATCCGCGTGTCCCTGGTTCAATTCCGGGACTGGGCACCACCCCTTCCGACGCGCTCGAGAGCGTGGCGGCGTCGCCGTGGTCGCGATCAGCGCGAGGTTCGTGAAGCGACGCGCGTGAGGTGCTCGACGATCGCGTCATTGACGAGGTCGGCGTGCGTGATCGGCCCCATGTGACCGAGGCCGGCGTACGTGTGCAGCGTGGCGGCCGGCAGCGTCGCAGAGAGCTTGGCGAGCACCCGGCGCTCGGTGGCAGGTGAGGTCTCGCCACCGAGGAGCAGCGTCGGGACGGTGATGCGCGCGTAGCTCGTGCGATCCGTGTGATCGTCGACCAGCGAGGCGACCTCTCGCGAGACCTTCCATCCCACGCTGCGGAACGCACGCCGGGTGGGCTCGGCGAGCTGGGACCACGCACCGGGGCCGTTCCACCAGTCGACGAACGCGGCGAGCCACACCTCGTCGGCACCCTCGGCGTCGGGGACGTAGGGAGGCAGGCGCGTGAGCTCGTCGCGGAACGGTGCGTCGGCCGGCTCGTCGAGGATGCCGAACGCCACCGGCTCGTAGACGGCGAGCGAGCGGACGCGATCGGGATACTCGAGCGCGAGCTTCAGCGCGAGGAAGCCGCCGTACGAGTGCCCGACGAGGTGCGCGGGCTCGTCGAAGAGGGTCGCGAGCATCGCGAGATCCTCGGTGAAGTGAAACGGCCGGCCGGCGGGCCACGGCGTGGGGCCGTAGCCGAGGAGGTCCGGCGTGAGGACACGATGCGACGGCGCGAGGCGATCGGCGAGCTTGCGCCACTGCCGCGACGTGAAGCCTCCGCTGTGGATGAGGAGGACCGTGTCCATCCGCGCGACCTTAGCGCCCGCGCTACCTCTTCGCCTGCGTGCGCGCCCACTCGGCGAGCTTCGTCGGTCGGATGCCGTACTTCCGGGCGTTGCCGTCGATGTCTGCGTTGTAGCCGACGCGATCGAACCACTCGAGCATGAGCGCCATGTCCTCGCTCTGCTTGCGCACCTCGGCGATCGGGTACTGCACGAACGTGAGCTTCTTGCTCAGCGCTTCGCCGAGCGCGGCGGCGGCCTGCGGCATGGTCGCGGCGTCGCCGGCGATGTCGAGCTCGGCGCCTGCGAGCTCGTTCGCGCGCTCGAAGGCGAGCGCGCCGTACTTGCCGATGTCGGCGACGGCGATCATCTGCAGGGAGGTCTTCGGATCCATCCCGGCGCCGAGCGTGTCGCCGTGGAGGAACCACGGGCTCACGAGGTTCTCCATGAAGAACACGGGCCGGACGATCACGTGCGACGGGAACTTCAGCGAGCGCACGGTCTCCTCGACGCGCCACTTGTTCTCGAAGTGTGGGATGCCCGTCTGGCGCTGCGCCGACGCGACCGACGCGTACACGTAGTGCTGCACGCCGGCGTCGCGCGCGACCTTGGCGAGGCGCTTGCCTTGCTCCTCCTCGCGCTCGACGCCGGCCTCCCACGTGTTCTGCACGCCGTACACGCCCCACACGCCCTTCAGCGCGGCGGCGAGCGAGGCGTCGTCGTCGAGGTCGCCCTGGACGATCTCGACGCCTGCCTTGGCCAGCGCCTTGGCCGCGTCACCGTCGGGCTTGCGCGTCATCGCGCGCAGCTTCCAGCCCTTCGCGAGTAGCTCGCGCGCCGTCGCGCCGCCCTGTTGTCCCGTCGCTCCCGTGATCAGCACCAGCTTGTCGTTTGCCATGCGCCCACGTCTACGTGATCGGTGAGCCCCGAGCCACCGGAGTCGGGACAACACTGCGTTCTATCGCGTGAGGAGCCACTGCGCGCGGCCGCGCTGGTAGTCGTCCCAGAACGTTCGCTCGTAGCTGCCGGGCGTCTTGACGGCGGCGAGCCAGCGCTTGTAGGTCGCCTCGGCCTGATCGAGCACGGCGAGCGTCGCTGCGCGATTCGCGGTCTGCGGTCCGAACTCCGCGGCTGCGATCGCCGGATGGTGGCGCGCGAGCTCGTTCAGGTAGCGCACCGTGAGCGCCATCATCTGCGTCATGTTGATGTAGGTCGTCGCGCCCGGCTTCGGATAGACCTTGCGCGCGACGCCGATCGCGTGCAGCTCGGCCTCCACTCGATACGCCATCACCTCGTCGACGAGCTCGCGGATGCCTTGCCCGTTCTGCTCGAGATAGAGCGCCTGCACGTGCTGGAACCAGCGCGCCGCCTGAGGATCGAGCTGCACCGGTGCGCTCGGATAGGCGGCGATCGTGCCCGGCGGCAGGTCGTGGGCGAGCGCGAAGCACAGCTCGCGGCCCGTCGAGAAGTCGAACACGCAGGCGCCCCGACTGATCCGGTGGTTGGTCTCGTGCAGCATCGTCGCGATCGAGTCGAATGACGGCTGGTCGCGCTCGCACTCGAGATACGAGACCGCGCCGACGTCGGGGTCGCGCCACAGCTCGGCGTTCTGCGCGACCTCGCGGTCGAGGATGGCACCGGCGAAGGGGGCGAGGTCGCGCGCCATCGCCAGCCCACGCTCGATGCACGCGGGCGATGGTTGCGGATACGACCGTTTCGTCGCCTTGCCGCGCAACATGCCGCGCGACTCCCACAACACGAAGCGCGACGGGCCGACGACGTACGCGCGCTTCCTGCACTCCGCGGTCACGAGGCGCAGCTGCGCGGGATGCGCGTCGGGCGTCGTCGATGCGCGCAGCTGCTCGAGGAGGTTCTCGACCTTCGCATGCGTGAGGCATCCCGCGCCGGTGGGCTCCACGGGCGGCGCGCTGCGGTCGGAGGCCACCGCGCCGCGCTTCGCACAGCTGGTCGTGGCCGTGACCAGCGCGAACGCCATGCAAGCTCGGGCGAGCACGCCTTCATTGTATTCGCGGTCTTGCGAAAAAGTTCTCCCGCCGTGTCGATCCGCCGGTGAGTCGTTCGTCGCGGAGATATGCGAACCCGACTCTCCGCAATCCTGCTCGTCCTCGCGAGCGCCTGCGCCCATACCAAGGAGCCCGTGATGAAGTCCGACGCCCCCACGACTCAGACCACCGCCACGCCGGCGCCCGTGAAGAGCGGGCGCGCCGCGATCAACGGCGTCACCTACTACTACGAGGTGCACGGCAAGGGCGAGCCGCTGCTGCTGCTCCACGGCGGCCTCGGCTCGATCGACATGTTCCGGCCGCTGCTCCCGGCGCTCACCGCGCATCGCCAGATCATCGCGGTCGACCTCCACGGCCACGGGCGCACACCGCTCGGCACGCGCAAGATCAGCCTGACCGATCAGGGCGATGACATGGCGGCGCTGATCGAGCAGCTCGGGTACCGGCAGGTCGATGCGCTGGGGTACTCGTTCGGCGGTGGCGTCGCCTTCCGCCTCGCCGTGCAGCATCCGGACAAGGTGCGCCGCCTGGTGCTCGCGTCGGCGGGCTTCGCGCAGGACGGGTTCTACCCGGAGATGCTGCCCCAGCAGGCGGCGGTGAGCGGCGCGCTGGCCGACATGATGAAGGAGACCCCGATGTACACGTCGTACGCGGCGGTCGCGCCGAACCCGGCGGAGTTCCCGGCGCTGCTCGATCGCATGGGCGAGCTCATGCGATCGCCGTACGACTACCGCGAGGATGTGAAGAAGCTGACGATGCCGG
The DNA here is from genome assembly GCA_035539815.1 of Kofleriaceae bacterium. Lineage (GTDB taxonomy): Bacteria > Myxococcota_A > Polyangia > Haliangiales > Haliangiaceae > JABFXX01. The sequence continues at coordinate 36,378 of DATLHR010000086.1, forward strand.
TGATGCTCGTGTTCGGCGACAGCGACATGTACCGCCCCGAGCACGTCGTCGAGTTCTACAAGCTGCTCGGCGGCGGCCTGAAGGATGCGGGGTGGCAGCGCGAGCACATGGGCAAGAACCGGCTCGCGATCCTGCCGAACGTCACGCACTACGAGCTGTTCATGTCCCCCGCGCTGGTGACGGCGGCGCTGCCGTTCCTCGACGGGAAGGACGCCGCGCCGCGCTGGTCCGAGCACGTCGCGACGCATTAGAATCGCAGGCGATGTCGGATCAGTTCGCGGTGCCTCGCGTCGGGATCGGGGTGGTGGTGCTCAAGCAGGGCAAGGTGCTGCTCGGCAAGCGACGCGGTGCGCACGGCGAAGGCGAGTACGCGTCGCCCGGTGGGCACCTCGAGCACCTCGAGAGCTTCGAGGCGTGCGTGCGGCGCGAGGTGCGCGAGGAGACCGGGCTCGAGCTCGGCGCGATCCGGTTCCTGCGCGTGCTCAACATCGCGCAGTACGCACCGCGCCACTACATCGACATCGCGTTCGCCGCGGACTGGGTGGGCGGCGAGCCGGAGGTGCGCGAGCCGGAGCGTGTGGAGAGCTGGGACTGGTACGCGCTCGACGCGCTGCCGTCGCCGCTGTTCGGCACGCTGCCATCGGCGCTCGAGGCGCTGCGCGGCGAGCGGCAGTGCTGGGACCTCACTTGATCGGCGGCAGCGTGATCGTACCGAGCGACTTGCTGACGTCGATCATCCCGAGCGCGAGCGCCGCGGCCTGAGGATCGGTCTCGAGCAGCTCGAGCACGTCCAGTGCGGCGTGCGCCGAGGAGAACCGCTTGTCGAGCTGGCGCGCCATCAGCTTGCGGGCGAACCGCTCGAGCAGCGGATCCGGATCGCTGCCCGGCGAGCGCACCGCGACCGGCGGCGGATCCTTGGAGATGTTGGCCAGCGCGATCTCGATCGCGTTGCCGTCGAACGGCCACGCACCGGCGAGCATCTCGTAGACGATCACGCCCAGCGCGAACAGATCGATGCGGTGATCGATCGCGTCACCGGTCGCCTGCTCGGGCGCCATGTAGACCGGCGTGCCGAGCACCTGTCCCGTCGAGGTCAGCTTGCCGCCGGCGACGGTGTCGTCCGGATCGCGCAGCACCGCGATGCCGAAGTCGACGATCCGCGCGATCTCCGTCCCGCCGGCCGCGTGCTCGACGAGCACGTTCGCGGGCTTGAGGTCGCGATGGATCAGGCCGGCCTCGTGCGCGTGTGCCAGCCCCGAGAGCAGCTGCCGCACGAGGTGGATGATCTGCGCGCGCGGCAGCGGCTTGGTCATCAGGTCGGCGAGCGCGGGGCCGCGTGCGAGCTCGAGCACCATGACCTGCAGGCCCTCGGGCGTGGCGCCGACGTCGAGCACGGAGACGAGGTTCGGATGCTGCAGCCGGCCCGCGGCCTTCGCCTCGCGCTGGAACCGCGCCAGCATCGTCGGCTCGGCGCCGAGGTGGTCGTGCATCACCTTGATCGCGACCTCGCGCTCGAGCTTCTCGTCGACCCCGCGGAACACGGTGCCCATCGCGCCCTTGCCGAGCAGCGCCTCGATGCGATAGCGCCCGAGCACGGTCTTGCCGGCGAGGGCAGGCGGTTCACGGCGTGCGCTCTTGCCGACGCCGAGCTCCGTGCGCTTGATGTCGACGACGGTGCCATCGGCGTCGTCGTCGCTGCGCCTACCCATGCACCCGAGTCTATCGGATCACGGGCCCGACAGCTCGACCGCGTGCGTCTGGTGAGCTGCAAAGAAGCCCGCGCCGAGCCGCACGTTCCACACCGTCTCGACCAGGCATGCCGCCATCGGGTGGTTGGACACGTTCGTGACGCTGACGATCTCGTCCCGCGTGGTCTCGACCCAGAGCCGGACGCTCCACGGCGCGGAGGGCTGGAACTTTTCGACGCACGCCGAGGTGTCGACCAGCGATGCGAGGTCCGGCGGCATCCCGCCGAACCCGCCTCCGCCGGCGCCGAAGCCTGCGCGGCCGTCTCCCAGAAGCCCGCCGTACAGGTCGGCGTCGTCGAGCCCGATCGTCGACGGGCGCACGCCGGGCTCCCACGCCACGTAGGAGGTCACCGGCGAGACCGCACGGCCCTTCATCGCGAGCGTGTACTGCTCGGCCTCCGAGAGCTGCTGGTGCTCGTCGGCGCCGAACACGAACGCGGCGGTCTGCACCGAGAACGGCTGGCTCACCCGCACCTCGCGCACGAACGGATCGCTCCAGATCATGCCGGTGATCCGGACCTTGTCGGGCGCGTCCGGTGTGTCGTGCATGAGCCGCACGCCGGTGCCCTCGACGAGCACGTCGGACTCGAGCTCGAACCCGGGCGCGCTGACCTTCTCGATTCGCGTGGGGCGCACGAGCTCGAGCACGACGGGCGCGAGCGCCTTGGAGGTCGTCATCCCGAGCCCCTCGAGCGTGACCGAGATGCCGTGGTGGCGGGTGGCGAGCATCGCGAACGCGCCGTCGTCGCGCCGCAGCAACCGACCGCCCTCCTCACCGAAGGCCTCCGGCACCACGACATGGACGACGGTGTCGCGCGACAGCGTCGACAGCGCCGCGAGCGCGGTCGCCTGATCGAGCGTCGAGCGCACCAGCTCGTCGGTGGCGAGCACGAGGCGGCGCGGACCCTTGCGATCCGCGAGCGCCGCGGCGGCGAGGCGCGCGCCGTCGTCGAGCGCGCTGCCGATACCGAGCGCGAGCTTGCCGCGGTACTTCGCGACGGCGAGCGCGTCGGGGAGGTCCGCGACGGGAACGAAGCGCCCGAACACACGCTCGGCGCGGCGCCGGTAGGTCACGAGCTCGACCTCGGCATCGGGGACGTGGGTCAGGTACGCGCGCACCATGTCGAGTTGCGCCCCGACGCCCTCGGCGCCCTGCGAGTACGACGTGTCGAGCACGAACACCACCTGGGCGCGTTTCGGCACCGGCACGAGCTGCGGCGCCAGATCGAGCTCGAGCCGCGAAAACGCGTGCTTCGCAGATGCGACCGCCTTGCCCAGCCGCGCCTTCAGCGTCGAGATCGGGGGAGGTGCGATCGAGATCGTCGCGACACCTGCGTCGCTCTCGCTCTCGGGCGCGTCGGGGATGAACTTCGGCGTGTCCTGGGCGGCCGCGCGGGTCGTGGCCACACCGGTCCCGAGCTCGAGCGTCCACGCGTCCAGCGTGCCCGCGTCGCGCGCCGCGTGGTCCGACACGACGAGACGCCACGTGCCCGCGCCGTGCGTGCCTTCGGGGAGCTCCACGGTGTACGTGCCGCGCAGATCGTTCGCGTCACCGCCCTCGCGCGTGTGCACCGGGACCGACGCGCCCTGCGGCGTCACGAGCGCGAGCTCGAGGTCGCTCTTGTACGTGTGCTGCAGCGAGATCGAGAGCTTCGCCGCGGCGAACGTGCGCTTGCTCGCGACCGACTCACGGATCACGAGCTCGCTCGCGACGTAGCTCGCGGTTGGATCGAGCTCGAGATCTCCGGCCCACGTCGGCTCGGCCGGCGCGGTGGGGGCGAGCAGCACGACGGGTACGTCGCGTCCGACGCGCCGTCCATCGACGATGACCTCGGTGCGCGCATCGCCCCACGCGGGATGCACGGTGACGACGGGCGTCGCGAGCCGCAGCTCGTTGGTGCTCTCGCTCGCGGCGGTGCGCGGATACGAGACGTGGTAGCGGCCGCCCTCGTAGCGCGTCGGTGCGGTGAGCGTGTACTCGACGGTGGAGACCGTCCCCGGCATCACCGGGAACACCTGCAGCGCGAGCTTGTCCGCCCACATCCACGACAGCAGCGCCGGATCCTTCGCCTGCGCTTCGCCGTAGCCGGTCATCTCGCGATACAGCGCCTCCGCCTTGCCGCGCTCCATCAGCACGCCGGCGTACCAGCGATCGTTGGCGCGGATGCGCAGCCCGGTCGCGGCGGCGCCGTACGGCAGGTCGACCTCGAGCTCCACCTGATCCGCGACGGTGCCCGGGTTCGAGAACATCCGCCGCACGGTGTACGTGGCGACTCCGTCGGCGACCCGCAGATCGACGGTGTGCGAGACCTCGAGCATCGGCTGCTGGCGCGTCGCGCGCAGCGAATCAGCATGCGCGGCCGCGGCCACGAGCAGGACGGGCACGACGACCGAGGCACGCCGGAGCATGCGCCTGAGACACCGGCGCAGCGCGTCGGTTCCCGAGCGCTTCAAGGAACCGCGCGATCCGCTTATACTGCGCGACCGGCCACACCACGACCGCCTTCTGCTCGCGGTCGCTCGCGATGCTCACCGAACCGAACACCTCGAGGTCATCACCGAGGTCGCCGCCCGCGCTGTCGACCTCGATGTTCTCGAACACGACGCGCAGCCTGTGCGTGACCCGCGAGCACGCGCGCTCGGTGTACGTCGATGCATAGGAGACGCGGGTTGGCTGGTGGTCGCCGGACGTACGCGAGCTTGTAGGCGATCAGGGAGAGGAGGCGCAGGGTCGGGTCATGCACCCTGGTGGGAGCTCGGCCGGAATGTCGCACGGCGATCCGCCAAGCGTGCGAAATGGTGGGCCCCGGCACCGCCCCGTGAACGATCAGCGGTGCTTGTCGTGCCCGCGGTGGCGGCCATTGTGCTCGCACCGGTAGCCGTTCCAGTGGTGGGCCGGCGGGCACGACGCGCTGGAGCGACGCGATGGGGGAGGTCGGCGGCCGCGGTTCTGCACGATGCAGCCGGACAGGAGGCCAAGCGCGAGGGAGATTCCAATCAGCTTGCGCATGCGTAAACGCTACCAGCGTTGCAATGGAGGATGCGACCGGCCGCTGTGCCGCGATGTGCTCACAGCGGCGCCGGTCAGTGCAGGTCAGAGAACGAGGCGCGGCGCAATGGGGACCAACCAGCCTCGCAACCATGCCACTGCAAAACGCTGTTCATTTCATGACACACAGCCCTCGCGTTTGTGACCGGGCGCATTGTATTCCCCATCAGATGCAAGCAGTTCCCGAGCTTGGCTCCCTTCGCTCCGAGCTGCGGTCCGCGGGTGTGTTCGAGCACCACGAGCTTCGCGGCTGGTTAAAGCTGAGTTTTCTGTTGGGTGGCACCGCTGTCTGCCTCGCAGGGATCATCATGTATGGCTGGCTCGCAGCGCTCATACTCGTGCCGGTCGCGTCGGTGCTGTGCACGTCGGCCGCGATGATGGGGCACGAGGGCAGCCACCGCGCGTTCTCCCCGTCGCCCGTGCGCAACGCGATCATGACGTACCTGGCGTTCCCGCTGTTGTCGGGCCTGTCCGCGCTGTACTGGCGCGAGAAGCACGATCGTCTCCACCACGGCCACCCCAACGTCGAGGGCGCCGACCCCGACATCCGCCCGTGGCCGTTCGTCTCGACGCGCGGTGATCACGAGCGCGCGACGCCGCGCCTGCGCTGGTTCCAGCGCAACTTCCAGGCGTGGGCGTTCTGGCCGATGTCGACGCTGATGACCCTCGGCATGCGCCGCTCGTCGCTCCTGCATCTGATCTCGTGGCCCAAGCGCCACGGCTATGACCGGGCCTGGAAGCTCGAGGTGGTTTGCCAGACCATCCACTACACGGCGTGGCTGGTCGTGCCGTCGATCCTCTTCGGCCCGCTCGCCACGTTCCTCGTCTACTCGGCGATCTGGGCCGGCGTCGGCGTGTTCCTCTCGCTCGTGTTCGCGCCCGCGCACATCGGCCTGCCGATCATGACGGAGCAGAACAACGACTGGCTGCACCAGCTCGAGACCACGCGCGACCTCGAGCTGCCGCGCTTCATCTCGTTCTTCTTCATCGGGCTCGACTACCAGGCCGAGCACCACCTGTTCCCCAAGATCCCGCACCAGAACCTGCCGCTCGCCGCGAAGATCACGCGTGCGTGGTGCGAGAAGCAGGGCGTCGTTCACCTCAGCGTGCCGTACCTCTACGCGCTGAAGGACGCCGCGAAGTTCATGGCGCACAGCTACGAGCGCGACGCCACCGCGCCGCTCGCCGTGCGCGCGGGCCTCATCGAGAACCCGCCCGTGACGCTCGCCGCGTAGCGAGCCAGGCTTGAGGGGCGGCGCAGCGCCGCGTAGGTGATTAGACCGCGCGGCAGTCGGGCTGCGTGCGGCCCGTCTTGGTCATCACGACCTGATACAGCTGCCCGTCGCGCGAGCGCGCGGCGCCGGCGGCCGCGAGCAGGTAGAACTTCCACATCAGGTAGAAGCGCCGGTCGTAGCGGTGCTTGATCTCGTTGTACGTGCGGTCGAAGTTCGTCCACCACGCCATCAGCGTCGGGTCGTAGTCGGGGCCGATGTTGTGAAGGTCCTCGGGGACGAACAGCCCCTCCATCGCGCGGCCGATCTGCGCGAGCGACGGCGCGACGGCGTTCGGGAAGATGTACTTCTCGATGAACGGCGTGCCGTGGCGCAGGCTGCGGTTGTTCGCGATCGTGTGCACGAGCGCGACGCCGTCGTCGGCGAGGCAGCGGTGGATCACCTGCATCATGTCGCGGTGATTCTTGGGGCCGACGTGCTCCATCATGCCGATCGAGACCACGCGGTCGAACGTGCCCTGCACGTCGCGGTAGTCCATCAGGCGAAGCTCGACGTCGAGCTTCTTGCCCTTGGGGCCCCACAGCTCGTTGCCGAGGGCGACCTGATCCTTCGACAGCGAGACGCCGAGCACCGAGCAGCCGTACTTCTCGGCGGCCCAGCTCGCCATGCCGCCCCAGCCGCAGCCGAGGTCGAGCACGCGCATGCCGGGCTTGAGGCCGAGCTTGCGCGCGACGAGGTCGAGCTTGGCATCCTGGGCCTCCTGCAGCGTCTTGGCGTGCTTCCAGTACGCGCAGGTGTAGACCATGCGCTCGTCGAGCATGCGCGTGTAGAGGTCGTTGCCGATGTCGTAGTGCGCCTCGACCGACGCCGCCGAGCGGGTCTTCGCCTGCAGGTTGAGCAGCACGGCCTTGACGGTGAGCGCCTTCAGCTTCCAGCTGCCCTGGATCTTCTGCTTGAGGTTGGCGCGCATGATCTTGTCGATCGTCACGTCGAGCGCGTCGGTCTCCCACCACTCGTCCATGTACGCCTCGCCGAAGCCGATCGACGCGTCGCGCAGCGTGCGCTCGTAGAACCGCGGGTCGTGGACGCGGATATCGCCGGGACGCGTACCTCCGATCTCGATGTCCGCGAGCGCGAACAGCTCGCGGATGATGCTCTCCGCCTCGGACGAGCGCGTCGGTGTGATGGCCGGAAGGACGCGCTCGAACAAGCCGCGGAGTGAGGAGTCCTGGTGATGCATGCGGCTTCGCTCTTCCCACGGCCGCGTGCTGCCTACAAGCGGCAACTCACGCCGCTCGCTGAAAAGTCCTCACTAAGCGCTGACCTGGGCGGCCTTCGCCTCGGCGGTCTGCGGGATGCTCTCGTTGCGCTTCATCAGCACGGGCATCAGGTACATCGCGACCGTCGTGAAGATGTTGTGCGTCGGGTCGAGCATCTTGCCGATGCCCTGCGCCGTGATCAGCGCGACGAACACCAGCATCATGTCGGTGACCGGACGCACCTTGTACTTGCGCCCGATCTCGAACATCTCGGCGATCAGCTCGCCGTACTCGAGCTGCGCGACGTCCTGGCCACGGAACTTCGTCGCGAACTCCTGGACCTCCGCGCGCAGCGAGACCCAGTCGATCTCGCCGACGTACGTGTGGAAGCGCTTCAGGTGCGCCACGAGGTCATCGGGCGTGCCCATGGTGATGCACTTGGTCATGTCGATGAACTGGATCAGCACGTCCTCGTGCAACAGCTTCGCGAGGCCAGCGTCGAAGACGATCAGCTTGCCGTCGTCCTGCACGACCATGTTGCCGGGGTGCAGGTCGGCGTGCACGAAGCCGTCCTCGAAGCACATCTTGAACATCGTCTGCCGCACGACGTGCGCCAGCTTCTTGCGGAACTCGTCGGAGCGCTGCGAGGGCACGGCGTCGACCTTGATGCCGCGCACGAACTGCATCGTCAGCACGCGCTCGCCGCAATACTCGGCGTAGACCTCGGGGAACGACACCTCGGGGACCGCCTTGAAGTTCTCGCGGAACCGCGTGTAGTTGGCGGCCTCGATGCGCAGGTCGGTCTGCTCGCGGATTGCATCGGTGAAGTGGCGGACGTGACCGATGGGATCGTTGGCGCGCCACTTCGGGCGCAGCGCGACGAGCTTCGCGCCGCCGATGAGGATCGCCTGGTCGCGCTCGACCTGGCGGCGCACTCCGGGGCGCAGCACCTTGACCGCGACCTCGCGGCCGTCCTTGAGCACGGCGCGGTGGACCTGCGCCACGCTCGCGGCGGCGATCGCTTTCTCCTCGAGCTCGGCGAACACCTCGCCGATCGGCTTGCCGAGCTCGGCCTCGAGCGTCGCCTTGACCTTGGTGAACGCGAACGGCGGCAGCTTGTCCTGCAGGCGGCGCAGCTGGTCGATGATCTCCGGCTCGAAGAGATCTGGCCGCGTCGACATCACCTGCCCGAGCTTGATGAACGACGCGCCGAGCGCGGTCATGCCCTGGCGCAACATCCAGCCGCGCAGGTGCGCCAGCGCCCGCTTGCGCCGTGCTCCCCACACGAACAGGAAAATGCCGAGTCGCGCGACGCCGTACATGAGGCCGAGCACGAGCACGACGAGCACGAGCCAGACGAAGTGGAGGATGTTACCGGCCCAGCGCACAGCGCCGTCATCCTGCCACGGGCGGGGTGGCCCCGTCCTTGCGTGCGCTCGGGGATATGAACACCTTCAAGGCTGACATCGAAGAGATTCGCCGCCGTGCGATGGAGAAGATGGACGACGGCGCGGTGACCGGCTCGTACCAGGCCGATCGCGAGGCGGTGTGCCAGATCCTCAACGAGGTCCTCGCGACCGAGACGGTGTGCACGCTGCGCTATCGCAACCACTACTTCATGGCGCGCGGCGTCCATGCGCCGGGCGTCGAGCAGGAGTTCCTCGAGCATGCCAACGAGGAGCAGATGCACGCGGACAAGGTCGCGAAGCGGATCACCGAGCTCGGCGGCGAGCCGAACCTCGATCCGGAGGGGCTCGCCACGCGCAGCCACGCCCAGTACGGCACCGGCGAGAGCCTGATGGACATGATCAAGGAGGACCTGATCGCCGAGCGCATCGCGATCGCGACCTACTCGGAGATCATCCGGTGGCTCGGCAACGACGACCCGACGACGCGCAGGCTGATGGAGGAGATCCTCACGAACGAGGAGGAGCACGCCGACGACATGGCGAAGCTCCTCGTGCGCGTCGGAAGGTGACGTGGATGCTCGCGCCTGTCCGGTGAGTGGCCGGATCTCGGATGCCCGGACGGACACCGGACGCGGCGCGCGTGTGGTTTCGCGCAGCTAGCGCCGAGCACGGCGGGCACGCGCTGTGCGAAGGGCGCGACGCATGAAGCCACTCGCATTCGTCCTGGTCTGGTCCTCGTGTGTCCTCGGCGTGTTGGTCGCGTTCGCGTGCGTCACCGACGCACCCGACGTGGAGGATCCGCCACCCGCCGCCCGCATCGTCATCGCGTGGGATCCGCTGTCGTGCGGCGTCCCGCATCGCGTGGTCGTCGAGCTCGAGGACGAGGATGGCGTGGAGCTGTCGTCGTCTGCGCCGTGCGCGATGGGCATGCTCACGCTCGATGCGCCGCGCTGGGGCATCTACCGCGGGCGCTTCTACACCTGGATGCTCGACGAGCCGATCCGCTCGATCACGCGAATCTCGATCGCGGTCGATGCCCCGATCGTGCGGTGGATGCTGGCGACGCCGCCGTGACTCACGTCGCCGGTGGCTCGGTGCGCGGATCGAGCCCGCGCGCGGCGAGCTCGCGTACGATCGCGGGCTCGATGTGGAACCGGTCGAGCAGCAAACGCAGCCGCGCGCGCGCGTTCGCGTCGAAGCGCTGGACGCGCTTGCCGAGGATGAGCTCGTTCTTCGCCGAGTGCTCCCATCCGACGAGCTCGGTGACGGTGACCTTGTAGCCATGCGCCTCGAGCACGAGGCCGCGCACGACGTTGGTCAGGTGCGACCCGAGCTCGCGGCGGTGCAGCGGATGCGCGAACAGCGCGGCGATCGCCGGATCATCGGGGCGCGATGACTCGAGCTGGCGTGCGACTTCGGCCTGGCAGCACGGCACCACCGCGACGTGATCCGCGTGCTGCGCGATCGCGAGGGCGAGGGCGTCGTCCGTCGCGGTGTCGCACGCGTGCAGCGCGGTGACCACGCTCGGCCGCTGGGGCAGGGCGGCGCTCGCGATCGCGCCTGTCGCGACGGTGAAGCGCTCCTGTCCGAAGCGTGCGGCGCGCGCGGCTGCTTGCTCCGACAGCTCGGGCCGCGCCTCGATCGCGACCAGCGCACCGCGCCCGGCCGGGCCGAGCACGAGCTCGTAGAGCAGGGCGCCGAGGTAGCTCTTCCCCGCGCCGCAATCGACCACGAGCGGCGCCTGCGCGCGGGCCATCGCGTCGTCGAGCGCGGGCCTGAGCAAACCGACGAGATGGCGGATCTGCTTCAGCTTGCGGCGCGCATCGGCGTTGAGCTGACCTTCCCGCGTGAGAAGGTGAAGGTCTTTGAGCAGCTCGATCGACATCCCCTTGGGGACATCAGGATCGGTGCGCGGATCGGGCGCGGGCTTGGCCACGCGCGCACTCTACCTCGCATCCCACGCCGCGGCCCACCGCGCCTCGACCGCCGTGTTCCCGTCGCGCGTCGGGATCATGCGGTAGCGGCGTTCGTCGTCGGTGATCGCGGTGATCGTGCCATCGCGGTCGACCGCGATCGCCGTGATCGCGAGCGCGTCGTCGAGCTCGCGCGAGAGCCAACCGAGGCTGCCGTGCGCATGGGAATCGCGCGCAGCGGCGTCGCCCCGCGCGTCGAACGCGACCGCGACCACCTGGCCCCGCGCGTCCACGGTGGCGACCACCTCCTGCATGGCCCCCGCGCGCTCGACGGTGAACACCACCGCATCGCGGCGAGCACTCACCGCATCGATCGCATCGGCCTCGGCGAGCAGCTCCGCGAGACGCACCTGCGCGCCGCGCGGCGTGGAGACCCCGAGCTCGTCGGGCGCACCGCCGCCCGCGAGCAGATCGCCGGAGACCAGGGACACCAGAGGGAGCAGGGAGATCAGCATGCCCAGATGTAGTTCACCGGCCGGGCCAAGAGACTTTCCGAGGATGATTAGCGACTTAGCCGTGATCGTGGCCACGCACCCACACCCTGACGCTCATTCTGGACACGAGGAAAACTTGTGACGTCAGCCAGCCGGAGTAGCGTCATGTCCATGCGCAGGACCGACGCACGCAAGGCGTATCCCGCTCGCTGGGTGGTGGTGGAGACGAAGGGAGAAGCAGAGCGCGCCGAAGTCGAGGTGGTCGAGCTGTGCGCGGACGGGCGCGCCGCGATGTATCGCTATCGCGAGCTCTGCCACCTCCACCCGGATCGCACGTTCTGTTTCTTCTACACGTCGTATCCCTCGCTCGCGCTGAGCGCGCGATGCCGCTTCCTCGACGACGAGCAGGCCGCGAGCTAACCGAGGGCAGCGAGCGCGGCCTGGCGGGCGCGGAACGCGCGCGTCTTGACCGCAGCGACGGTGAGCCCGAGCTCCTTCGCGATCTCGGTCTCCGTGCGACCCTCGCCGTAGCGCTTCCAGAACACCGCGGGGTACTTGGCGCCGAGCTTGGCGACCGTCTCGGAGACGAGGTCGAGCTCGCCACGCGCGCTGACCTCGCCCTGTAGATCGGTCGCAGCCGCGTGACGCTCGAGGAGCGGCGTCCCTTCGTCGTCGTGCGCAGCGCTGGACGGGATCTCGCGCGCGAGCCGCCGCTGCTTGCGCAGGAACATGAGCGCGGCGGTCGCGGTCACGCGGTAGAGCCAGGTGGAGTAGCGAGCCTCACCGCGAAACGAATCGCGGTAGCGGTGGGCGAGCAGCATCGCGTCCTGCGTGACGTCCTCGGCGTCTTGCTCGTCGCGGACGTACTTGAGCGCGACCGATCGCACGTAGGCCCGCGTCTCTTCGAGCGAGTCCTTGTTCGCGGGTGTCTGCATCAGAAGCCCTCCTTGGACCCAGGGATACGCACGGCCCGAGCCAGCTTCGTCCAGCCGTTTGAGCAAGTGGTTTCAGATAGTTAATATGGTTGCGGGCCTCCAGCCCGTCCAGGATGTTAGACAGTGTCTAGACAGTTGGACGCCATCCGGTACCCTGGATCCATGCCCGTTCGCCACGTGCTGATCGTCGACTCGGACGCCGCCTCGGCCGCCTATGGCGTCACCGCGCTGAGCGGCACGGACGTCGAGATCGTCGCCTCACCGACCGCCGCGCTCGAGCGCGTGACCGGCAGTGCCTTCGATGCGGTGCTGTTCGATCCGGCGCTGGGGGAGGACGACGACGGCGCCCTCGCCCTGCTGCATCGCCTGCGCACCGTCGCCCCGGATACGGTGGTGGTGATCTGGAGCGAGGCGCCGACCGTCGGGTTCGCGGTCCGCGCGATGCGTTCGGGCGCGCTCGACGTCTTGAAGAAGGCGGGCGACAGCGCCGAGATTCGCTCGGTCGTCGAGCGCGCGATCTCGCATGGCGCCCTCGCGCGCGAGGTGCGGCGGCTGCGCGGTGAGGTCGAGCGCGCGCGCGGCCTCGGCGAGGTGATCGGCGACTCGCCGTTGATGCGGCAGCTGCTGCAGATGATCGAGCGTGTCGCGGCCTCGGACGCGACCGTGTTGATCGTCGGCGAGAGTGGCACGGGCAAGGAGCTGCTCGCGCGCACGATCCATCGCGTCGGGCCGCGCGCCGATGGGCCGTTCGTCGCGTTCGACTGCTCGGCGCTCGCGCCGTCCTTGCTCGAGGCGGAGCTGTTCGGCCACGAGAAGGGGGCGTTCACCGGCGCCGGGCGCGCGCGTCGCGGCCTGTTCCGTGAGGCGAACGGCGGCACGATCTTCCTCGACGAGATCGGCGACATCGATGCGAGCGTGCAGAACAAGCTCCTGCGCGTCCTGCAGGAGCGCGAGATCAAGCCGGTCGGCGGTGACCGTCCGGTCTCGATCGACGTGCGCGTGGTCGCCGCGACCAACAAGGATCTGAAGACGCTGGTCGCGCGCGGGCAGTTCCGCGAGGACCTCTACTGGCGGCTCGCCGTGTTCCCGATCCAGGTCCCGCCGCTCCGCGAGCGCAAGGAGGACATCCCGCTGCTCGCGGCGCACATCCTCGCCAAGCGGCGTGGCGCTGCGAAGAGCTTCGCGGGCGGCGAGGCACCGTATCCGACGCAGATCACCGCGAAGGCGCTGCAGCGGCTCGCGAGCTATCGCTGGCCCGGCAACATCCGCGAGCTCGAGAACGTGCTCTCGCGCGCCGCCATCCTGTGCGACGGCGAGATGATCCGCAGCCACGACCTGGACATGCTCGGCCTCGATCGCGCGGCTCCGTCGTCGGCCGAGCACGGCGACGAGCGCGTCGAGCTTCCCGTGATCGAGCTCGCGCGCCTCGGCGACGGGGAGGGGCTCAAGGACATCACGGACCGCGCGGTGCGCGCCGTCGAGCGCGCCGCGATCGCCGCCGCGCTTCGCCGCGATCGCAACCCCGCGCTCGCCGCGCGCCGGCTCGGGATCAGCCGCGCGAGCATCTACACCAAGATGAAGACCTATGGCCTCGGCGTCGATGGCACCTCGTCCGCTGCCGGCTGAGGACGCGCTGCGCTTCGCTCGCCGAGTGGGTGGGCAACGGCGAGCGGCTGGGTATGATGCATTCCGCATGAGCTGGCATCCGGTCTCCCGCGTCGGTGACGTCAAGCCGGGCGACGTGATCGCCGTGGCCGTCGACGGTGTCGAGGTCGTGCTCGGACGAGACGGCGAGCGCTACTTCGCGACGCAGCGGCGGTGCCCGCACCGCGGCGGCGATCTCTCCGAGGGCATCGTCTCGCGCGGGCATCTGATCTGCCCCAATCACGCCTGGCGGTTCTCGACGGAGACGGGATGCAACGCCGATGCATCCGAGTACTGTCTGATCACTTATCCCGTACGGGTCGTCGGGGACTCGATCGAGATCGAGCCCGTGCCCGTCGAAAGGAAGCTGCCGTGAGTAGTCGTCCGACCGTGAGCTTGATCGAAGGAGATGGCATCGGCCCCGAGATCGCCGCCGCCACCGTGCGCGCCGTCGAGGCCGCGGGTGGGCAGCTCGCGTGGGAGCGGGTCGATGCGGGCATGACCGCCGTCGAGCGCCACAAGGATCCGCTGCCGCAGGCGACGATCGATTCGATCAAGAAGACGCAGCTCGCCCTCAAGGGCCCGCTCGCGACGCCGAGCGGCGGCGGCTACCGGAGCGTCAACGTCACGCTGCGCCAGCAGTTCGATCTCTACGCGAACGTGCGGCCGGTGAAGACGCTCGCCGGGGTGCCGTCGCGCTACACCAACGTCGACCTCGTCATCGTTCGCGAGAACACCGAGGACCTGTACGCGGGCGTCGAGCACTACGTCGATCCGCGGCGCACCGCGGCCGAGTCGATCGCGATCATCACGCGGTTCGGCAGCGAGCGCTGCATCGTGTACGCGTTCGAGTACGCGCGCCGGCACGGCCGCAAGAAGGTCACGCTCGTCCACAAGGCCAACATCCTCAAGATGTCGAACGGCCTGTTCCTCGACACCGGACGCGAGGTCGCGAAGCGCTACCCCGACATCCAGTTCGACGACATGATCGTGGACGCCACCGCGATGAAGCTGGTCGTCGCGCCCGAGAAGTTCGACGTGATCGTCACGATGAACCTGTTCGGCGACATCCTGTCGGACCTCACCGCGGGCCTCGTCGGTGGACTCGGCGTCGCACCGGCGGCAAATTTCGGTGACCCTGGCGGGGACTCCGGTTGCGCCATCTTCGAGGCGGTGCACGGCACGGCGCCCGACATCGCGGGCAAGGGCATCGCGAACCCGACCGGCCTCATGCTGTCGGCGGCGATGCTGCTCGACCACGTCAAGCAGGACGCCGCGGCCGCCCGGCTGCGCAAGGGGATCGCCGCCGCCCTGGCGAACGCGGAGACCCGCACCGGGGACCTCGGCGGCAAGGGCAACACCGCGACGTACACCGACGCGGTCATCCGGTTCATGGACTGACGTGCGGGCGCCGGCACGAGCCGGCAAATGCGTGACGCCGCCGTTAGATCCACGCGAGGTGACGAGCACCTACCTCGGTAGCTCGTCGACAATGGGGGCCATGCGTACCTTGTCCTGGTTTGCGAGCCTCGGGCTAGTGGCCGCGCTCGGTGGCGGCTGCGTTGGCGACGAAGATCCACCGGTGCTGGTCGGGATGACGCCGGAGGACGGCGTCGACGCACGCGGGGCGCGCGCGTTCCGCGTCGCGCTCGCCTACACCGACGAGAGCCCGGTCGACGTGGCGATCCAGGTCGACGGCGAGGAGGTCGCCGCGCCGGAGTCGCAGTGCGATGACGAACAGTGCACCACGCAGACCGACATCGTGACGACCGGCCTCGCGATCGGCGATCACCAGCTCACCGTGATCCTCGAGGACGCCGCGGGTAACACGACGCGTGAGGAGCGAACGTTCTCGGTCGACGACATCCTCACGGTGACGTCGCTGCGGGTGACCGGGGAGACCGACGGTGCCGGGCCGCTCGAGCTCGAGGCCTACGCGTACACCGAGGCGGGCATGCTCATCGGTTGCGCGGGCAGCCGCCACGGCCTGACCAACGCGGACTACTCGGATGTCTCGTACACGGTCGACGCGAGCCTCATCAACATGATGGGCGACAAGCTCGCGACCCTCGATCTGGCGACGACGCGCTTCCGGCTCGAAGTGTGGGAGGACGACGACGATCCGGTGTGTCCCGTGGAGCCGTCGGAGCTGGCCAACACGCGGATCGGCGCGAGCGCGGCGTATACCGCAGAGGAGTGGCGATCGCTGGCGATGCCGCTCTCGTTCGGCCGCGTGACCGAGCTGTCGGTCGAGTGGACGCGCGACCTGCCGTCGCCTCCCGGCAAGGACATGGCACCGCCGCCCGAGGACGATCCATGGGACTGGGGCAAGGACGGCGGCGGCTGCGCGACGACGGGCGGCAGCGGCGCGGGCCTCGCCGCCGCGCTCGCCGGGCTGCTCGCGCGCCGGCGCCGGCGTTAACGAGCGACGGCCCCGAGGTCGACCATCGCGTCGTCGTTCTGGATCACGAACGGGCGATCCTCGACGGTGATCGTGCCCTTGCCGTCGTGGCGGATGATCTGCACAGTGCCGAGCCCGACGCCCATCGGGCCCTTGCGGTAGTAGTGCGCGCGCAGGCGGTACGGGAACGCTCGCGGCTCGTCGATCGCGAACTGCTCGGGGCCGTAGCCGGTGGTGATGTCGCCGGCGAGCTCGCCGCCCGAGGATAGCGACAGGCGGGAGAAGAAGGCGTGGTCGCCGTGGCGGTCGTTGACGTGGAGGTCGACGTCGTTCGCGTCGGTCTCCCACGACAGCACGAAGCGGATCGACGGGCGCGTCGCGACCTTCGTACCAGCGCGCGCGCTCAGGTGCGCGCGGATCACGGCGGCGTCATCGTCGAACACGGTGCGGACGCGGTCGTCGGTCGCCTGCTCGCGACCCTTGCCCAACAGCTCGAGCGCCTCCTCGGGATGCCCGGCGCGCACGAGCGAAAACGCGAGCAGGCGGTACGTCGACGCGTGATCCGGCCGCTCGCGGAGCGCGCGACGATACGCATCGATCGCCTGCGCACGCGCGGTGGGGATGCGATCGAGCCGCTCACCCGTGGCTCGCACGAGCTCGGCACGGTTGGGATAGAGATCGAGGATCGAGCCGTAGGCGCGGGCGGCGAGGGCGCTCTCGCCGCGCGCCTCGAGTGCTTCGCCGAGCGCGATGATCGCGGCGACCTCGGCCGGGCTCGCGAGGTGCCACCGCACCGCGGTCTCGAGTGCATCGCCGGTGCGTCCCTTCGCGAGTGCATCGAGGGTCGTGCGCAGCGTGCCTTCATACGGATCGGCGTAGCTGGGCTCGGCAGGCTCGGCGGGCTCGGCGGCTCGCTCGCTGGACGGGGGGCGCATGCCGCCCCGCATGCTTTCGGCCACGAGGTCGAGGGCGAGCGGCGACATCACGTCGGCTCTCACCGCGAACTGGCCGCGCGGTCCGGTGCGCTTGTCGCTGATGGTCACCACCGCCTCGGTTCGTGTGTTGACGCCGTCGACGTAATACTGGTTCTCGAGCGACGACGCGCCCGAGAACGAGACGCCGTGCCCATCGTCCTGCGCGCCCGCGGCGGCCTTGAGCGTGCTCTCGAACGTCCGGCCGGGCACGGGGATGTTGGGCAGGTAATTGCGGTCGATCGTGATGCCCTGCGTGGTCGACGCGGGCTCGATGGCCGGCGGCGCCGCATCGGCGGTCGGAGTCGCCTCTGCCGCTGGCGTTTCGCCGTCGAGGAAGCGCCGCTCGAGCTCGTCGCTCTCGAGCACGAGGAGCGACGTGCGCGCCGACACCAGTTGATGTTCGAGCGCGCAGAG
>DATLHR010000087.1:0-2993 GCA_035539815.1 Kofleriaceae bacterium
GCCAGGATCCAACCGAACGCGCGGGGCGCCGCCTGCACGACGATCGAGACGCCGATCGCAGACGCGACGAGCGCGACCCACCGTGCCACCTCGGGCAGCGGCGCCGGCGTGCGCTGGTGGACATCGACGATCGCCAAGACGAGCCGCTCGCCGATCGCGACGCCGACGACGAGCTCGAGCAGCACGATCACCGCCGACATCAGGCGCGCGGTGCCGGCGATGGGGTTGCGCGTCGCGAGCTCGGTCATCGCGACGGTCAACGACATGCCCGGCAACAGCACGATCAGCGCGGCGACCGTGGCCAGCGACGGGCGTACGGCCGGCCACACCGCCGAGATCAGCCCCGCAGCGAACGCCGCGAAGGCGGCGCCGATCAGCTCGAAGACACGCGCCTGATCCGTCGAGCGCTTGACGACCTGCGCGAGCACGCCGAGCGCGAGCCCGATCATGGCGGCCGCCGCGACATCGGGCAGCGAACCTCCGAAGAACACGGCGAGCGCACCCGCGGTCACGCCGTGCATGCACGTGGACACGACGCGGCCGTAGCGGCGCGGCGCCGCGATGATCTCGTCGAGTCGCGCGAGGCCCGCGGCTGCGGTGATCTCGTGCGCGATCACCTGATCGGCGAGGCGATCGACCTGCGCCAGCTTGCCCATGTCGAGCTCGCCGCCCTCGACGCGCATCATCCGCGTGCGCAGCTCGACGGGCTCGCCGAAGCTCATGATGATCGTGGTCGGCGTCGAGAACACCTCGGCGTCGTCGAGCTCCAGCTCGCGGCAGCACGTGATGATGCACTCCTCGAGGCGGTTGGCCGAGGTGCCGTAGCGATGGAGCGCCTTGCCTAGCGCGAGCACGAACGCGATGGCCTCGCGCTCTGCGTCCGTGCGCGGCAGACGCAGCTCGGCAGCCTTCAGCCCGGTCTCGGGAAGAGCCACCACGGCTGCCCTGGTATACCCGTCAGTCCCGAAAACACGAACGCCCCGGCGGCAACCAGGGCGATCGTTCCAAGCAAGACAATCTAGTTAGCTAGGAATACTCGGAGGTTAAGTAGTAAACCGAGTAGTGCAGCGGCGCGGCAACGCCGGTTGCGCCCCCGAATCAAAGCAAGCTGCGGGCCACCCCGGCAGCCCCCCATGCAAAGCCTTGTATCCAATCGGCTTGCATGCTACCGAGGCGCATCGACCCGTCATCTGCGGCGACCGCGCTAGGACATTCATGTCGCGGCGCTCCGGAGCGGGCGCAACGAATTGCAGAGCACATGCAGAACCAGCTCGTGGTCAACGCCGAGGGGCCCGAGATCCGCGTCGCGGTCGTCGAGGATGGATCCCTGGCAGAGTTTTTTGTCGAACGTAAGCGTGATCGAGGAATCGTCGGAAACATCTATCGCGGCAAGGTGACCCGGGTCCTCCCCGGGATGCAGGCCGCGTTCGTCGATCTCGGCCCCAAGGTCGAGCGCGCCGCGTTCCTCTACGTCGCCGACGTTCTTGGGTCCGGAGATGAGCGCAAGCTCTTCGAGGACTCGACGATCGATGACCCTGGCGAGGACGGCGATGAGTCGCCCGAGGGGGCCGCCTCGCGCATGGCGCGCTCGCGAAAGCAGCTCGCGAACCGCAAGATCGAGAGCCTCCTCAAACCCGGGGACACGGTGATCTGTCAGGTCACCAAGGATCCGATCGGCCTCAAGGGCGCGCGCGTCACCGGGTACATCTCGCTGCCCGGCCGCTACAGCGTGTTCATGCCGCACGTCGCGCAGATCGGCGTATCGCGCCGCATCGGCTCCGACAAGGAGCGGCGCCGCCTGCGCGATCTCGTCAACGAGGTCCGCCCCAAAGGTGCGGGCTTCATCGTGCGGACCGCCGCCGAGGACGCGAGCGATCAGGAGCTGCGCGACGACGTCGACTTCCTCGCGCGGCTGTGGGGCGACATCGACAAGCGCGAGCACGACTCGCGCGGTCCCGGCCTCATCTATGCGGATCTCGATCTCTCGCTGCGCGTCGTGCGCGACCTGCTGCGCGAGGACACCACGGAGGTGATGATCGACGACGTCGATCAGTACGAGCGCGTGAAGAAGTTCACGCTCGCGTTCCTGCCGCGGTTCGCCGAGCGCATCAAGAAGTACGAGCAGCGCCGGCCGATCTTCGACCACTATCACATCGAGCCGCAGCTCCGGCTCGCGGTGTCGCGCAAGGTCCCGCTGCGCAGCGGCGGCTCGCTGGTGATCGATCAGGGCGAAGCGCTCACGGCGATCGACATCAACACCGGCAGCTTCACCAACACGGGCTCCGGCAACCTCGAGGACACGGTCACGGCGAACAACCTCGAGGCGTGCGAAGAGGTCGCGCGCCAGCTCCGACTGCGCAACATCGGCGGCATCATCGTCGTCGACTTCGTCGACATGGATAAGGAAGGCAACCGCCGCAAGGTGTGGGACGCCTTCCAGAAGGCGCTCACGCGCGATCGCGCGCGCACGAACGTCACCAAGATCAGCGAGCTCGGTCTCGTCGAGATGACGCGCAAGCGCACCCGCGAGTCGCTCGTGCAGCTGCTCACCGAGCCGTGCCCCACGTGCGAAGGCGCGGGCGTGGTGAAGAGCGTGACCACGGTCGCCTACGAGATCCTGCGCGAGGTGCGTCGCTCCGGCATGCTCGTCGACAACGAGAAGATCGATCTCGAGTGCGCGCCGCGCGTCGCCGAGGTCCTCTCGCGCCAGGAGCGCGACTACCTCGATCACCTGGAGAAGCGGTTCCAGAAGAAGATCGAGGTCGTCCCGCAGAAGGGCTGGAAGCCGGAGCAGTTCCGCGTCGCCGGCAAGATGTCGACGGAGATCGCGGCACAAGCGGCGGCAGAAGCACCGCAGGTGCACAAGAACGGCGCAGCGAGCGGCGGCGGTGACAAGCGCGGCCGCCGGCGCAGGCGCGGTGGCCGCGGCCGCGATCGCACCGGCGCGAACGCATGAAGCACCGCATCGTCATCGCGCGCGAGCAGTACAAGTT
>DATLHR010000088.1:0-7487 GCA_035539815.1 Kofleriaceae bacterium
ATCTCGTTCTCGAGGTCGCGCACCATCAGCTGCCCTCGCCGGGCGGTGGCCTTCCACGCGATGAACTTGAACGGATCGCCGTGGCTGTGCGCGCGCAGCTCGCGCAGCTCGCCCGACAGCCCTCGCCGCCGCACGTGGTGCAGGCCGACCGACTCGTGCAGCGCACCGCCGACCGCACGCACCGGCGCGCCGCGCAGCGCCATGGTGCGCGGGAACACCTTGACGGCGATCGGGTTGGGAAAGAACGCTTCGATGTCGAACAGCCCGAGCGCGTCGCCGAACGTGAGCGCCGCGCCGTGCAGCACCTGATAGCCCGCGGCGAGCGGCTTCACCGTCGTCGTGACCTCGACCTGCTGGCCGCGCTTCACCGTCGCGCTCGGCTGCGCGTCGAGCGCGAGGCCCGAGCCGGCGAGGATGTCCGTCGACAGGATGCGCAGCTTGCGGCTGCCGTGGTTGCGGAACGCGAGGTGGAGCTGGAACGGGCGATCCGCGGACAGCGCACCGCCGGGCTGATCACCTGGAGGCACCCACCACGACAGCTCGATCTTCTTGCGGCGCAGGAGGATCGCGGTCGGATAGAACGCGAGGTACAGCGCGAGCAGCACGGTGAGGACCGCGCCCGCGAGCCCGACCAGCGGCGGCGCGCCGTGCAGCGCGCCGACCAGCAAGAACAGCAACGCCGTGCCGAGCACGAGCTTGCCACGAGTGGCGAGGCGCGGGATCACGCGAGATCCTCGTGGACGTCGTCGTCGATGTGGACGTGAACGTGAACGCCTGCGTCGACGCTGACCATGCGTGGCCCCTTCGAGCTCGCGAGAACCTTCCCCGGGGCCTCACACCAAAGAGAGCGCAACGCGCTCGCGATGAGGTCGAGGTCCACGGTGGCGTTCATGTTCACGTTCACGTCGAGGTCAACGTTTCACGCACGCTTCGGCTGCTTGTAGCCGACCTTGTCCACCGCCTCGGCGACTACCGCGGCGCCGGCCGCGCCCTCGAGCTCGGCCTCGGGCGTCAGCAGGATCCGGTGGCCGAGCACGAGCGGTGCGAGCGCGCGCACGTCGTCGGGGAGCACGTAGTCGCGGCCCTTGATGAGCGCGAGCGCCTTCGCCGCGTGGACGAGCGCGAGCGCCGCGCGCGGCGACGCGCCCAGATAGACCTTGGCGTGGCTGCGCGTGAACCCGACGAGGGCGAGCACGTAGTCGAGCAGCTCCTCGGCGACGAACACCTCCTGTGCGAGCGCTTGCATCTCCAGCACCTCGGACGGCCCGATCACCGCGCGCACCGGCGGCGGCGGCCGATCGTAGGTGGCGAGCATCCGCTTCTCGTCGGCCTGTGCGGGGTACCCCATGCGCAGCTTGATCAGGAAGCGATCGACCTGCGCCTCGGGCAACGGATAGGTGCCCTCCTGCTCGATCGGGTTCTGCGTCGCGAGCACGATGAACGGCTCGACGAGCGAGCGCGTCTCGCCCTCGATCGTCACCTGGTGCTCCTGCATCGCCTCGAGCAGCGCGGACTGGGTCTTGGCCGGGGCGCGATTGATCTCGTCGCCGAGCAGCACGTTGGTGAACACCGGCCCCTCGCGCAGCACGAACGTGTTTGTGCGCATGTCGAGGATGTAGGTGCCGGTGATGTCCGACGGCAGGAGGTCCGGCGTGAACTGCACGCGGCGGAAGCCGCACCCGAGGGTGCCGGAAAACGCCTTGACCAGCGTCGTCTTCGCGACGCCGGGGTAACCCTCGATGAGCACGTGGCCGCGCGCGAGCAGCGCGACGAGCAACGCCTCGGTGATCTGCGGAGAGCCGATGAACACGCGCCCGACCTCGTCGGTGATCGCGCGGCAATGCTGACTGACCCGGGCTAGGCGGTCTGGATTAAGCGACGTCATCGGCCACCCCCAGAGTACGACACAGCTCGCCGACGTCCTGGAACAGGGAGTCGAATTCGCGCCGCGGGAGGTGCCCCGCGCTCCACGGCGCCGCGGCTTGCCCGCGGCTCGGTAACGCGCGGAGCCGGCGATACACGCGCGACAGCGCGATGCCCGCGACGTTGCCGTGCACGCGCGAGACCTCCGCCACCAGCTGCGCCTCGGGGATCGTGTAGAGCGGCTCGCTCTTGCCGGTGACGTCGGCGAGCAGGCGCTGCACCTGATCTCGCATCATGCAGGCGAGCACGAGGTTGGAGGCGCTGCCGCCGCGATCCGCGTCGCCGATCAGCCGCTGCGGATCGTCGCGCCGCGTGGGCCGGCTGAACCGCAGCCACGCGCCATCGATCTTCGGACCGCGCCGGACGGGCAGGGCGAACAGCGCGAGCACGAGCAACAGGCCCGCGAGCGTCGCCGCGAGCGCTTTCATCGCCGCCGGCGTGAGCAGCCACGCGTCCGCGGTCGACAGCCAGTGGTTCAGGTCGGCGACCGATCGCCCGAGCTCGCCGGCGCGCGGATCGTCGATGTACGCGAGCGGCTCGCCGTACATCCGCACGTCCCCGCGCAGCAGCACGATCTCCTTCGCGACGCGCTTGCCGTCGGGCCCGTGGCGATCGAGCCAGTTGAACATGTTCGCGGTGAGGCGGACGTTGCCCGGGAACTGCAGCATCCGGTTGATCAGGATGCTCGGATCGCTGATCGCGATGAACCGGCCGCTGCCGCGCTCGCCGGCGACGACGATCGCGCCCTGGTCGAGCGCGACGACGGTGTCCGCGCCCTCGACCCGCGTCAGCACCGCGGGGTGGTTGGTGATCACGTCGCCCACCTCGCGCGCGAGCGGGTGGTCGCCGCGCGCGTTGGCGATCGGCGCGTACGGCCGGCCCTCGTAGAACCGGCTCGCGTTGGCCTGCGTGACCTCGGCGCGGAGGAGCCCCATCGCCTGCATCGCATCCTTGCCCTCGCCGAAGTCATCCGCGATGACGACGTTGCCGCCGGCGTTGATGAACGCGCCGAGCTTCGCCGGATCGACCCGCTGGAGCGGGAACACGAGGAACAGGATCTGGCCCGCGCCGACCTCACTCCATTCGAGCTGCGACACGATGCGCACCGAGAACCCCATGCCCTCGGCCAGGCCGACGAAGCTCGCCATGCCATTCCACGCCTGGCTGTACGG
Organism: Kofleriaceae bacterium; assembly: GCA_035539815.1. Taxonomy (GTDB): domain Bacteria; phylum Myxococcota_A; class Polyangia; order Haliangiales; family Haliangiaceae; genus JABFXX01. The sequence continues at coordinate 3,096 of DATLHR010000088.1, forward strand.
ATCGTACTCCGCCGACAGGTCGGGCTCCTGCGCGTGCGCGGTCGGGATCCCGGGCACGGCCAGCGCGAGCGCCGCGATGAGGGCGAGCCTCTTCCCGCGAGGGGAACCCTCGCCGCGAGGTGACGCGCATCCTTGCTTCGCTGCGGACGCGCGTCGATCGATCCGGCTCGGGCTCACGACAGCTCCTCGCGCAGCGCGGCTGCGGCGGACCGTAGGCTCGTCAGCGCGGCGCCGAGCGGAGCGGTGCCGTCGCACTCCTTCATCGCGAGCAGCGCGTAGTAGCCATGCGCGACCGAGTGCACCACCACGTCGAGCGACTTGTGCTGCGCGATGAAGTACTCGGGGCCGCCGAAGTGCCAGGTGCCGAACGCCGAGTGCAGCTGCGCGAGCACGACGCCGTAATGCGCGGTGAGCACGGCCCACTCGTCGTGCTCCTGCGTGGTGAAGCCGTCGACCATCTCCCCCTCGGCGTCGGCGAACGCACCGCCGATCGCGCCGGGCGTCGCCTCGACCGCGCGCCGCATGATGTCGCCGAACGGCGTCGTGCCCATCACGGCGCGTCTCCGTCGTCGGGGATGCGCTCGGGATGCACCTCGTACTGGATGCCGCTCTTCTTGATCACCTGCGTGACCCACGTCGAGAAGTATGCGCGCCGCACTTCCTGGAACATCTCGGCCTCGAGCTCGGCGCGTGAGGTCTCCTTCGGCGGCAGCCCGCCCGACCACAGGATCACGTCGTAGCCCCAGGGCGTGCGCACGGGGCCCGTGGTGCGCCCGATCTCCGGAACTCGATAGAGCGCGTCGCCGTATGCCTTGTCGAGCTTCTCGATCACTGTCGGCGCGACCGGCGAGTGCTCGAGCGTGGCCCCGGCGGCCGCGCGCTGGGCGAGCTCGAGGAAGTTCGGATCGCTGAGGCCGGCCTCCGTGGCGAGCGCGTCGGCGATCGCCTGCGCGGTCACCCGCGCCTGCGCCTCGACCTCGGGGGCCGCCTGCTTGGGGACGGCGACACGCACGTACGACGACGCGCGCACGTCGGGGCGATGCATCCGCCATGCGTTCTTTTCGACCACGGACTCCATGAGCTCGCCGAGATCGGCCGGCGTGCGATACGCATCCTCGAACGCGGTCGCGACGAGCCGGCTCACCATCGACGTGCGCGTGGCCTCGGCGACCTCCGGACTCGACGTGAGCCCGCGCCGCTCGGCTTCCTGCGCCATCAGCTCGAAGGCGATGCACTGATCGAGCGCCTGCTCGCGCGTGAGCTGGTGCCGCGTGGCCTGCTCGACGAGGCACGACGCCCACACCGGGCGACCGGCGACGCGCGCGACCTCGAGGTCGGCCTCGCTCGCGCGGGGTGCGACCGCGGAGATCGCGGCCTGCACCTGCGCAGGCGGCGGCCCCGACGACGTGCCACCGCACGCGGCGATCAGCAGCAGGATGGACGCGCGGCGCATCATCAGTCGCGTTGCACCAGGGCGAGGCGCGCCATCTCCTTGCCGACCGAGATCACGGCGACGCCGATCACCATCACGAGCAGCGCCGCCACGTAGTCGCGGCGCGCGAGGTAGTCGAGCGTCTGCTTGAAGAAGAACAGACTGCCTCCGATCAGGGCGACGGCGAGGATCTCGAAGAAGTAGCGGCGCATGGTCACCCTTTGAAGTGGCGGACGAACATCAACGTCAGCATGGCGCCGAGCGCGATCGCGACGGCGAGGAAGAAGCGCGAGCGTGGCTTGCCGACCTTGGCCTCGGCGCGAGCCTGCGCGAGCGTGACGATCAGGTCGCGGTCACCGGTGCGGTGGGGCCGCAGCACACCGAGGAACGCGTAGTGGAAGATGCCGAGCCACAGCACGATCGCGCCGACGGTCAACGCGGTCGTCATCAGCGCGACGCGGCCGGGATACATCTCGCCGAGGAAGTCCGCGATCGCGTCGTCGAAGTTCACCCACGCGATCAGCACCGTCGGGATCACGATCGAGAGCGCGACGAGCATCCAGTATACGCGCTCGCGCCGCTGCCAGCGCTCGGCGGGGCCGGCCTGCGCCGACGATAGTCCACGCACGCTGCGCGGCTGCGGCGGCTCGTGGAACGTGGTGAAGAACGAGACGCTGAACAGATAGGCGACGATGCCGAGCGCGACGACCGTGTAGCGAATCGGCCCGTACACGTGGGACGACGCCATCGCCGGCGTGACGCTGATCGGCACCAGGATCGCCGCGGGGAACAGCCCGAGCAGCACGATCTCCGAGCGCCGCCAGAGCCCGAGCAGCAGCGTGGAGAACGGCAGCACCGCGGCGACGACGCGCCCGGTCCCGTGCAGCGCGTTCACGAAGATCGCCGGCAGGATGACGATCGAGATCCAGACGTTGGTGCCGAGCGCGAAGGCGACGACGTCGGCGAACGTCTTCCACCTCCGCTCGGTTCCGTGTTTGACGGACGTCTCGGACACCGCGCTCGACTCTACAATGCCTGTCCGCGCGACGCCCGCGAGCGCGTGGGATCGTTAATAATGGGCGGCGATGAAGCAGGTCGTCGTCACGATCGATGGGCCGGCAGGCGCGGGCAAGTCCAGCGTCGCGAAGCTCCTGGCCCGGAGGCTTGGCTATCGCCTCCTCGATACCGGCGCGATCTATCGCTCGGTCGCACTCACGGCGCGGCAGCGCGGCATCGCGTGGAGTGACCCCGCCGCGTGCGCCGCACTCGCGCGCGAGCTCGACATCCGGTTCGACTTCGTCGAGGACAGGAACCACGTCTACCTCTCCGGCGAGGACGTCACGTCGGCGATCCGCACCCCCGAGGTCTCGCAGGGCGCCTCGCAGGTGTCGGCGCACGGCGAGGTCCGCGCCGCGCTCCTCGAGCTGCAGCGGCGGCTCGGCGCGGGGGGGGGCGTCGTCGTCGAGGGCCGCGACACGGGCACCGTCGTGTTCCCGCACGCGCAGGCCAAGTTCTTTCTGACCGCGACGGACGAGGAGCGCGCGCGGCGGCGAGTCGCCGAGCTGAACGCCGCCGGAGCGAAGGTGGACTACGAAGCCACCCTGGCGGAGATCCGGGAGCGCGACCACCGTGACGCCAGCCGGGACGTCGCCCCCATGGTCCCGGCTGCCGATGCCATGCTCGTGGATAGCTCCACGCAAACCCTCGAACAGGTTGTGGAATCGCTCGCTCAGCAGGTGCTCGCCCGCGCCGGCCAGTCCTGAACGCCGACCGCCCGACCATTCGGGCAGGTCAGAACGTTGTGGAGACCGCGGCGGATCTCATCGCCGTGGTTGACAATTCAGGGCACGAACGGTACCAACTCGCCCCTGCGTCGAGGGCTGCTTCGGCAGTAAATCCAACTCGGCGGCACGTAGGAGAGCTGCTTGAATATGGTTACGCAAGACGGCACAGGCGAAGAGGACTTCGCAGCGCTACTGGCCGAGAGCTTCGGTCAGGACGGCGTCAAGGAGGGCGAGATCCTCCGCGGTACGGTGATCGCAGTTGGTAAGGACTTCGCGATCGTCGATGTCGGCTACAAGAGTGAAGGCCAGGTTCCCCTCGAGGAGTTCCGCCAGGCGGACGGATCGATCGGGGTGAAGCCGGGGGACGTCGTCGACGTCCTGCTCGAGTCGCGTGAAAACGACATGGGCATGATCGTCCTCTCGAAGGAGAAGGCCGATCGTTTCAAGGTGTGGGACGAGATCAGCGCCGCGTGCGAGCGCGACGAGCTGATCGAGGGCGTCATCACCGCGCGCGTGAAGGGTGGCCTGTCGGTCACGATCCGCGGCGGCGTGAAGGCGTTCCTCCCCGGTTCGCAGGTCGATCTGCGCCCGGTCCGCAACCTCGATGCCTTCTTGAACCAGAGCTTCAAGTTCAAGGTCATCAAGTTCAACAAGAAGCGCGGCAACATCGTGCTTTCGCGCCGCGTGCTCCTCGAGAAGGAGCGCGCTGCACTGAAGGAGTCGACGCTCGAGCGCCTGAAGGAGGGCCAGATCGTCGAGGGTATCGTCAAGAACCTCACCGAGTACGGTGCGTTCATCGACCTCGGCGGTATCGACGGTCTCCTTCACATCACCGACATGAGCTGGGGCCGGGTCAACCACCCGTCCGAGCTGTTCCAGGTCGGTGACCACGTCCGCGTGAAGGTGTTGAAGTTCAACGCCGACACGGAGCGCGTCTCGCTCGGTCTCAAGCAGATCACCGAGGATCCGTGGAGCCGTGCGGCCGAGAAGTTCGTGCCGGGCACCGTCGTGCGCGGCAAGGTCGTCTCGCTCAAGGACTACGGCGCCTTCATCGAGCTCGAGGAAGGCATCGAGGGTCTCGTCCACATCTCCGAGATGTCGTGGACGCGCCGCGTGAAGCACCCGTCGAAGATGGTCGCCGTGGGCGACATGGTCGAGGCGGTCGTGCTCGACGTC
>DATLHR010000089.1:0-7145 GCA_035539815.1 Kofleriaceae bacterium
ATCGACACCCTGGGCGAGCAGTCGAGCGAGGCGATCGAGCTCTCGCAGGAGGAGCTCGCGGAGCTCGAGCGCATCGGCGATCCGCTGCGGCCGCCCGTCGCGTCCGCGGCTCGTGCCGTACCCGCTGCGGCCCCGGCCCGCAAGCTCGCCGCGTTCCCGGTCCCCGTCACTACCCCGTCGCCGCCGGTCGAGTCACCTCGCGAGCGCGGGTTCCCGTGGCTCGCGATGGTCCTGTTGCTCCTGCTCGCCGCGGGAGGCGCGGCGGTCGGCTACTTCATCTCGTTCTAACGGGTCAGGCAGAGCTTGTGCGCGCCGAAGCCGGCGTCGCCGTCGAGCGAGTAGAGCCACATCTCGCCGTCGATCATCGCGAGCTCGTACGCGTCGTGCGCCGGGCGCGTGAACTCGATCGCCGTCGAGACGATCGAATAGTCCTCGTCGAGGTAGCCGACGACGATGTCGCCGTGCGTGTTCAGGTAGCTGATCCAGTAGCGCTCGCCGTCGAACGCGATGCGCGGCGACCGGCCCTCGCTGACGATCGGGATCTCGTTCGCGATCTCGCCGTGCGAGTTGATGCGGATGTCCGAGAGCGTGATGCCATTGCCGCGCTCGAACACCAGCTCGCCCGAGCGGTCGTTGAAGTTCATCGCGAGCTTCGCGTTGCGGCACGCGAACGGTTGCACCGAGTGCGTGCCCGCGGCGAGACGCGAGAGGTTGCAGTCATTCTCGGTCGACCACGCGATGATCGCATCGCTGCCGTAGGTCGCGGTGGTCAGGCTGATCGGCGCGCTGACGTTGAGGACCTCGCTGCCGACCTGCGTCCACGCCTGGTCGAACACGCTGGTCACGATGCCGCTGACATCACCGACCGCGGCCACGCGGGCGCCGCGCGAGTGCACGAGCGGCGCGTCACCGAGGACCCCACCATCCACGACCGCGAGCTCGCGGAAGTCGCCGAGGTCGTCGCGCACGACCGAGACCGAGGTCTTGACTCCGTCGGTGAGGCCGACGACCAGGCGATCGTCGATGTTCGCCGCCGACACGCCGGTCCACGTGCCGTCGGTGCGGACCTTCGTCCCCTGGATCTCGCTCATGATCAGGCCACGCGCATCGACCAGGAAGCCGGTGAGATAGCCGCCCTGCTTGGGGACCGACAGGATGCCCGCGCCCTGCGGCATCTGGACGACCGCGAGGTCGATGTCCTTGGCGGTCGGGATCACGGTGTCCCACGAGCGAACGCCGCAGACCTCGGGCACCAGCTTGGATACGACGCCGGTGTCCTCGACCGGGAAGTTGTCGCCAGAGGTGACATCGGTGTTCCCGCCGTCGCCTCCCAGGTTGTCGCCGCACCCCGTCATCACCACGAGAGAGATCGCCAGAAAAGGCCGCATAATCCCACTATCCATAGATTCGATATCAAGTGGAAGCCGCGGAATAAGGTTTCTGATTTTTTCCTTGAACCGCACTTGGGCCTACATCATCGCCCGCCGAAATCGCGCGCGAAAGAAAACGGCGAAGTGCTCGCGCCGCCTCACGTGTCAGCGCGTGACAGCCTCGACCAAGGAGGTTGTAAGCGCTTCGATAACCACACCGATGCGTCTGCCCACATCGGTTCCCGACGGAGATCCGGGCGCTAGTTCTGCTGCGCGCCCTCGCGGATCCACACCAGCAGCTTCACGTAATCCGGATCCTGCGGGCTCGCGAACGTGACGTTGGGATGGCGATCGGGCGGGTCCTCGCGGGACGGCAGCTGCAGCACCCACGAGCTCTCGGGCGCGGCGGGATTCACACGCAGATTAGGCTTCTCGTCCACGAGCTCGCGATAGATAGACGCATCTCCGCCATCGAGCTTGAGGCCGCCGAGATCCTTCCCGATGCCGCCGCCCGTGTGACACGCCACGCACCCACGCGACGTGAAGATCGGAACGATCTGCTGCGAGAACGAGATGCCGCTGGGGAGCTCGGGCGCGCCCTGCGTGACCTTCGCTTCGGCGATCGTGATGACACCCGCGTTGATCGGTGACGTCGCCATCTCGAGCGTCACCGTGGGAGCGGCGGCGACCCCGAGCGACACGACGCCCGTCGGCACCTCGAAGAACACCGCGTAGCCGGACGCCGAGCTCTGCATCGCGTTCGGTTGGGGCGTGAGGTCGGCGTCGAGGAACTTGGGACCGATCGCGCCGCCTCCGACGAGGATCTGACTTGCCGGCACGTCCGCCTGGCCGAGGCCGGCGCTGTTGACGAGCTTCACGAACAGCACGCCCTTCGCCGCGGTCGGCGTGACGCCGAACGCCGTCGCGAGGCTCGCGAGGTACGTCTCGCTCACGGCCTGCACCTTGATGCCGGTCAGGTCGGCGTCGATCACGATGACCGACGTGCTGAACGTCGAGCGGTGCGTCGGCGGTGCGCCCGCGAGGATCTGGAAGGCGGAGTTCTCCGGGATGCCGCCGATCTGGAAGTCGGAGCCCGTCGTGCTGACCATCGGAGCGGGCGCTAGCCCCGACGTCGTCACGCTCGCCGCGGCGTCGATCGGGTCCCCCGTCTCAAAGTCGACGACGTGCCCACTCACCATGAGGGACCCTCCAAGGGGACCACCGTCATCGTCGCCCGTACTGCCTCCGTCATCGCCGACGCACCCGACGAGGTGGGCGACTCCAAGGAGGATGGCGATCGAGATCCCGCGTGACGACATGAGTGGCTCCTTCATGCGTTGAACCCCGGCTTACTCACATTGGATCATCGACGCAAAAAAGTCGCCGTGCAATTCCTGCACAGCGACTCAAGTACCGATTCGTAGATTGTCAGTGCTCGAGGAATGGCTCGACGGAGCGGTCCTGGGACGCGATGCGTTCACGCGACGAGGTGTCGAACCAGCCGCGCGCCGTCTCCGACAGCCGCGACCAGGCGTACGACTTCACGCCGCGGATCGCGAGCGCGGTCAGGGCAGCGGTCAGGAGGTTGCCGGCGGTGCGCTCCCCGCGGGGCGGCGCCTTGGGAGGCCCGAGTGCGAAGATGGCGCCGAGCACGAAGGCGATCCCGACCGCAGCGAACGGATGGTCTTCGACCTGGTGATCGAGCTCGTACTTCGCGTCCTCGAGCCGCTGTATGAGGTCATCGGTGATCTGCATGAGGTCACCGCCGGAACAGCCGCATGCCGAGGTAACCGATCGCGAACGCGATGCCGACCGCCTTTAAGGGATGGCTCTTGATCAGGTCCGACGTGCGCTGGATCGCATCACCGCCGCGCGTCCTCGCCGAGTCGGTCATCTCGACGACACGCGACTTGATCGCGTGTGCGCGCTGCTCGCCGCGATCGACGAGGTTCTTGACGCTGTCGCGGATCGAGCCCATGCGCTCGTCCACACGTTCCTTCGTCGTGCCGTTCTTAATCATGAGCAAGGTCTGAAGCACCGTTTATGCCTGCGGTGTCTAACGTGGTCCTCACCACGAGCACGGGCGACCGCGCGCGCGTGCGCCCGGCGCACGCCGCGACTCCCGTCATTGGCGGCGGCGATCCGGCGCGACGATCTCGCCCGCGACCTCGTCGCCGGAAGACGTTGGCGTGATCGGCCCGCGGTCGCGCAGCTGCGGCGTCCACCGTGGTCGCGGTACGATAGGCAGCATCTCCGTGATCCCGTTCTCGAGCGACTCCGGGTCGATGATCACGACCTCGTCGGTCAGCACCTGCGGCGCCATGAGAGCCGGACGAGGGGAGCGGTGTCGCGTCTGCACGTGCTCGCGTTCGAGCGCCGCGGTCAGATCGAGCGCGATCGCGCGTGCGAGCTGGCGCACTTCGATCGCACCGGGGCGCAGCGCGGCGTCCTTGTCCAGCATGCGGTGCACGAGCGCACACAGCGCAGGTGGCGCAGCGCAGCGCTCGGCGAGCGGCGCGGGCTCACTCGCGAGGTGCATGCACACGACCTCGGCGAGCGTGCGCCCGTCGAACGGCGGGCGGCCGCACAGCGCCTCGTAGGCGATGACGCCGAGCGCATAGACGTCGCACGGCGCGCCGATCCCGCGCCCGGTCGCCTGCTCGGGCGCCATGTAGATCGGCGTCCCAGGCGTCATGCCGTCGAGCGTCAGCCGTCCCACCGCACCGAGGCGCGCGACGCCCCAGTCGATCACGCGCAGTGGATAGTTCGCGTCGGCGGGCGTCAGCAGCAGGTTATCTGGCTTGAGGTCGCGATGGATGATGTTGCGCGCGTGCACCGCTGCGAGGACGTCGGCGACCTCGGACATCAGCATCGCGACCTCGACGGCCGGCAGCTTCGTCGCGTAGTGCAGGCGCGTGGCGAGCGTCTCGCCTTCGACGAGCTCCATCGCGATCCAGGGCCGGTGATCGGGAAGCAGGTTGCACTCGAACACGCGCACGAGGCCCGCATGTCGCACGTCCTCGAGGATCGAGGCCTCCTGCACCATGCGGCTCGCCATGCCCGGCTGGCGCCGCAACTCGGCGTGCATGACCTTGAGCGCGGCGCGCCGCGGGAGCACCGCGTGCACGACCTCGTACACGGTGCCCATCCCGCCGCGCCCGAGCTCCCTGACGATCCGGTACGAGCCGACCATGTCGTCGGGCAGGAGCGGCGCCACCAGCTCGGAGGTCATGCCGGGGCAGCTTGCAGAAAGCTTGCCGGCCTCCGAACTGCGCCTAGACGCACGGCCACATGTGTGGTTTGTCGATGGCACGTCGCGTGCTCGCGTTGTCGTCGACGATGGGCGGCTCGCGGCACCTTCCTTCTCCGGATGAGGGCGCGTTGTTGCCCGGAACGCTGGTGAGCGCCTATCGCGTCCTGGGCATGGTCGGCGTGGGTGGGATGGGCTCCGTCTACCGGGCGCGCCACGCGATCACGGCGCGCATCGTCGCGGTGAAGGTGCTGCGCGAGGACCAGCTCGAGCAGGACCGCGCCGTCGATCGCATGATGCGCGAGGCCGCGATCCTCGCGACCGTGCAGCACCCCGGCATCCCGCGGTTCGCCGAGTGTGGCCTGCTCGACGACGGCCGCCCGTGGATCGCGATGGAGCTCATCGAGGGCGTGCCGCTGTCGACGCGCATGCAGCGCGGCCTCGTCGATCCTGCCGAGGTCGCCGACGTGGTGGCCGGCGTCGCCTCGGTGCTCGCGGCCGCGCACGCACGCGGGGTCACTCACCGCGATCTGAAGCCCGACAACATCTTCCTCACCCCGGAGGATCCGCACGCGCGCGTACGCGTGATCGATTGGGGCATCGCGCATCACCTCACCGGCACGCGGTTCACCAACGTCAACGAGGCGATCGGGACACCGACGTACATGGCGCCCGAGCAAGCACGGGGCGGTCCCACCGACGGCTACTGCGACGTGTACGGCCTCGGCGTGGTGGCGTACCAGGCGTTGACGGGCCGGCCGCCGTTCATCGGCGCGAGCTCCGTCGAGATCCTCGTGCAGCACCTCAACCGTCCGCCGCCGCCGCTCGCGCCGCGCTGCCCCGACGCACCCTACGGCCTGGTCGACCTCGTGGAGCGGATGCTCGCGAAGAACTTCGAGGAGCGGCCGACCGCAGCGATGGTTCACCAGGAGCTCTCGGCGCTGAGCGTTCGGACCGCGGAGCGCGGGCGCGAGCGTGCCCGCGAGCCCTCGGGCGACTTCCCACGACCCGTGATCGAGGCGAACCGCACGCCTCCGACGGCGGTGATCCGAGCTCCTCGACCTGACGTGTTCGACGAGTGAGCGCAGCGTCGGTGCCGGCGCAGTTGGTCCTCAGGCGTCCGGACCGTCGCCTTCCTCGTCCTCGTCTTCCTCGTCGTCGCCGAGAGAGTCGAGATCCTCGAGATCGAACAAGTCATCGAGCTCTTCGTCGTCGAGCTCTCCTTGTTCCTTCGCGACGCGCGAGGCCTCGTCGGCGTCCTCGGGATTGAACGGATCGTCGATGTGATGATCAGTGCTGGTTTGATCACGCGGCATGCCCTCGCGTACAGCAAGGCCAGTGCCAGTGGCGCTCACCCGGCGAGCGGCAGCGTGAACGAGAACTCCGCACCCTCGCCGGGTTTGCTCGCGACGGCGACGGATCCACCATGGGCCTCGACGATGCCCTTGGCGATCGCGAGCCCGAGGCCGGCGCCGCCCTTCTTGGTGCGCCCGTGCCAGTAGCGATCGAACACGTGCGGTAGCTCCGCGTCGGCGATGCCCGGACCCTTGTCGCGGACGGCGATCACCGCTTCGCGATCGCGCCGCGCGACCGAGACGTCGATCGGCGTACCGCGCGCGTGCTTGAGAGCATTCCCGATCAGATTGCCGAGCACCTGCAGCACGCGATCGCGATCTGCGGAGACGATCGTCGACCCGTCGGGCACGTGGGCCGTGATCTGCCCGCCGCTCTCGCGTGCGAGCAGCTCGTGGTCCGCCGCTGCTTGCTTCACGATCGCCGCCGCGTCCACGTTGCCGCGTGTCAGCGTCAGCGCACCGTTCTCGATCGCGCTCGCTTCGAGCAGGTCCGAGATCAACCGCTCCGCGCGCTGCGAGGCGCGCTCGATCGCACCGATGTAGCGCAAGGCGTCCGAGGAGACTTCCTCGCGCAGGGCCTCGCACGCCAGGCTGATCGCGTGGAGCGGCCCGCGCAGGTCGTGCGACACGACGGCGAGCACGTCGTCACGTGCGCGCGCCGCGTGGCTCGCCGCCTCGAGCGACGTCACCGACGATGCCTCTGCGGCTCCGATCCGCAACGCGAATCGGATCCGGAGGGCGAGCCGCTTCGGGTCCAGGTCGCTCCTGAAGAACAAGTCGGTGGCCCCGGCGTCGATCAGCGCCTGCAGGTCGGCCTCGTGCTGCGGGCCGATCAGCACGAGCAAGGGCATCGGCCCGAGCTCGCGCAGGGCGCGCACTGCACGCAGCGTCTCGTCCGCCGCATCGCGATAGAGCACGACGCCGCTGGGGCCTCGCGAGCCGAGCAACTGACGCGCGCTATCCTCGGAGTCGGCGTCTTCGATCTCGGCGCTGCAACCGCTCTCCTCGATCGCCTGGCGGATCGCGGCGCGGTCGGCCTCGTTGTCGACGATCAAGAGGAGGCGCACATCCGCCATGATAGGCCCTAAACCGGCTCGGCGCCGCCGGAGTGACCGTTGCTCGCGCCCGCCGATCCTCCGACGCCACTATGGCCATTCGACGGAGGTGGTG
>DATLHR010000090.1:0-23711 GCA_035539815.1 Kofleriaceae bacterium
CTTCATCACCGCGTCCCAGTCGGGGACCAGCTTCGCGTGGTCGATGTCGTCGATCGGCAGGTGGAACACCTGGCCGTCGACCTCGATCGCGACCGCCTGCGCCCCGCCCTCGCCTTTTACGCCCTTCAGGATCCCGCGGAAGTTCTTGCGCTCGCCGGACGGCGTCTGCAGCCCGACCGCGAGCTGGATCTTGGCATCACTGCCGACGAAGTGCGCGAAGTGCGTGACCGTGCGCAGCGCGCGATCGATGCCCGGCGAGCTGACCTCGAGGCTGTACGCCTGCGAGATGGGATCCTCGACGTCGAGCACCGCCGACAGCTCGCGCGACAGGTTCTCGCAGTCCTCGAGGTCCACGCGATCCTCGGGCACCTGCGTGATGTCCATGTCCTCGCCGAGCGGCAGATCGACCGCCACCCGCAGCACCCAGCCTCCCTGATCGAGCAGGAAGCGCAGCTCGACCAGATCGAAGCCGGCGGCGTTGCACACCGGCTCGACGATCGAGATGAGACGCTGTTGTTGAGGGTTTCTCATGATTCGAGAGACATAAAAAAAGGTGGCCCAAGGGCCACCCCACCGCAGAGCGATAAAGCTGGGCGGTAGGTACCACCGGCTACGGGCCAGGGCAAGAGGGATGAACGGAGGGGGCCGAACATTGCGGACGCGTGGTACCAACCCTGCGTGACTACTTGGCAGCTTCGGGTCGGAGCGGTGCAGATGCGGTCGACGGACGATCTCGTCGCGAACCTCGCGACCGTCCGAGATCTCACCGCCCGGGCCGCGGCCGAGGGCGCGCAGCTCGTCGTCCTCCCCGAATGCTTCTCGTTCCTCGGGCGCGGCGAGGGCGACAAGCTCCGCATCGCCGAGCCCCTCGACGGGACCGGGCCGATCATGAGCACCCTCCGCGAGGTCGCCGCCAAGCACGGCACGTGGCTCGTCGGCGGCGGCACGCCGGAGCGCATCCCCGACGACGCCAGGCGCACGTACAACACCGCCGTCGTGATCGATCCGGCGGGCGCCCTCGCCGCTCGCTACCGCAAGATCCACCTGTTCGATGTCGACATCCCGGGCGGCGCGACGCTGCGCGAGTCCGACGCGACCGCCGCCGGCGACGAGCTCGTGGTCGTCGAGATCGCGGGCGCTCCGGTCGGCGTTTCGATCTGCTACGACGTCCGCTTCCCGGAGCTGTACCGTTGCCTGGTCAAGGATCGCGGCGCCGAGGTCCTGCTCGTGCCCGCCGCGTTCACCGCCCACACGGGCGCCGCGCACTGGCACCTGCTGCTGCGCGCGCGCGCCGTCGAGGACCAGAGCTGGGTCGTCGCCGCCGCCCAGTGGGGCCGTCACAACGAGAAGCGCGAGAGCTACGGCCACACGCTGATCAGCGACCCATGGGGCACGCTCGTCGGCGAGCAGGCCGACGGCGATGGCGTCGTGATGGCCACGCTCGACGGCGCGACCGTCACGAAGCGGCGCGCGCAGCTGCCATCGCTGCGTCACGCCGTCCTGTGGAAGTAGCGCGCGCTTACGGCGTGGCGCTCGAGCCAGCCGCGGCCGAGCCCGAGCTCGAGCCCGCAGCAGCCGAGCCTGCCGCAGCCGAGCCGGTCGCGGCCGAACCCGAGCCGGCAGTCGAGCCCGAGCCGGCAGCCGAGCCCGCGGCCTTCGCCCTCGCGCGCTCGATCGCGGCCTTCTGCTCGGCCTCGGTCATGTTCGGATGGATGTACTCGTAGTCCTCGACCCGCAGCTCGGTCTTCGGAACGTCGACGGTGCCGGGCTGCGGCATCGCCCTGCCGGCCGAGCCCGAGCCCTCGTCGCCAAAGCCGGTGACGAACTTCGACGTGGCTTCGGCGCACGGCCGCGTGATCACGGCGACCATCACGAGCAGCGCGACGGTGAAGGCGATGCGCATCAGCATCGCCTTGTCGAGCGTGAGGCCTTTGCCGCGCGGCAGCCGCGGGACGGGCTCGTCGTCGACGTCGCTCATGATGATGAAATACCGCGCCGCGCCGGTGAGCGCCACTCGCGCTACGTGCTCGTGAGCGCCAGGTCGTGTAGCTCGAGCTCGGCGCTGCGCCGGCCCTGCCACGTCGAGACCGTGGGCACGAATGCGAGGTCGAGGCGCGCTCCCACGTCGACCTCGCGGTCGCCGAGCCCGAACCCGATCGCGCTACGGCTCGTGCCGCGGTCGTCCTCGACGGTGAGCTTGAGATGGTGACCATCGCCGACGCGGCGGACGGCGGTGACCTTCGCGTTGCGCGTCGCGAGCACCGGCGCTGGATTGTGCTGCCCGAACGGGCCCAGCCCGGCGAGCTCGGTGGCGAGCCGCTCGTCGACCTCGGCGAGCCGCACTTCGGCGTCGATCTCGCGGCCCGCGGTCACCGGCCCGGAGCCTTCCGCGAGCCGCGCGCAGGCGCCCCCGATCGCCTCGGCGAGCGCGCTGACGCTCTCGCGTGATGCCAGCGTGAAGCCGGCTGCCGCCGCGTGCCCGCCCCACCTTCCGAGACAACCGGGCCGCTGTGCCGCTTCCGACAGGGCGTCGTACAGATTGACGCCACCGCACGTGCGCGCGGAGCCGCGGCCGATGCCGGTCGCCGGATCGATGCCGATCACGAACGCGGGCCGCTGGTACTTGTCGACGAGCTTCGCGGCCACGATGCCGACGACACCGGTCGGCCACCCTTCACCCGCGAGCACGACGGCAGGCCCGGGATCCTTGTCGCCGAGCTGTGCGAGCGCCTCCTCCATCACGCGGTCCTGGATCTGCCGGCGCTCTGCGTTCGCAGCCTCGAGCACCTGCGCGCGCTCGGCCGCCGTCGCATCGTCGGCGAGCAGCAGCGACAGCGACGGCTCCGCCGCGCCGAGCCGGCCGGGCGCGTTGATCCGCGGCGCGATCTTCCACGCGACCGTGCGCTCGTCGATCGCGCGCTCCGCATCCACGCCCGCCGCGGCCAGGAGCGCCGCGACGCCCGGCCGCACCCGCCCCTGGAGTCGGCGCATCCCGAGCGACGTGAGGATCCGATTCTCCGCGGTCAGCGGCACGAGATCCGCGATCGTGCCCAGCGCGACGAGATCGAGGAGCTCGCGGACATCCGGTTCGCGGCGCCCGTCCGGCCCCCCGAAGAAACCTCGATCGCGCAGCTCCGTCCGGACCGCGGCGGCGACGTAGAACCCGAGCCCGACCGACGCCATGCCGCGGAACGGGAACGTCGAGTCCGCACGGAACGGATTCACCAGCGACAGCGCCGGATGCGGTGCATCCGCCTTCGGCACGGTGTGATGATCGACGACGATCACCTCGATGCCGTGCGTCGCGGCCGCCGCGATCGCATCGACGTCACTCGTCCCGCAGTCGCCGGTGACGACCAGCGTGCAGCCGCGGGCCGCGAAGTCCGCCGCCGCCGCTGCCGTGAACCCGTAACCCGCATCGCGCCGCGCTACCGCCACTTCGACGACCGCACCGCAGGCACGCAAGAACGACGTCAGCAGCGCCGCCGTGGTGACGCCGTCGACGTCGTAGTCGCCGAACACGCCGATCCGCTCGCCGCGCACGACCGCGTCGGCGATCCTCTCCACCGCGCGCGGCAAGCCGGCGAGCCCGGCCGGAGGACGCAGCGCCGCGAGCCGAGGATCGATGAAGCCCTGCGCCTCGCGCGGATCCTGGACGCCGCGCACCGCGAGGCAGCGCGCCGTTGCGGGCCGCACGCGCAACGCCCCCGCGAGGCGATTCACGATGTGGTCGTCGACCGGGCGCAGGCGGAGAAGCACGCGCGCACGCTAATGCGCGGGTCTGACATCGAACGCCGAAAACGGAAACGATCCCGAGAAGATCCCGGGATCGCTCGAATGCAAACGCTAGTCGACGCGTACTGCGGTGCGGTCGCGGCCGCCGAAAAACGATGACGGCGCCGTTTGCCGGCGCCGTGGTCACGCTTCGCTGCGTCGCGACCGCGTCTACTCGTCGTCGCCCGCGGGCGCGCTCGGCGCAGGCGCCGGCGAGGACGGTAGCGACCGCTTCTTCGCCGACCCCGAGTAGAACTTGTGCGAGATCCACATGAACACGGGCGTCGCGAGGAACAGCGACGAGTACACACCGACGATCACGCCGATGTTCATCGTGAACGCGAAGTTCTTCACGAGCCCCGTTCCGAAGATGTTCATGATCAGCGTGGTCGCGAACACCGTGGCAGACGTCAGGATCGATCGCACCAGCATCTCGTTGAGCGAGATGTCGATGATGCGGTCGATCTTCTTGTCCTTGAGCTTCGCCTGATTCTCGCGAATACGATCGAACACGATCACGGTGTCGTTCGTCGAGAAGCCCATCACGGTGAGCAGCCCGGCGACGGACGTCAGCGAGACCTCCGTCCACGTCACGGCGAACACGCCGATGACGAGGATGCCGTCGTGCAGCGTCGCGAAGGCCGCGGCCGGTGCGTACCGGATGTCGAACCGGAACGCGAGGTACAGCATGATCAGGAAGATCGCGTAGACGATCGACTTGACGCCGTCGTTGCGGAGCTTCTCGCCGGCCTTCGCGCCGACGCCGTAGCTCTGCATGACGGTGACCTGCTTGTCGGGGAACGCCTTCTCGAGCGCGTCCTCGTAGAACTTGTCGAGGCCGGCGATCGCGTACCACTGGTTGTACTCGCCGGTGCCCTCGTCGGCGTGCGTGTACAGCTTGCGCTCCGCGTCACTCCACGTCTTGGGCTGAAGGTTGTGCCGCTTCAGCACCTCGGCCATCTCGGCATCGGTGATCGACTGCTTCGAGCGCACGCTCAGGCGGTCACCTGACCATGCGGCCTTGTCGATGCCCTTGGCCTCGAACGTCTGCATCACGTCGTCGGCGGTCGCCTTGGCGAGCTCCGGCGTCAGCACGCTGAACCGCGTGGTGCGCAGGATCATGCCGGGCACGGTCTCCTTCGCGCCGTCGGACTTGCGCGTGGCTTCCCACGACATGTCCGAGACCTCGACGTTCTTGTCGGCCTTCTCGAGGACCTCGCGCGCCTTGCCGAGATCGAGATTCGTCGTGTTGTCGGTCGCCTTCTCCTGGAACGACAGGATGATCTCCGTGCCGCCCTTGAAGTCGATCGTCCAGTTCATGTAGTCGCCGCGGATCTCCTTGTTCACGAAGAGCATGCCGATCGAGGCGCTCATCGTGAAGATCGAGAAGATCATCCACGCCTTGAACTTCGAGACGAATGCGAAGTTGTTGCCGGGCGGCAGCAGGTAGCGGAACTTGTGGTGCTGACTCATGGCGCCGCTCTAGATGGAGATCGTGGCCCCGACGCCCTTCTTCCTGGAGACGTACCAGTCGAAGAAGATGCGGGTGATCCAGATGTTGGTGGTGAGGGTGGTGAACACGCCGACGAGGAGCATGACGGCGAAGCCCTTGATTGGGCCCGAGCCGTACTGCAGCAACACCCAGCCAGCGGCGGCGGTGGTCAGCTGACCATCGAGGATCGCGGAGAACGCGCGCGAGAACCCGAGGTCGATGGCGCCTCGTACGCTCTTGCCTAGTAACAGCTCGTCGCGAATGCGTTCGTAGATGAGGATGTTGCCGTCCACGGTCATGCCGACGGAGAGCACGACGGCGGCGATGCCGGGCAAGGTCAAGGTCGCGCCGAACGCGGCCATCACCGCGATGGTCAAGAGGATGTGATAGAGGACGCCGAACACGGCGATCCAACCGGACCACCGGTAGATGCCGACCATGATGATGATGACGAGCACGACGCCGAGCGCGAACGACAGCCGGGTCTTCGCGATCGCATCCATGCCGAGCGTCGGGCCGACCTCGGACGCCGACTCCTCTTTGAGCGGCGCGGGCAGCGAGCCGGTCTTGAGCACGTTGACGAGCTCATCGCGCTCCCTCTCCTGACGCGTGGCGTCGTTGCCGCCCATCGTGATCGAGGCGCGACCGCCACGGATCGCACCGTTGATCGTCGGCGCGCTCTTCACGCGGTCGTCGAGGATGGTCGCGAGCTTCTTGCCGACGATCTGCGCGGTGAGGTCGCCGAACACGCGGCTGCCGTACCGGTTGAAGTCGAGGAGCACGATCGGGCGGTTCGTGTTCTGGTCATAGCTGCCCATCGCGTCCTTGATCGCGGAGCCGGTGAGGCGCACCGCGCGATCGAGATAGTAGGTGCGCCAGAACACGCGCTTGTCCTTCGCCTGCGGCGGCGGCTCGTTCTCCTCGTATCCGATCTGGCGATCGTCGGGGACCTTGAACTTGGGGTCCTTGGCGGTCAGCTGCGCGAGGTAGCGCTCCAGGTAGAAGCGGCCCGGGACCTTGCACTTCACGCGGCCGTCGACGGCCTTCTTCGTGACCTCTTCCTTCACGCACTCGCCACCGATGCGCTTGGCCTCCTCGAGCGTGACCGTGTCCTCGCGGTCGTGCGCGTACAGGAAGTAGTCGGTCTCGGTGCGGTCACCTTCCTCGGCGCGCCACTGCTCGACGTCGGCGTACACGCCCTCGACGATCGCGGCCGGGTCGGTCGGCTTGCCCTCATCGTCGTTGCCGACGTGGTTGTAGAGGTCGAGCATGTACTTCGCCGCGTTGTCGACGACCTTGAACTCGAGCTTGGCGGCGCGCGAGATCAGCTCGCGGGTCTCCTGGATGCGGTCCTTGTTGAGACCGGGAAGCTCGACGAGGATCTCGTCACCCTTCTCGACCACCGACGGCTCCGCGATCCCCTTCTCGTCGATACGGTCGCGGATCGTGGTGACCGCGTGCGACAGCGCCGACTTCTTGATGCCGTCCGCGTACGACGACGCGACGCGGAAGCAGATCGCGTTCTTCGCCTCTTCGGGCGGACACGTCAGCATCGAGATCGTGCCCTGATAGTCGGACTGGATCGCCGACTTCGTCGCGGCGAGCTTGCTCGCGTCCTCGAGGATGACGGTCACCGCGCCGACAGGCTCGCGCGGCGTCTTCACCGTCGCCTTCACCTTGTCGTCGATGAACCGCGAGTCGAGGTCACGCTTGATCTCGTGCGCGCGGTCCTCGACGGCGCGGTCGAGGTCGATGCTGTAGACGATGTGCAAGCCGCCCTGCAGGTCGAGCCCGAGGTTGATCTTCTTGTCGAAGAAGAACCACGACGGCAGCTTGTCGGGAATGAACGTGGGCGCGAGCACCGCCAGACACAGCACGATGCTGGCGAGCAGGCCAAGCGTGCGCCACTTGAGACTACGGTCCATGAACCACCTCGAACGGAGCCAAGAATCGTCGAGAAACGAAAGAGATCAGGCAGCCTTCGTCGCGCTCGCGGGGACCTTGCCTTCCCACTTGCCCTCGACATACGCACGCGGAACGCGGACGCGGACCTTCTCCTGCAGCTCGAGCACGAGCACGCCGTCGTCGGTGACGCCGGTGATCTTGCCGATCACTCCGCCACGCGTGATGACCTCGTCGCCCTTGCCGAGCTTCGACAGTAGCGACTGATGCTCCTTCTGCCGCTTCACCTGAGGACGGATCAGGATGAAGTAGAAGATTCCGAACATCACCAGCATCATCATGATCGGCTGCATTGCTTGCATCGGTGGCTCCTTTGGCGATGCCCCGTTGTGCAAAGGGCATCGGAAAATTCAGCGGTTGCGTAGCACTCGGGGGAGAAGGGGTCAAGCACGCCGGCCTTCGGCCAGGATCCGGTCGCGCAGCGCCCTCACGTGGCGCGCGTAGAACGTGAGGTTGTGCAGGGTTGCGAGGCGCGCGTACAGGATCTCCTTGCCGGTATAGAGATGACGGAGATATGCGCGGGAGTGGGTCCGGCAGGTCGAGCACGGGCACTCCGGATCGATCGGACCGAAGTCGGTGCGGTTGGCGGCGTTGGGGATGTTCACGCGCTGGCCCGAGGCCGAAAATAGATATCCGTTGCGCGCGTTGCGGGTCGGCATGACGCAGTCGAACATGTCGATGCCGGCCTGGATGCCGCGGGTGAGGTCGGCCGGCGTGCCGACGCCCATCAGGTACCGCGGCCGCTCCGCCGGGAGCGTGTGCGCGACCTCGTCGAGCACGCGATAGGTGTCCTGGACCGACTCCCCGACCGCGAGGCCGCCGAGCGCGTGGCCGTCGAAGTCGAGCTTCGTGATCTCGGCGGCGTGGCGGAGCCGGCGCTGCGTATCGATGCCGCCCTGCACGATGCCGAACAGCGCCTGCCCCTGCGCGCGCTCGGCGCGGCGGCAGCGCTCCGCCCAGGCGGTGGTGCGCGCGAGCGCCGTCTCCTGCACGTCGGCAGGCGCGTCGCCGGGCGGGCACTGGTCGAACACCATCGCGATGTCCGAGCTGAGCACCTTCTGGATATGCATCGACACCTCGGGCGTCAGCCGGTGCTTGCTGCCGTCGATGTGCGACCGGAACGTCACGCCGTCGTCGTCGATCTCGTTGATGCCCGAGAGCGAGAACACCTGGAAGCCGCCGGAGTCGGTGAGGATCGGGCGGTCCCACTTCTGGAACGCGTGCAGGCCGCCGGCGAGCTCCATCACCTCGAGCCCGGGGCGCAGGTAGAGGTGATAGGTGTTGCCGAGGATGATCTTCGCGTCGAGAGGCTCGGCGCGTAGCTCGTCGGCGGTCATCGCCTTGACGGTGCCTGCGGTGCCGACCGGCATGAACACCGGGGTCGGGATGTCACCGCGCGGCGTATGCAGGATCCCTGCGCGCGCGTGGCCGAGCGTCGCGAGGAGCTCGAACGAGAAGCCGGGCGTCGGGAGGTCGAATCGCATCGGGCGCGCGTTTATACGCAAGCGCGGGCGCGCGCGCACGGTCCACCGGCTGGCACCGTGCGTGAAGACCGATCCACCGTGGATCCTCGGATCATCGCGCGGCAGAAGCGGGCCTGCGCCGAGGGCGTGATCGGCCTCGCGGGTGGGCCTCGGGGGCGCAGCAGGCCCTGTCGCTGATCGCGATGGCCCATCGGGCTGCGAGGATCGCGGTCGGAGAGGCCACCTATCCGGCCGCGATCGCCGCGTTCGCGCCCGCCGGCGTCGAGCCGATCGACGAGCTGGCGGAGGGCGCGCGGCGGCTCGGCGTCGCCGTCGAGCGCTGGCTCACGCGCGGCTCAGGAGCGTCGCGTCGCCGTAGCTGAAGAACCGGTACCGCGCTGCCACCGCGTGGCGATACGCGGCGAGCACGCGCTCGGTGCCGGCGAACGCGCACACCAGCATCAGCAGCGTCGACTCGGGGAGGTGAAAGTTGGTGATCAAATGATCGACGGCCTTGAACGTGTGCCCGGCGCCCGGATGGATGAAGATGTCGGTCGCGCCCTCGCCCACCGTCACCGTGCGCGGGGCGGTCGCCGCGGCCTCGAGCGCGCGCAGCGTCGTCGTGCCGAGCGCGACGATCGGGCGCCCGCTCGCGACCAGCGCGGCGGTCTCGGCGGGGATGGCGAACCGCTCTCGATGCATCCGGTGCGTGCGGACGTCGTCGGTGCGGATCGGCGCGAACGTGCCCCAGCCGACGTGCAGGGTGAGCGTCGCGAACGCGATCCCGCGCGCGAGGAGCTGATCGCGCACCGCGGGCGTGAGGTGCAGCCCGGCGGTCGGGGCCGCGACCGCGCCCGGCACGCGCGCGAACATCGTCTGGTAGCGCTCGCGATCGTCGGCGCGGTCGGCGCGCACGATGTAGCGCGGCAACGGGATGCGCCCGTGCGCATCGAGGAAGGCGAGCGTGTCCGCCGGCGCGGCGACCGCGAGCGAGCCATCCGCGGCGCGCTCGGTGAGAACCTCGATCGCGGGGCCGCCGTCGACCCGGATCGCCTGCCCCGGGCGCAGCGGACGCCGCGCCTTGGCGAGGCAGCGCCACGCCCGCTTCCCCTCGGGCGCCGGCGTCGCCGGCTCGGGCTCGAGGAACAACAGCTCGACCGCGCCGCCGGAGTCCTTGTGGCCCAGGATGCGCGCGGGGATCACGCGAGTGTCGTTCGCGATCACGACCGCATCCGCCGGCAACAGGTCGGCGATCTCGGCGAATCGATGATCGGACGCCCCGCCGGCATGGACGCGCAGCAGGCGAGAGCCATCGCGCGTCGCCGCGGGCTCCTGTGCGATCAGCTCTTGCGGCAGCTCGAACACGTAGTCGGAAGGCGCGAACACCGGGCCGCACGCTAGCACGCGCAAAACTGCGTTCCAGTGCCGGTGCGTGCGCGCTCCGGGAGGTCGCGTTATCTGATGGCGGCGTGCAGCGCTTGTTGCTCCCCACGGCGATCCCGCTCGGCGCGCTGATCGCGTCGCTGGTGCGCTGGTGGGTGCAGGGCTCGCGCAACGTCTACACCGCGCTCGACAAGCGGTTCTACGTGCCGGATCCCGACCTCGGCTGGAGGATCGCCCCCGAGCACCCGATCTGGCTGGGGCTCGAGGTGTGCGCCATCATCGCGGCGATCGCGATCGGCCTCGCGATCGGTGCGTTCGTGATCCGCTGGCTCGAACGGCGGTTCGCACGCCCGATGACCGCGCTTCGGATCGCCTCGTGGATCGTCGCCGCCGCGACGCCGGTCGTGCCGATCGCCGCGTTCGCGAGTGGCGGCGCGCCGGCGGGCGCACGCGACATGCTGCCGCCCGCCGCGGCCGTCGCCCTCGAGGACGGCATCTCCGGCAGCCTCGATCTGCCGGCCGGCCGCTACGACGTGGTGACCCACGCGGGCACGTCGGTGTCGGCGCAGATCTCCGCCGGCGGCGAGGCATTCGATGCTCGCTTCGGCGACGTGCGCGGCACGCTACGCGTCGATCCGCGCAGCCTCGCCGGCGCCCTCGCGGCCGAGGTGAGCGTCGCCACCGCGTCCGTCGATACCGGCATCGGCGAGCGCTCGAAGCACGCACGCGAGAGCTACCTCCTCGCCGACAAGCATCCGCGCATCACGTTCACGCTCGCGCAGCTCGTCGCCGCGCGCCAGGAGACCTCCGATCGCCTGGTGTTCCGCGCGCGCGGCACCGTCGACCTCATCGGCAAGCGCCACGACGTCGAGGTCACCGGCACGCTCGGCAAGCCGGATGCCGCCGGGCGCGCTCGGCTCGGCCTCGAGGGCGACGTGATGATCGTCGTCGCGTCGTTCGCACTCTCGATCCGCGACACCGCACTGGCGCCCGATGCCGGTGACTTCGACGGTGATCGTCTTCCACTCTCCGTCTCGCTGGTGGTGCGCCACACCGGCGATGACCTCGTCCCGGCGCTTGGAGTTGACCGATGAAGTTGTTCACGTCCGTTGTCCTCGCCTCGTTCCTCGCCCTCGCACCCGCCTGCAAGAAGGCGGCGGAGCAAGCGCCCGCGCAGGGCTCGTCCGCGGCGGCTGGCTCTGCTGCGCCGGCTGGCTCTGCTGCGCCGGCTGGTTCCGCGGCCGCCACCGAGCCCGCGAAGCCGGCCCCCTCCGACGGTGCGGACTTCCTTGCCCTCTACACGCCGCACACGCCGGCCAAGCCCGCCGATCCGGTCGAGGTGCGGTTCGAGAAGATCACCGTCACCAAGGCGGCGTTCGATCCGAAGAACCTCGAGGGCGGCACGGCGACGATCGAGATCGATCTGACGAGCATGGCGACCGACTCGCCGAAGCGCCTCGCGCACATCAAGAGCCCGGCGTACTTCGACGTCGCGAAGTTCGCGACCGCGACGATCGACGTGTCGAACGTCAAGAAGAACACCGACAGCACGTACACCGCCGACGCGAAGGTGAGCCTGCACGGCGTCGAGAAGACCTACCCGGTGACGTTCGAGGTCCTCGAGACCAAGGACGACTCGATCAAGGTCCGCGGCGAACAGGTCGTCGAGCGCCTCGACTTCAAGGTCGGCAAGGAGCCGGGCGCCGAGGAGCAGGTCGGCACGTCCACGACCGTGCGCCTGCAACTCACGCTCAAGCCGACGTCCTGATCGCGTCGTAGCCGCGGCCGACGAACTGCAGCAAGCAGAACCCGTTGCCGAACGGATCCGCGAGCAGCGCGAGCCGCCCGTACGCGTGGTTCGCCACGGGGGCCTCCACCGTCGCGCCGGCGGCGACCGCCCGCGCCAGCGCCGCCTCGATGTCGTCGACGACGAAGTCGAGGTGGACCGGGGTCCAGTGGCGTGCATACGTGCGCTGCGTGGACGCACCGGGTGCGGGCGACGAGCCCTCGGCCTTGACCAGCAAGTAGATCGGGGCGGCGGCGCCGAGCAACTCGGCAAAATCAGCGCCCATCCGGCGGCCAACGCTGAGCCCCAGCGCGCGCGTATAGAACGCGAGGCCGCGCGCGAGGTCGGGGACGTCGATGTTGACGAGGATCGACATGGCGCACGGTAGCACCACGTCGCAATCCGCACCGGCAGCGTGTGTCTCGAGGCGATGCGACGCGCTACCTTCCCTGCGATGCGCACCCTGGCGGGCGTCGGATTGATCCTGATCGCGAGCACGGCGACGGCGGCGCCGATCGCCACCGCGTCTCTCGACGTCGACCTCGACGGCACCGCCGACGCGATCGAGGTGTCCGCGGCGGGCACGGTCAGGATCGGCGGCGCATGGCGTGGCACGGCCGACCTCAAGTTGACGCCCGTGAAGGCGCGCGTGCTCGTCGGCGGCAAGCCCGAGCGCCGGCTGCTCGTCGTCGACGCGACCACCGCGAAGTCGCGCGAGGCGGTGATCCTCGGGCGCGAGGGCGCGACGTGGCGCGAGCTCGCGCGCACGCCGCTCGGCGGCGTCGGCCTCGACCAGGACTACGCGACCGAGATCGACGCGACGGCCGACGGCGTCTACCGGTATCAAGTGCGAGCGCGGGCCCGGCGCTGCGACGGTAAGCCGGCATATCTCTTCGCGGAGGGCTTCGATGCCGCGAGCAAGAAGTTCCGGCGCCTGACGAAGCTGCCATCACTCGTCGACGACAAGCTCCCGCTGGCGACGGTCAAGCTCGACACCGCCGCCGCGCCACCGGTGATCTTCGCCGCCCGGCTCGCATCGCATCAACCCGGTGCCGGCGATGCGGGGGGGCTCGCGATCCCGAGCGAGCTCGACGATGGCAAGCCGCAGACCGGCTGGCGTGAGGACTTCGCGGCGAGCGCGGGCGAGGGCCAGTTCTTCACGTTCGAGGCGCGCATGCCCGGCGCGGGCGCGAAGCAGCTGCGCATCGTGCCCGGCAACCCGACGACCGCGGCCGCACTCAAGGCGTCGAATCGGCCGCACACGCTCGCGATCGTGGGCGAACGCGGGGCATATCGCGTCGAGCTCCCCGACGTCACGAAGGATCCTCTCGGCAGCGCGTACCTCGTCGAGCTGCCGCAGCCCCTCGGGGACTGCGTGACCGTGGTGCTCGAGGACACCTACGGGCCGGCCAAGGGCGCAACCGCGATCGCGGAGCTCTCGGTGTACGCCGACGGCGAGCGCGCGGGCGGTGGCGAGGCGATGCTCGCGCGCATCGTCGCCGAGGGGAAGGACGGCGTGGTCAATGCGAGCGCCGCGCTCGCGCGCAGTGGGCGCGCCGGGGCGAACGCGCTCGAGGCGGAGCTCACGCGCACGACCGACGCCTCCACGCGCAGGCGTCTGATCGCCGCGCTCGTGAAGATCGACGACACCACCGTGGCACCCTCGCTCGTGCGCGCGGCGACCGAACGCTGGGTCGATGGGGCGGCGCTCGTCGACGTGATCGAGGGGCTCGCGCGGCTCGGACTCGCCGAGGAGCTCGCCGAGCTCGCCGCGGACCGCAAGCTCGAGATCGCGGCGCGGCTCGCCGCCGTGCGCGGCTTGCCACTCGACGACAAGGGGCTGCCGCGCTTGCTCACCCTCGCGGGCGCCGGGCCTGCGGACGTGCGGCGCGCCGTGATCGAGCGGCTCACGCTGGCGCCGAACGTGGAGGCGCTGATCGACGCCGCACGGGGTGCGAACGACGCGGGAGCCGCCGGCGACGTGTGGCGCGCGGTCACGCGGCGCGCGCGCACGCAGGCCGCGGATCGCCCGGCCGCGCTCGCCGCGATGACCGCGGCGCTCGCCGGCGCGCGCGACTATGACCGGCGCTATCGCCTCGTCGACGGGATGGCCACGCTCGGTGATGCCGCAGCGCTGCGCCAGCTCGAGACCACGCTGCGCGGGCTGCCCGCAGGCGCGACCCGGTCGGCGCTGCTGCAGGTCGCCGTCGCGGGGGTCGCGAGCGCGCCGCGCCCCGCCGCCCTCCCCTTCATGCTCGCGCTCGCCGCGGATCCGGATCCCGGGGTTCGCCTCGCGGTGCTCGGCGCGCTCGCGGACAGCGAGTCCGACGGCGACTCGCCGTGGCACACCGACGACGGTCCGGATGGCATCGACCGCGTCTTGATCTCGGCGCTGTCGACGGACCGCTGGCCCGAGGTCCGCCGCCGTGCCGCGAACGCGCTCGGCACGCGCTGTCGCCGGCTCGGCCCTGCAGGCGCGCTGACCGACAGCGTGCGTAAAGATCGAGATCTCGACGTACGCGGCGACGCGTTGATCGCCCTCGTGCAGTGCCGCGCACCCGGTGTCGCCGAGCTGCTCCCCGCGATCTGGGACGACAGCAAGGCCCCGACGCCGCTGCGCGCGCAGGCCGTCGGGCTCGCGGTCGCGCTCGGCGATCCCAAGCTCGGGCCGGTGATCCTTCGCAAGTTCCGCTCGTGGCGCGGCGGCGCGATCGAGAGCGAAGCCGCGCTCGCGCTCGCGCAGGCCGCGCCCACTGCGATCGCCGGCCTCGCACCGCCCGGCGCTGCCGATGCCTTGATCGACGCGCTCGATGACTCCGCGTTCCCCGAGATCGTGCGCGCTGCGGCGTTCGCGCTCGGGACGATGGGGCCCGCGTGCCCGGCCGCCGCGAAGCGCAAGCTCACCCAGCTCGCGCGCAGTGACGATCAGACTGCGCAAGCCGCGAGATCCGCGGCCGCGAGCTGTCGCGGGCGCTAGCGCGCACCACGGCGGCATACGCGTTGCTCGCCTACGCGAGCATGCCGATCCTACGTTACCTCGTGTTGCTGCTCGCACTGTGCGCCGCCACCGCGTGCTCCTCCGATGACACGATCCTGGTCGAGCCCGGGGCGTCGCTGCTGGTGGTGAACGACTCCGACTTCACGATCATCGACGTCCGGCTCACGCCCGTCGACAACCCGTCGTTCGGCGCGAACCTCCTGCGCGGTGATGTGCTGTTCCCGGGCGAGGAGCTGTTGCTCGGCGTCCCGTGTGACTTCTACGACGCGCTCGTCGTCGACGAGGACGGCATCGAGTGCCGGCTGTTCGACCTCGACCTGTGCTTCAACGACGCGACCTGGGTGATCCGCAACAACACCTGCTCGGTGTTCGGCGCCGCCGCGCCTTAGGACTTGCGGCCGTAGACCTTGGCGACGAACTGCTCCGAGCGCGCGAGCATCACGTCCTCGAGCTTGTCGCCCTGGACCTTGACGTCGATCACCGCGGGGCGGCGCTTGGCCACCGCTTGATCGACGGCGGCCGCGAGCTCCGCGAGCGTGCGCACGGTGTAGCCGTCGCAGCCGAAGCTCTGGCCGATCTTGGCGGCGTCGATCTCCTGGATCGCGCAGCCGTAGCTCGAGCCGATGAACTTCTCCATGTACGCGCCGACCTGCCAGTAGCCGGCGTTGTTGAGCACGATGACGATGACCGGGATGTTGTACTCGGCCATGATCTGCAGCTCGCCCGCGTACACGAGGAAGCCGCCGTCACCGATCACGGAGACCACGACCTCGTTCGGCCGCGCGATCTGGACGCCCATCGACACCGGCAGTCCCGAGCCCATCGCCGCGAAGCCGTAGAAGCAGTAGAAGCCGTCCGGTGCGTAGACCGGGAAGAACCGCTTCAAGAAGTGCAGGTTCATGCCGCTATCGCCGACGACGAGCGTCTCCCGCGGCAGCCGCTCGCGCAGCGCGCTCAGCACCGATGCCGACCCCATCTCGTGCGGCGGCTCGATGGCGAGGGGCTCGCGATACGTGCGGTGCTTGCGCCGATTCTCGGCGACCCAGTCCGTCGCCGGGCGATCGATCTGGTGCGTGCGCAAGGCGGCGCGGAGGGCGCGCACCGTCGCCGGGATGTCGCCGATGACGCCGAGCCGCAGCGGGAAGTTGCGCCCGACCTCGGCCGCGTTGTCGTCGATCTGGATGAGGTTGGAGAACAGGCCCGCGGTGTGGTTGACCGTGGTCTTCGAGTCGAGCCGCGCGCCGAGGGTGACGACGAGGTCCGCGCTCTCGAGGTACGCGTGCGTCCCCTCGTGCCCCGAGTGACCGAGGACGCCGAGGCACAGGGGGTGGTCCTCGGGGATCACGCCCTTCGCGAAGTCGGTGACCGCGAACGGCAGGCCGGCCTCCTCGCACATCGCGCGCAGCTCGTCGGACAGGCCGCGGTGCGACGCGCGGTTGCCGATGATGATCGCGGGGCGCGCGGCGCCGGCGATCAGCTTCGCGGCCTCCTCCACGCCCTCGACGTCGACGCGGCGCGGCTCGTTGCGATAGCGCGCGGGCGGCTGGAACTCGAACGAGCCCTCCTCGCCGAGGATGTTCGCGGGGAACTCGATCGCGACCGGGCCTCGCTCGCCGTGTGCGATCGCGAGCGCGCGTCGCAGCGTGCGCACCGCACTCACGGTGCTCGGGCAGCGGAACGTCTCGCGCACCATCGGCGCGAACGCCGCAAGTTGATCGAAGCCGAAGTTGGAGCCGGTGGCTTCCTGGTGCACGTCGGCCGCGTAGCCGCCCTGCGGTGCCTGCGCGGCGATCGCGAGCATCGGGGTCGAGTCACAGTATGCCGAGGCGATGCCGGTGAGCAGATTGATCGCACCGGGGCCCTGACCGAACACGACGCCGATGCGTCCGCTCGCTTGCGCGTAGGCGGCTGCCATGAACGCGGCGGCGCCTTCGTGCCGGCTGGGGATCGTGCGCACCCCGCCCTCGTCGAACGCGCGGAGGAGCCAGAACAAGTAGCCTCCGCAGATCCCGAACACGATCTCCGTCTCTTCTTCCTTGAGCGTACGCACGATGGCGTCGGCGGTTCGCATGTAATCCCAGTCTACCGCCTCGTCGAGCCAACCTGCTATTCTGTTTGCCACTCCTATGAGCACACCCTCGTCGAGCCCACACGGAAATGCAGACGTGGTGACGCTGGTCGTCACGATGTCGTTCAAGCCCGAGCACGAGAATGACTTCCTCGCGCTCGCACGCGAGTTCGCCGCGACCGTCCATTCCAGTGAGCCCGACACGCTGCTCTACACGCTCCACAAGCACCCCTCGGAGCCGCACACGTACGTATGGGTCGAGCGCTATCGCGACGCCGCCGCGTTGCAGACCCACAGCACGTCGCCCGCGATGCAGGCGGTGTTCCCCAAGCTCAAGAACTATCTCGCGGGTCCGCCGAGCATGCTCAAGCTCGATCAGGTTCTCCCCGCCTGACATGCTGAACCGGCGCGACCTCCTGCTCGCCTCCGCGTTGCTTCCGCTGTCGCGGATCGCGTCGGCGCAGGTCGCGCAGGGCCCGACGGTCACGACGGCGAATGGGAGGGTCCGCGGCTTCGTCGATCGCGGCGTCCACGTGTTTCGCGGCCTGCCCTACGGCG
This sequence comes from Kofleriaceae bacterium, assembly GCA_035539815.1. Classification (GTDB taxonomy): domain Bacteria; phylum Myxococcota_A; class Polyangia; order Haliangiales; family Haliangiaceae; genus JABFXX01. The sequence goes on from DATLHR010000090.1 coordinate 17,485, forward strand.
CACCGACGGGCGGCGCGAATCGCTTCCTCCCGCCCAAGCCGGCGCCGCGCTGGCGTGGCGTGCGCGACGCGCTGACGTTCGGGCCGAGCGCGCCGCAGAGCCTCCCCGACGGGCCCCCGATGCCCTGGGTGCTGCGCTCGGCCACGCCCGTCGATCCGCCCGGGGTCCCCGAGAGCGAGGCCTGCCTCGTCGTCAACGTCTGGACGCCGGCGGTCACGGGCAAGCGACCGGTGATGGTCTGGATCCACGGTGGAGGCATGGCCGCGGGATCGGCCTCGCCCCTGATCTACGACGGCGCCGCCCTGGCGAAGCGCGGTGATGTCGTCGTCGTCGGCCTCAACCATCGGCTCAACGTCTTCGGCTTCACGCACGTGGCCGCGCTCGGCGGCAAGTTCGCGAGCTCCGGCGTGGCCGGCATGCTCGACATCGTCGCCGCGCTACGGTGGGTGAAGACCAACATCGCCGCGTTCGGGGGCGATCCGGGGAACGTGACGGTGTTCGGCGTGTCGTCCGGCGGCACGAAGATCGCGATGCTGATGGCGATGCCGTCCGCCCGCGGCCTGTTCCACAAGGCGATCATCGAGAGCGCCGCGCCCTATGTCGCGACCGACGCAGCCGTCGCGGCCAAGGCGGCCGAGCTGCTCGCTGCGGAAGCTGGGGTCCCGCTCGGCAAGCTGCCACAGGTGCCGGCGCAACGCCTCTTGCGGGCGTACTTCGACGTGCCGGCGAGGTTGAAGGCCGCCGGGATCAGGCGCCCGTTCGGGCCCGTGCTCGACGGTGTCGCCCTCCCCTCGCAGCCGATGGAGACCGACGCCATCGCGCGCTCGCGCGACGTGCCGCTCCTGATCGGCTCCACGCGCCACGAGGCGACGCTGTTCATGATGCCGACCGCGCAGGACGCCGCGCTCGACCGCGCGGGGCTGCTCGAGCACGTGAAGGAGATGTTCCCGAAGGCGAATGCCGCGGCGCTGATCGAGGCCTATCGCAAGGGCAATCCGGGCGCGTCGCCGTTTCAGCTGTACGTGCGGATCGCGACCGATCGCGACTACGGGTTGACGCCGTTCACGTTCGCGGATCGTAGGACCGGTGGTGCGCCGGTCTACGTCTATCGCTGGGACTGGGAGGCGAAGGGCATGGGCGGCTACGTCGGCGCGACGCACGGCACGGAGGTGCCGTTCGTGTTCGACAACACGGCGTTCGCGGGCGCGTTCCTCGGCGTCGCGCCGGGGATCGAGGAGCTCGCCGCGACCATGAGCTCCGCGTGGGCCACGTTCGCGCGCACGGGCGTGCCCGCGTCGGCGGGCTTGCCGGCGTGGCCGGCGTACTCCACCGCGAGCCGCAAGGTCATGCTGCTCGATGCGAACAGCCGCGTCGCCGACAACCCGGGGGACGTGGAGCGCGCGGCGCTCGCCAAGGCGATGCAGTGAGCGACGCAGCGCCTCGCCAGCTGATCTTCAGCCCGCGCGTCCTCCGCCGTGCCGAGGAGATGATGGCGCGGCATCCCGAGCTGCGCTCCACGATGGCGTCCGCCGAGGATCTCGCGTTCGTGCGCGCGCGCGCCGAGTCGAGCGCCGCGTGCTTCGCGGCGGCGTGCGAGCGCTACGCGAACCGCGTGTGCTTCTCGTCGGCACACGGCGAGCTCACGTACGGTGTGCTGTGGCAGCGCGTCACCGGCATCGTCGCCGGCTGGGCGAGCGCGGGGCTGGTGACGCCCGGCACGCGCGTCGGGCTGTGCGGCTCGGCGGGCGCCGACTGGGTGATCGCCGACCTCGCGTGCCTGGTCGCGGGCGCGGTCTCGGTGCCCCTCGCGGTCAACCTGCCGCCCGACGAGCTACGCGCGCTCGTCGAGCACGCGCACCTGACCGCGATCGTCGCGGGCTCGGCGCAGCTACCGCTGATCGCGCGCGCCCTCGCGGCCAGCGCGGTGCGTCCCAAGCTCGTCCTGCTCGACGGTGACGCGGGCGAGCCGGTCGAGGGTGTCGACGTGGTGTCGACGCTGCGCGAGCTCGCCGCCGCCGGCGCGGGCGCCTCGGTGCAGCTGCCGCGAGCGGAGCACGATCGCCTGGTCACCGTCATGTACACGTCGGGCAGCACATCGCGCCCCAAGGGCGTGATGCTGTCGGAGCAACGCTGGCGCTCGCAGCTGCACACCGCGCTGACGTGGCCGTCGTTCCCGTTCCTCATGATCGGCTACATGCCGCCGTCGTCGCTCGCGGGGCGTCGCCTCGTGCTCGAGGCGATGATGCACGGCGGACGCACGCACTTCGCCACGGGCGCCCTACCGTTCGACGACCTGCCGATCGCACGGCCGACGCTGGTCCCGTTCATCCCGCGGCTCTCCGGGATGATCCACCAGATGTTCCTCAGCAAGGTCGCGGCGCGGTTCGGCGGCGCCGTCGCCCCCGACACGGCCCTCGATGATCCGCGTGGGCGTGAGGTCGCCGACGAGCTCGGCGCGACGCTCCTCGGTGACCGGCTGTGTCTGATCCGCATCGGCTCTGCGGGGACCGCGCCGAACATCGTGGAGTTCCTCGATCGCTGCTTTGGCGTCGCCGTGTCCAACGGGTACGGCTCGACCGAGTGCGGGTCGGTGACGCTCGACGGTCACGCGCTGGCGCACATCGACTACAAGCTGGTCGAGGTCCCCGAGCTCGAGTATTCGCCGAACGATCGCCCCTACCCGCGAGGCGAATTGCTCGTGCGCTCGCCGGAGAACACGCTCGGCTATCTCGACGATCCGGAGACGACGGCGGCGCTGTTCGACGCCGACGGCTTCGTGCACACCGGCGACATCGTCGAGGAGCGAGGCCCTCGTCAGATCGCGGTGATCGATCGGCGCACGAGCGTGACCAAGCTCGCGCAGGGCCAGTTCGTCGCCACGTCGCGGCTCGAGGAGCTGTACGCGGCGGGCAGCGCACTGATCGAGCAGATCTACCTGTACGCGAACTCGCGCCACGCGTACCTCCTCGCCGTCATCGTCCCGAGCACCGAGCTCCGCGAGCTCGGCGACGACGAGCTGCGCCGCAAGCTGCGCGAGGAGATCGATCGCATCGCGCGCGCGGCGGGCCGGCGCACGCACGAGGTGCCCCGCGACTTCCTCATCGAGCGCGAGCCGTTCACGCAGCGCAACGAGCTGCTGACGGAGTCGGGCAAGCAGGCGACGCGCCGCTTGCGCGAGCGGTTCGGCGTCCGCCTGGACGCCCTGCACGACGCGATCGAAGCGCGCCAGCTCGCCGGCCGCGAGGCGCTCACCGGCACCGTCGAGGACAAGCTGCGCGCTGCGCTCGGCATCGCCCTCGGGCTCACCGCCGCGGACATCGCGGCCGCGCCGGCGGGCGTCAGCTTCACGGGGTTCGGCGGCGACTCGATCAGCGCGCTGCGCTTCTGCACCCTCGTCCAGGAAGCGCTCGGCGCCGAGGTCTCGGCGGGCAGCGTGCTCGATCCGAGCGCCAGCCTCACCGCGATCGTCGCGCGGATCGCGGCGCGGCTCGGGCACTCCGCGGGCGTGTCGTATGTCGAGGTCCACGGCGAGGGCACCGAGGTCCGCGCGAGCGACCTCGATCGCCTCGTGCCCACCGAGCCGCCCGCGGGCGGGGCCGCCGCAAGCCCCCCGCGCAGCGTGCTGCTCACGGGCGCGACCGGCTTCCTCGGCCGGTTCCTGCTCGACGAGCTCGCCGCACGCGGCGCGAGGGTCGTGTGCCTCGTCCGTGGCGAGCGTGACGCTGCGGCGCGCGACCGCCTGCGCGCCCAGCTCACCGAGGGCGGCGGCGAGCTCGGCGTCCGCCTCGCGGGCAGCGTCGACGACGGGCGCATCGAGGTCCTCGCAGGTGACATGAGCGCGCCCGGGCTCGGCCTCGCGCGCGACGCGTATACCGCGCTCGGCGACCGCATCGACGCGATCGTCCACAACGGCGCACTCGTCAACCACGCGATGTCGTACCGCCACCTGTTCGAGCCCAACCTCCTCGGTACCGTCGAGGTCGCGCGGCTCGCGGCCCGGCGGCCCGGGATCGCGATCCACTTCGTGTCGTCGATCGCCGTCGCCACCCGGCCCGCGGCCCCGGTCGGCGAGACCGAGACCGCGCGCGCGCTGTGGACGACGCGGCCGATCGGAGGCGGCGACGAGGACCACGCCGTCGGCTACGCGACGAGCAAGTGGGCCGGCGAGGTCGTCCTCGAGGCGGTGCACCAGCGCCACGGCGTCCCCGTGAAGATCTTCCGCTGCAGCAACCTCGCGCCGCACGCCGACCACATCGGGCACCTCAACTGGGCGGACAACACGAACCGGCTCCTGTTCACCCTGCTCGCCACCGGCGTCGCCCCCGACACGTTCTACCGTGGCACCGGCGGGCGCTACGACCTCTTACCCGTCGGAGTGGTCGCGGCCGCGATCGCCGCGAGCGCCCTCGCCGGCACCACGGGATTCGCGATCCGCCACGTCAGCAACGACGAGCTCGCACCGGTCTCGCTCGACACGCTCGCCGGCTGGCTCGCCTCGAGCGGAGTCGCGCTGCGGCGCGTGCCCTACGCGACGTGGGCCGCCGAGCTCCCTGCGCTGCTCGAGCGCCTGCCCACGGTCGATCGCGCGCACTCGGTCGCCGCGACGCTAGGTCGCTGGCAGCGTCCGCTCGATCCCGAACGTCGCGGCGCGATCGGGACCGCCGCCTACCGGCGCGACGTCCGCGAGCTCGTCGGCCGCGAGCTCGCCCCCGTCGACGAAGCGCTCGTGCACCGCTGGGCGCGCGCCCTCACGGCAACGCTTGCAACGCGTCCCTGAGCTTCTGGTTCTGCGGCTCCAGCTCGAGCCCGCGCTGGAACATGCTCTTCGCCTTCGGCGGGTGTCCGAGCTGCAGGTGGATCTTGCCGAGCGCCCAGTACACCTCGCCCTTCGTCAGGCCGGCGTCCGCGTCGATGTTCTGCAGCACGAGCGATTGGTAGATTTTGCGCGCCTTCTCCCAGTCCTGCGACTCCAGATACAGGCGCCCGAGGCTCGTCATCGTGGTCACGTCGGTCGGGTTGACGCGTAGCGCTTCCTCGTACGCGGTCAGCGCACCGCTGCGATCGCCGCGCGCCTCGAGGATGCCGCCCTGCCGCTGACGGAACCGCGCGACGTCCTTCATCCGGCGCGCGGCCTTCGCTTCCTCGGCGAGGCGGTCGTAGATCGGCGCCGCTTCGTCGAGCCGGTTGGCCGCGAAGTACATGTCCGCGAGCGGTGCGAGCACACGGACGTCGTCGGGGGCGTCGCCGGACGCTCTCACCAGCGCCGCGAGCGCCGCATCGATCCGGCCCGCCTTGCGCTCGAGCTCCGCGAGCTCGACGAGCAGCGTGACGCGCTCGCCGGGTGCGATCACGGCCTGGACGCGCCGCTGCAGCATGTCCGCGAGCAGCGCTCCATCGCGGCGCTCGCGCGCCAGCTTCTCGAGCGCGCCGATCGCGTTCGCGTGCGCCGGGTCGTGCTTGAGCGCCTGCCGGTAATGGAGGATCGCCGTCTCGACATCGGCGTCGCCGCTACGCGCGACCTCGCCGAGACGGAAGAACAGATCCGCCGCGTCGCGCCCGGTGGGCGACAGCTTGAGCGCCCGCTCCAGGGTGGCCTTGCACTTGTCCCAGTCGCCGGACCGCTCGTAGATCTTCGACAGCCGGGTCAGGGCGGCGACCGACCCAGGATCGCGCACGAGGATCTTCTCGAGGATCTCGCCTGCGGCATCCGGGTTGTCGAGCTGGCCCTCCCAGACGTCGGCCGCGCGCGCGAGCGCCGCGAGCTCGCCACGCAGGTCGTCCTGCGCCGCCAGCAGCTGCGCGCGCTTCTCCAGCAGATCGACGAGGTCGTGCGCGCGATTGCCCGCGGTGAGCAGACGATCGAGCTCGGCGTAGGCCGGCGCGTAGGTGGCGTCGAGGTCGAGCGCGGCGTACCAGCTCGCGATCGCGTCATCGACCGAGCCGCGCTTGTGCTCGGCGGTCGATGCCATCTCGGCGTAGATCGCGAGCTTGTCGGGCGTCGAGCTCGCGAGCGCCAGCCGGCGCATCTGCAGATCTGCCACCGCCGACCAGTCGCCCGTGCGGCCGAACGCGGCCTCGAGCGCACCGAGCGCGCTGACGTCGTCACCGTCGAGATCGACGCCCGACAAGCTCGCGATCTACGCCGAGATGGCATCGACCGCCGAGCACAAGCGCGGCTCGGTCGATGACGCGCTCGCGAGCTGGTACGCCGCGCTCGACCTCGACGC
>DATLHR010000091.1:0-13968 GCA_035539815.1 Kofleriaceae bacterium
CGCGCTCGTGGCGATCTCACTCGCAGCGTGCAGGCCGGCGCCCCGCGTCGTCGAGCACATCGCGACGCCGCCGGAGGGCCTGACGATCGCGTTGTACGAGGACGGCGAGCGGCGGTTCTCGCGCGTCGACGTTCGGCGCACGCTCGAGGTGCGCGGTGGCGAGCTCGTGCTCGATCAGCTCGCTGCCGGGGCATCGCTGTCGTCGCTGGTCGTCGAGCCGGCGAGCCGCGACGGGCAGGGGCTCGTCGTCGGTGCGTGTCGGCGGGATGCGGACGTCGTGCGCTGCGCGGCGAGCGGCGCGACGGGGCGCACGTTCGTGCGTATCCTCTACGTCTCGGACAAGCTCGCGTTCCGCTCGCGCCATGCGATCGTGGTCGACGGGTCGCACGCGAAGATCGACACGCAGTTCGAGATCGAGCTCCCCGCGTGGGGACGGCGCGCGCGCCTGTCGCTGTTCGACGGCATCCCCGGCGGGGCGCGGCCGCCGCAGCTGCTCGGCACACTCGAGCAGGTGCTCGATGGCACCACCGTGATGCTCCACGCGCCGCTGCGCGAGGCAAAGGCGCGGCGGATCACGGTGTTCGATCCGCTGCGCGCTGTCGGTGACGAGGACTCGCGCGAGGAGGACGCCTCGAGCGGCAAGCGCGCGTGGGAGTGGGCCGAGCTGGTCGGCGTCGCGCTGCCGCCGGGGGAGATCGACATCCTCGTCGATGAAGCGAGCGATGATCCGGTCGCGACCGAGCTCGCGACCTCCGCCGCCGTCGAGATCGCGGGCAACCTTCGGATTCCGCTACGTCCCGATGGCCTCGTGCGCGGACGGCGCGAGCGTCGCGGCGGTACCGAGGGGCGCACCGTGCTCGACACGTTCGAGTTCGCGGTGACCAACGACGATACGCGGCCACGGCTGGTGCTCGTCGAGGAGGAGCTCCGCACTTCCAAGCAGCGCTCGATCGCGTCGAGCTCGCCGCGGAAGCCCGAGATCGTCGACGACATCGCGCGCGTCGAGCTCGACGTGCCGCCATCGGGCACCGTGCGCGTGCGGTTCGTGGTCAGCTACGAGCTGTGATCGCGCGCGCGCCGACGAACGCGCCCCACGACGCGTGCGCGGCGCGCTGCGCGGCCGACATCACGCTCCACTCGTCGCGCGCGCGGAACAGCACGCGCACCTCGTCCGCGAGCGTGCGTAGCCCGGGCGACACGTCGTCGAGGAACGCGCCGTCGAACAACTCGCGATAATCCTCGCTGTCCGCGAGCCGGACGAAGCGCAGCGCCTCGGAGAGTGCGTCGTCCCAGCGATTGCACGCGCCGAGCGTGTGGAACAAGCCCAGCGACGCGAGCTCGTGATCCTCGCGGCGGGCGAGCACGGTGCGGAAGGCGGCCTCCGCGCCGGTGAAGTCTGCTCGATGGAGCGCGTGAAAGCCGCGCTCGGCGATGGCGTGCAACTCGACGTCCAACATGGAACATGCCCAGTTTCTTCGCGCGCCTACCTTGTCACAATCGGGGAAGTTCTCAGGGCATCGCGAACGTCACACCGAAGTCGTACGCGTTCTTGTTCACGTCGAGCGCGGGATAGACCTCGAACACGTAGTCGCCCGGCGCGAGCGTGGCGCAGCCCGACTCCACCGACGGGCACGTGATCGTCTCCGACGCGGTCACGCCGCGCGACTGCGCGAGCAGCGAGCCGGCCGCGTCGTAGAGCTTGAGGTCGAGGTCGCCCGTCGCGCTCTCGGCGAACGTGATGGTCACGACGACGCCCGTGGCGTCGGCCGGGACGGTGAACTTGTAGAAGTCATGGTCGACAGGGTCGGCGAGGCAGATCGCCGCGTTCGTCATGCCGTCGATGATCGCGGGCGCCGCCGCCACGCTGTCGTTCGGCTCGTAGTACGTGCACTGCTCGGGCGTGTACGGGAGGTCATACGCGTCCTTCGGGATGTTCTCGTCGGAGAAGTCGAGGACGAACGAGCAGCCTCCGAGCGCGGCGAGCGCGACCGAGGTGAGGCCGAACAGGCACTCCCGAACCATGCCCGCACGCTAGCCGCCCGGTCCGGAGAACGTCAAGAGATCTGAGGCACTTAGCTCGCGACCGCGGCTTGACCCTCGTGCCCCGCGACGGTAGGGTCCCCGCGGCCCTCGCATGTACCTGCAAGATCTCATCTTCACGCTCCAGAAGTTCTGGGCCGACCATGGCTGCGTCGTCGAGCAACCCGTCGACGTCGAGGTCGGCGCAGGCACGTTCCATCCGGCGACGTTCTTGCGCGTGCTCGGTCCCGAACCGTGGAACGCGGCGTTCGCGCAGTTCTGCCGCCGCCCCTCGGATGGCCGCTACGGCGAGAACCCCAACCGCGCGGGCGCGTACTACCAGTTCCAGGTCGGCCTCAAGCCGAGCCCGCTGCACGTGCAGGACCTGTATCTCGACTCGCTGCGCGCGATCGGGCTGGATCCTGCCGCGCACGACATCCGCTTCGTCGAGGACGACTGGGAGTCGCCGACGCTCGGCGCGTGGGGCCTTGGCTGGGAGGTCTGGTGCGACGGCATGGAGGTCACCCAGTTCACGTACTTCCAGCAGGCCGGCGGCATCGACCTGATGCCGGTCACCGCGGAGCTCACCTACGGCGTCGAGCGCCTCGCGATGTACCTGCAGAACGTCGACAACATGTACGACCTCAAGTGGGACAAGCACGTGACCTACGGGCAGCTGCGCCACCCGTGGGAGGTCGAGTACTCGACGTACCACTTCGAGGAGCTCGACGCGGCGATCGCGTTCCGCAACTTCGACACCTTCGAGGGCGAGTGCAAGCGCCTGCTCGCGCGCGCGGCCGGGCCGCTGGTGCTACCGGCGTACGAGCACTGCATGAAGGCATCGCACGCGTTCAACTCGCTCGACGCGCGCGGCGCGATCAGCGTGACCGAGCGTGCGCGGTTCATCGGCCGCGTCCGCGGGATGGCGAAGGCGTGCGCCGAGACCTACGTGGCGTCGCGCGCGCGGCTCGGGTTCCCGCTGCTGCCGAAGCACCTGCAGGCGCAGGCCGTCGCCGCCTACAACAGCGCGGCGGCCTCCGAGTCCGGGGGCGTCAATGCAGGCGCGCTCGCGGCCGCGCGCTCCGTGGCCCCGCACGCCGAGGAGATCGCCCATGCCAGCTGATCTGCTGTTCGAGATCGGGTGTGAAGAGATTCCCGCGAAGATGCTCGCGCACAAGCTCGCCGAGCTGCCCGGCTTCGTCGACCAGCGGCTCGCGGCGGCGCGGCTCGAGCACAAGGGCGTGCGCGCGCTCGGCACGCCGCGACGCGTGGCGGTGATCGTCAAGCAGCTCGCGGATCGCCAGCCCGATCTCAGCGAGGAGGTCGTCGGACCGCCGGCGTCGGCAGCGTTCGCGCCGGACGGCACGCTGACCAAGGCGGGCCAGGGCTTCGCGGCGAAGAACGGGGTGAGCCCGGAGCAGCTGCAGAAGAAAGAGGTCGCGGGCAAGAAGGGCCAGTACGTCGTCGCCGTCCGCCATGTCGTCGGTCAGGACGTGCGCGCGCTGTTGCCGTCGCTGCTCGCGGAGCTCGCGGCGTCGATCGGGTGGCCGAAGTCGCAGCGCTGGGGCTGGGGCGAGACCACGTTCGTGCGCCCGGTGCAGTGGCTGGTCGCGCTGTACGGCGGCGAGGTGGTGCCGCTCGCGTGGGCCGGGCACACGGCGGGCCGGCAGAGTCGCGGGCACCGGTTCCTGTCGAACGGCCCCGTCGAGATCGCGTCGGCCGAGACGTACACCGAGGCGCTGCGCGCCGCGCACGTCGTCGTCGATCCCGACGCCCGCAAGGATCTGGTGCGTGCGGAGCTCGGGCGGCTCGAGTCGCAGACCGGCCTCCGCGTGCGGCCCGACGAGGCGCTGCTCGCCGAGGTGATCCATCTCGGCGAGTACCCGGTCGGCGTCGCGGGCGAGTTCGACCCCTCGTTCCTCGAGGTCCCCGAGGAGATCATCGTGACCTCGATGCGCACGCATCAGCGCTACTTCGCGATGGAGGATGGAAGCGGCAAGCTCGCCAACCGGTTCGCGACGCTGATGGCGACGGTGGTCAAGGATCCCAAGGTCGTCCAGCAGGGGAACCAGAAGGTGATCGCGTCCCGCCTGTCCGACGGCAAGTTCTTCGTCACCGAGGACAAGAAGAAGTCGTTCGCGGCGTGGAACGAGAAGCTCGACTCGGTGGTGTTCCAGGCCAAGCTCGGTGACAAGGCCAAGACCATCGGGCACAAGGTGCGGCGCATCGAGACCATCGCGACCGCGCTCGCAACGGCGCTCGGCGTCGACCACACGCTCGCCGCACGCGCCGCGAGCGTGTGCAAGGCCGACCTCGCGTCGCACGCCGTCGGTGAGTTCCCCGAGCTGCAAGGCGTGATGGGCCGGCACTACGCCAAGCACTTCGGCGAGCCGGACGTGGTCGCCGTCGCGATCGACGAGCACTGGTGGCCGAAGGGGCAGGGCGCCGCGCTGCCGGCGACGGACGTCGGCGCGCTGATCGCGCTCGCGGATCGCGTGGACACGATCGTCGGCTGCTTCGCGGTCGGCCTCGCGCCGAGCGGCTCGGCGGATCCGTTCGGCCTGCGCCGCGCGGCGATCGGCATCTGGCAGATCCTGCTCGCGCGACCCGCGTGGTCGGGGGCGTTCGCACCGCTGTTCACCGCGGCACGCGATGCGCTCGCGGGCCAGGGCGTGACGGTCAAGAACCCGGCGGAGATCGAGGAGTTCTTCAAGGCGCGTCTGCGCGGCATCCTCGTCGACGGCGGCATCCCGCCGCAGGACGCGGACGCCGCGCTCGCGCAGGAGTTCCGCGATCCCGTCGACGCGCGCGCCCGTGCGCTCGCGTGCGCGAAGATCTCGAAGGAGGCGCGCGAGGTGTTCAAGCGCGTGGCGAACATTCTCGACGACGCGCGCGCGAAGAACATCGCGATCGGGGATGCGCCGGTGCCGGCGAAGTTCGTCGCGGACGTCGAGCGCAACCTGCATGGGGCGGTCGCCGAGGCGCAGCAGCGCGAGCAAGCGCCGCGCACCGCGCGCGACTACCCGGCCGTGTTCGAGTCACTCGAGAAGCTGCGGCCCACGGTCGCCGCGTTCTTCGACAAGGGTGGTGTCATGGTGATGGATCCCGACCCGGCGCTCCGCGACAACCGCCTGGCGCTGCTGGCGTGGTTCATCACGCCCTACCTGCGCATCGCGGACTTCCGCCTGCTCGGAGGTGCATCGTGAACTACGTCCGGCAGTTCGGCGGCGGCTCGTCCGAGGGACGCGCCAAGGACAAGGCGCTGCTCGGCGGCAAGGGCGCGAACCTCGCGGAGATGGCGTCGCTCGGCCTGCCGGTGCCGCCGGGCTTCACGATCACGACAGAGGTCTGCCGCTTCGTGATGGAGCACGGGGCCGGCACGTACCCCGACGGGCTCGAGGCCGAGGTCGCGGCGGCGCTCGCGCGCGTCGAGGAGCTGACCAAGACGACGTTCGGCGACTCGTCGCAACCGCTGCTCGTGAGCGTGCGATCGGGCGCGCCCGCGTCGATGCCGGGGATGATGGACACGATCCTCAACCTCGGCCTCAACGACACCACGGTGGCCGCGCTCGCGGCGCAGTCGGGCAACCCCCGGTTCGCATGGGACTGCTATCGCCGGTTCGTCGCGATGTACGGCGAGGTCGTGCTCGGCGTGACCTCGGCCGAGGAGCACGAGCCCGAGCCGTTCGATACGATCCTCGACGAGGTGAAGCGCAAGCACCGCGCGAATCGCGACCAGGACCTGACCGAGGCCGCGCTGCGCGAGGCGGTCGCGCTGTTCAAGGCCGAGGTGCTGCGCGTGACGGGCGCGCCGTTCCCCGACGACGTGCGTACGCAGCTGTGGGGCGCGATCGGCGCCGTGTTCCAGTCGTGGAACAACCCGCGCGCGGACGTCTACCGCAAGCTACACAACATCCCCGCCTCGATGGGCACGGCCGTCAACGTGCAGGTGATGGTGTTCGGCAACCTCGGCGATGACTGCGCGACCGGCGTCGCGTTCACGCGCAACCCGGCGACGGGCAGCGCCGAGCTGTATGGCGAGTTCCTGATCAACGCACAGGGCGAGGACGTGGTCGCGGGCATCCGTACGCCCGAGCCGATCAACGAGCTCGCACGCACGCTACCGGCGGCGCACGCCGAGCTCGTGCGTGTCGCGAAGCTGCTCGAGGATCACTTCCGCGACATGCAGGACCTCGAGTTCACGATCCAGAACGGGCAGCTGTTCATGCTGCAGACCCGGGCTGGAAAGCGGACGGGCAAGGCGATGATCAAGGTCGCGGTGGATCTCGTCGCCGAGGGCAAGCTCGGTCATCGCGAGGCGGTGATGCGCATCGATCCGGCGAAGCTCGACGAGGTGCTGCACCCGACGATCGATCCGAAGGCGCGGCCGCCCGCGATCGGCAAGGGCTTGCCGGCGTCGCCGGGGGCCGCGATCGGCCGCGTCGTGTTCACCGCGACGGCGGCGGAGGAGTGGGCGAACAAGGGCGAGCGCGTGCTGCTGGTGCGTACGGACACATCGCCCGAGGACATCCACGGCATGAAGGCCGCGGTCGGGATCCTGACGGCGCGCGGCGGCATGACGTCGCACAGCGCCGTCGTCGCGCGCGGCATGGGCAAGTGCTGCGTGACCGCGTGCACCTCGCTGCGCGTCGATGCGGCGAAGAAGACGGCGGTGTTCGCCGGTGGCGCGCTGGGCTCCGGCAAGGAGCTGCGGATCAACGAGGGCGACACCCTCACGCTCGACGGCTCGACCGGCGAGGTGTTCCAGGGCTCGGCGCCGCTCGTCCCGGCGCAGCTCGGCAGCGAGCTCGGCCAGTTGATGACGTGGGTCGACGAGATCCGCACGCTCCACGTGCGGACGAACGCGGACACGCCCACCGATGCGCGCACCGCGCGCAGCTTCGGGGCCGAGGGCATCGGGCTGTGCCGCACCGAGCACATGTTCTTCCAGCCCGAGCGCATCCTCGCGGTGCGCGAGATGATCCTCGCCGCCGACGAGGCGGGGCGCCGGACAGCGCTCGCGAAGATCCTGCCGATGCAGCGCGGCGACTTCGCCGAGCTGTTCCGCGTGATGGACGGCCTGCCGGTGACGATCCGCTTGCTCGATCCGCCGCTGCACGAGTTCCTGCCGCACACGCCCCAGGAGATCGACGAGGTCGCGCAGCAGCTCGGCAAGCCCGCTCAGGTGATCGCGGCGAAGGTCAGCGAGCTCACCGAGGCGAACCCGATGCTCGGCCATCGCGGCTGCCGGCTCGCGATCACCTATCCCGAGATCTACGAGATCCAGGCGCAGGCGATCGCCGAGGCCGCGCTCGAGGTCAACAAGGCCGGCGTGAAGGTGGTGCCCGAGATCATGATCCCGCTGGTCATGGTGCCCGAGGAGCTGCGCCGGCTGCGCGAGCTCGTGGCGCGCACGGTCGATCGCGTGCTCGCGGGCAGCGGCATCACGTACACCATCGGCACCATGATCGAGCTGCCACGTGCGTGCGTGGTGGCGGACCGGATCGCCGAGCACGCGGACTTCTTCTCGTTCGGCACCAACGACCTCACGCAGACCACGTTCGGTCTGTCCCGCGACGACGCCGGGCGGTTCCTGCCCACGTACCTCGATCGCGGGGTGCTGCCGGCCGACCCGTTCGTCGCGATCGATCCCGAGGGCGTGGGCGCGCTGATCGAGCTCGGCGTGCGCGGTGGTCGCGCGACCAAGCCGGGCCTCAAGGTGGGCATCTGCGGGGAGCACGGCGGAGAGCCGAGCTCCGTCGAGTTCTGCCACCGTGCGGGGTTCGACTACGTGTCGTGCTCGCCGTTCCGCGTGCCCATCGCGCGCGTGGCAGCGGCGCGCGCCGCGCTGGCGTCCGAGGCCAGGAAGTGACGGTCATCATGCAGGCAACCCAACCCCCCTCGACCGGGTCGAAGCGTCCACCCATGAGGACTCTCCTTGGCACTTGCGGCCTGCTCGGCCTCTCGGCAGTCCTCGGGGCATGCACCGCGGATTCGGACGAGGTCCGGCCGCGGGAGCGCGAGCTGACGTTCCCGACCGGCATCACCGTCGCGCCCAACGACACGGTCGCGATGAACGCGACCGCGAACTCCGAGCTGCGCTTCGACTCGGGCACGATCACCGTGCTCGAGCTTCAGACGGTCCAGCAGGTGATGGACGCGTGGAAGACGAGCGGTGCGTTGCCCGGCGAGGTCTGCGGCGAGGACAACGAGCCCTGCTGCGAGCCCGACCCGGATCGCCGCGAGACCCTGACCTGCGACGAGTCGCTGTTCATCCGCGGCGGCGCGAGCGTGCGCATCGGCAACTTCGCCACCGACATCGCGGTGCAGAAGCTCGACGAGCCGAACCTGCGCGTGTTCGTGCCGACGCGCGGTGACCCCTCGATCGCGTGGGCGGACTGGGACGACGCGCGGCTGTCGTGCAGCGCGGGCGGCGACTTCGCCCTGTGCGACGACGACCACCGGCTGTCGTTCGTGCGCAACGATGGCGATCAGCCGGGCCTGCCCGAGGAGCCCTTCGGCGTGTTCGCCGACAGCGCGGGTGAGTTCGCGATGGTGACGCACCTGTCGAGCGGCGCGGTGACGCTGATCGACTCGCCCAAGGCGGGCCCGGTGCAGATCACCGACGTGATGACCGGCGTGTTCGCGGCCGACCCGAGCGGCATCCGCGGCGCGACCGGCATCGTCGGGCGCACACCGAACCAGCCCGACGACATCGTCTACGTCGGCAGCCGCAGCGAGGACCGGATCCAGACGTTCACCGTCGGCCGGCCGGTCAATGGTGCGCCGCCGTTCCTGCTGCCCGGCACCTGGTTCTTCCTCGACGCCGTCGGCGGCAACACCGGCGGCTCGAGCGACACGCGCGGGATGCAGTTCTCGCCGGACGGCTCGCGCCTCTACCTCGTGAACCGGCGGCCGCCCTCGCTGCAGGTGATCGACACCTCGCTCACGGCGACGGGCTTCCCGGCGAACCGGCCGACCGGCGCGACGGACATCTGCCGGCAAGCGTCGACGGTGGCGGTGTCGGGCACGGGCGACGCGGAGCGCGCATATGTGACCTGCTTCCAGGACGGCCAGATCTACGTCGTCGATCCTCGCAGCGGCGTCCTCGTCGAGGACATCGTCGTCGTCGGTCGTGGCCCGTACGGGGTCGCGCCGGCGCGCAGCCGCGACATGCTGCTCGTGACCAACTTCCTCGAGGACACCGTCGCGGTGGTCGACATCGCGCCCGGCTCGGCGACGCGCAACCGTGTGGTGCTGCGCATCGGAAGGCCGAAGGAACTGTGATGCGTCGCATTCTTTCCATGCTCCTGGTGTCCGCCGCCGCGCTGTCGTGCGGCGAGACGACCAACAACCCGCTCGCCCAGCTCAACTTCGATCGCCCGATCGACATCGCGTTCACCTGCTACGGCGGTCTGCGCATCACCAACGGCATGCCCGCGACGGTCGACCAGGAGATCACGACCACGGCGCAGCCGATCGAGGCGTGCAACATTCGCTCGCAGCCGCACGCCTCGGGTGATCCGGTGCCGGTGCCGGCGGGGCAGGAGAACCTGACCACCATGGGCGGGCTGCCCGTCGGCGGCGCGAACTGGTACGGCTTCATCCTCAACTCGACGCCGGGCACGGTCTCGATCGCGAGCTTTGCGACCAAGCCGTCGACGGCGTTCGCGGGCGCGGACGTGCTCGTGCTCGACGCGGATCCGCTGACGCCGGGCAAGAACGGGATCAGCGTCGGCGAGGATCCGATCGCGATCTCGGGCGACCGCTCCGGTTGCTTCCAGGTCGTGGCGAACGCCGGCTCGTGCGACCTCTCGGCGCTCGAGGTCAACAGCGCGCTCGACTTCGGCTTCGATCCCGCGGTCAACGTCACGCGCACGACGATCACGAACGCGACCGGCGAGACGATCCTCGCGCGCCCCGCGGCGATGGCCTTCGAGCCGGCGGGCGGGACGATCGGCGAGCTGTGCCCGGCGACCCCGATGGGCCTCGCGTACCTCGCGTATCCGAGCTGTCACCTCGTGGCCGCGGTCGACACGTCGACCGGCCAGATCGTGGCGGGCGTGCAGTACGACGCGGCGGGGATCCCGACCATCGTCGACGGCAACGTGTCGTGCCCCGCGGAGTGCGGCGGCGGCGGCACGTTCACGCCGGGCACGCGACCGGTCACGCTCGACCTCGAGAAGGATCCGCGGACCGACGTGATCCGGCTCGCGATCGGCGCGGAGAACTCGGCATCGGTGACGGTCGTCGAGCTCGGGCCCGACGCGCTGCCGCTCTCGGCGCGCCAGGTCGCGTTCGAGGACCCCTCGGGCGTGCTCGGCATCACGCAGGTCGCGATCGCACCGACGCTCGGCGCGGGCGGCCAGATGGGTACGATCAACGACGACACCGCGACCGGCGGCCAGTTCCAGTTCCTGTACGCGATCGCGACCGACGACACGGTTCGCGTCGCCGACATCCTGTCGGTCAACCGCGAGTGCGACACGCAGATCGATCCGCGGCTCGCCGAGAAGCTGAACAACGTGCGGTTGATGTCGTGCTTCCCCGTCGGTGAGCCGACGAACCCGCCGCGGCGCCCCGGCGCGCGTGGGCCGGGGATCGAGCTCACGGGGGAGACCGTCCCGACGGCGATCGAGATCTTCCGCGCCGATGCCATCGCGGGCGACACGCGGCTGCTGGGGCCGGCGAAGATGATCGGCTACTACGGCGTGATCTCGTCGTCGTCGGGCGCGACGTTCGTGCTCAACGTGGACGACGACAACTACCCGGACCTCGAGGACACGGGCGCGCCGCTGCGCGTATGGACGCCGCTCGCGATCTCGCACCAGCTGCGCGATGCGATCTCGGCGCGCGACCTGCTCGCGACCACGTTCGAGGACGGCCAGGAGAAGCCGATCTGCGAGACCAATGGTCCCGATCCCGACATGCAGGGCGGTAACGTCGGCGGCCCGCGCGCGGTGGATCCGCCGACGCGCGCCGTGCCCGCGGGCGTGATCGCCGCGGAGAAGGTGCCCGAGATGCCGGCGCTCCGGCAGGTCGAGTGCGTCGGCGTCGACTCCACGCGACCGGTCTCGGAGCTCGTGTTCGCGGCGCCGGTCGACACGCGCGACCTCGTCTATCGCGACCTGCGCGTGCTGCGTGACGAGGTGTGGAGCCTGACCTGGGAGGGCTCGCTGTCGCTGGACTCCGGCAGCACCGACGTCGATGGTCCGGCCGTACGGGTCAGCGAGATGATCGTCGATGCCGGCGGCATGCGGCTCGTCGACAAGGCGCAGTCGTTCTGCGAGGCCGGCGTCGAGGACTCCGACATCGTGCAGTTCCGCGGCTGCGATCCGTCGCTCGGCGACGCGCAGTGCCCGATCGGCTACAGCTGCTTCGTCCACCCCAACAGCCAGGTCGCCGGTCTGGGCGCATGCATGCTCGAAGACGAGGCGGACCGACTCGCCGAGGCGTGCAAGGACTTCCTGACCTCGCTGCGGCGCTACACCGTCGCGCGCTCGGCGAGCGGCGAGCTGCGGCTGTCGCCGCGCAAGTCGATCCTGCCGACGACGCCGATCGATGGCTGCGTCGATGACAACCAGTGCGCGGCGCTCGCCGACTTCAGCGCGCAGCTCACCAGCTCGACCAACCCGATCGACATGTCGATCGAAAATCCCCGCGCGTTCAGGTGCATCGCCGACAACGAGCGCGAGCCGCTCGGCGGCACCGGCAAGCGCTGCGTCGAGACGTGCAGCGCGGCGTCCCCGTGCTCGACGGGGCGCATCTGCCGCATCCCCGGCGGCGCGACGGAGGGCGTGTGCTACGAGGGCGTCGTCCCGCCGCAGTCGTGCGTGAATGCGCCGCAGCGCTACGAGCTGCACGCGCACGACGCGTTCGCCGTGATCGGCACGCGCCCGAGCGGCGGCCTCGCCTCCGGGTACGTGCACCCGATGGTGCGCGATCCGAACGGCGACCGCTGCATCCGCAATCCCGACGCGCACCCGTTCGACATCGGGCGCATCCCGCTGCAGGCGCCTGCGTGCGACCCCACCGCGGACCCGCTGACCGGTCGCCGCGCGGACGGGACGTTCGAGCCCAACCCGTGCTCGCTCACCGTCGATCAGACCGAGCTCGCCCCCAACTACGTCGCGGGCAGCTGCACCCTGGGGACCCCGACATCGGTCCAGGTCACGCGCCAGGCGGACGCGATCCGGTTCCGCAACCGCGGCCTGACACTCACGCTGGTCGACCCGACCTACCCGGGCGACGCGCAGTGCATCCGCGATCGCATGGGCAACCTCGGCAAGATTCCGCTCGTGTTCGGCGGCTACCAGATCTCGTGGCGTCAGGGCGGCGGCTTCGCGCCGTTCGCCCTCCCGCTCGCGGGGGCGACGTTCCCGGTCAAGGTCGTCCGTGGCCCGACCGAGAGCATCTGGGTGATCGACGAGGGCGACTTCCTGTCCACCTCCGTCAGCCAGGCGTCGACCCGCGGCAAGGTCTACCGCGTCGACCTGCAGCAGCTGGTGGTCAACCTGCTCGAATAGGCCCGGCGGTCGGGTCAAGAAGTTGCCCCGCGGCCTCGGGTTACCGACGCTCGGGGCATGCCTCCTCGCGAGCCCGAGCTGTACAAGGACAAGGTCGAGGTCAGCCTCGACGGCCGTCAGATCTTCTATCTGTTCTTCGGCGGCGCCGTGATCGTCGGTCTCGTGTTCGTGCTCGGCGTGCTGGTCGGCCGCCGCGTCGAAGCACGTGGTCACCTCGACCGCGCGAAGACGCACACGGCGACCGATCCACTCGCCGCGCTCGATCGCCTCGAGAGCAACGGCCAGCTGTCGTTCCGCGCCTCGCTCGCGGCGGGGAAGGCGCAGCCGACCCAGGTCGAGCAGGAGATCGCGAAGCGCGCGGAGGCCAAGGCGACCACGCCCGCGAAGAGCGACAAGAGCGAGAAGGCCGTGAGGACCGAGGAGCCCGCGAAGAGCGAAAAGAGCGAGAAGGCCGCGAAGACCGAGGAGCCCGCGAAGAGCGACAAGAGCGAGAAGGCCGTGAAGTCGGACGAGCCCGCGAAGAGCGACAAGATCGAGAAGGCGACGAAGGCTGACGAGACCGAGAAGACCGAGAAGTCCGAGAAGTCCGAGAAGTCCGAGAAGTCCGAGAAGTCCGAGAAGTCCGAGAAGTCCGAGAAGTCCGAAGAGGCGAAGGAATCGAAGTCCAAGTACACGATCCAGCTGTCCTCGTTCCAGGACAAGGCCGAAGCGGACGCCTTCCTCGACTCCGTGAAGGCGCAGGGCTACAGCGCGCGGATCACGCAGGCCGAGGTCGATGGCAAGGGCACGTTCTACCGGGTGCGCATGGGCACGTACTCGTCGATGGACGCGGCCAACGAGGCGAAGTCCGAGTTCGAGAAGACGGCCAAGAAGACCGCGTCCGTCATGAGGCTCTGATCGAAGCGCTTCGATAAGCGCTACGCACCGTGCGCGGGAAGCGCGGCGACCCACGCGGGCGGCGCCGCATCGGCGACGACGACGAGGCCGGCCTCGCGCGGCCAGGGTAGTGGACGCGCGAGGGGCGGCGACAGCGCGACGGCGGTGGCGCCATGAAGGCGGGCCTCGAGCAGCGCGATGTGCGCGGCGCCTTCGATCACACCGATGCGGCCGAGCTGGTGCGCGAGCTCGAGCTCGATCGCCGCGTCGGCGCGGCCCTCGCGCGCGAGGCGCGTGGCCCCGGCGCGCGGTGACGTGGCGGCGCCGCCGACGACGCGGATCGCGCGCGGCGCGCTGCCGTCGAGGAGGTCGGTGACCGAGGCGCGGAGCGAGACGCGGCCGCCGCGGCGGCGCAGCATCGCGAGGGCGCCGAGCTCGCCTTGGCCGAGCGGCTCGGTCCAGTCGCCGAGGGTCTGCGCGAGGCGCGCGAGCGACAGCGCGGGCTCGCCGACGAGATACAGGGCGTACAGCGCGATGAGGGCGCGGC
>DATLHR010000092.1:0-18261 GCA_035539815.1 Kofleriaceae bacterium
GTGCTCCGTGCGCGCTTGCCGTCGGCGCGCGTGCTCGCGGGCATCGTCGGCTTCAACGTGCGCTCGCACGGTGAAGGCGTCTTCCAGCGCACTCACCGCGTTGTTGAGGTTCACGAGCAGCTTCGTCCACTGATGGCGCACGAGGTCCGCGCGCGGCCGGCATCGACACGCAGCCGCGCGCAGCGCCGTGACCAGCGCGTCGGCGCCGGGCTCGAGCATCACCGCACCGCTCGTGGTGCGCTGGAAGACGCCTTCACCGTGCGAGCGCACGTTGAAGCCGACGATGCCCGCGAGCACGCGCGCCGACGGCAAGCGCGCACGGAGCACGTCCGCATTGCGCACGCCGTTCTGCAAGCTCACCACGATCGCATCCGCGCGCAGCACACCGGCGAGCGAGCGAGCGACCTCGTCGGTCTGCCCGCTCTTCACGCAGCAGAGCACGGCGTCGCAAGTGGCGAGCACCGCCGGATCCGTCGAGAAGGGCACACCATCCGCGCGGCGTCGCTCGCCCGCGAAGTCCTGCACGGACAGCCCGTGGGCGGCGAGCTCGTCGCCGATCCGCGAGCGCCCGACGAGCACGATGTCCGCCGCACCCGCCGTGCGCAAGGCGCCACCGACGTAGCAGCCGATCGCCCCCGCGCCGACGACGCCGATCTTCACTTGAGCGCGATCACGCCACAGGCGACGCGACCGCCGGCGTTGCCGGTCGGCTGCGTTTTGAAGTCGTCCTTCTTCTCGTGGACGATGAAGCCCTTGCCGACGACCGACGTCGGGTCATCGCCGAGAGTGATGCCCTTCATCACGAACGTCTTGGTCGCCTTGCCGTCCTTGCCCGCGGTCAGGTTGCCGAAGTCGCCCTCGTGGTGCTCGGCGGCGTCGGGCGCGCCGTGCTTGTGGCCGCTCGGGTTGAAGTGACCGCCGGCGCTGGTCGCGTCGGGAGCCGAGCAGTCGCCCTTCTCGTGCACGTGATAGGCGTGGTCGCCGGGCGTGAGGCCCTCGACGTTCGCGGTCACCTCGACCCCGCCCTCGACCTCCTTGAACGAGATCGTGCCCTTCACCTTGGACTTCGAGGCCGGCGCCAGCTCGGCGGTCGCCTCCTTGGGGGCGGGCGGCGGCGGCGGCGGGGCCGGCTCGGCGGGCGCGGCGGGCTCCGCGGGCGCGGCGGGCGTCGCGGGCTCGGCCGTCGCCGTGCTCGGATCGGGGCTGGCCGCACCACCAGACGAGGACTTCTTGCAGCCACCGAGCGCGGCCGCAACGATCAGGGACACGAACATAAGGCGCTTCATGGGCCGAGCCTGCCTCGAACCGAGCGCTACAACAACGGGAGCTGCGCGCGTTCGCTCACTACCGGCCGCGCGCCGCGGGAGCTACCCCGGTCCATGCGGTATCACGCGCTGGCGGCCGACTTCGATGGAACGCTCGCCCATCACGGAGTCATCGACGACGCGACCTGGGAGGCGTTGCGCACGCTGCGCGACTCCGGCCGCCGGTTGATCATGGTGACCGGCCGCGAGCTCGAAGAGCTGCTGCAGCTGCTCCCCGAGCCCAAGGTGTTCGATCGGATCGTCGCCGAGAACGGTGCGGTTCTCTACTGCCCCGCGACCAAGCGCGAGCGCATCGCCGCGCCGGGACCGCCCTCCGAGTTCGTCGCCGAGCTCATCGCGCGCAACGTCGGCCCGATCTCCGTCGGACGCGCGATCGTCGCGACGTGGGAGCCGCACCAGGACACGGTGCTGCACGTGATCCGCGAGCAAGGCCTCGAGCTCCAGGTCATCTTCAACAAGGGCGCCGTGATGGTGCTGCCGAGCGGCGTCAACAAAGCGACCGGGCTCGCGCTCGCGCTCCACGACCTCGGGCTGTCGGCGCACAACGTCGTCGCGGTCGGTGACGCCGAGAACGACCATGCGCTCCTCGCGTCCTCCGAGTGCGGCGTCGCCGTCGACAACGCGCTGCCGTCGCTCAAGCACGTCGCGGACCTCGTCATGCGCGGGGATCACGGCCGTGGTGTCGCCGAGCTGATCGACATGCTCCTCGAGGATGATCTCGCGAGTGCGCCGCTGCACCGCCACGAGGTGAGGCTCGGACAGGCCGGCCGCCGCCCGATCATGCTCGATCCGTATGCGCCGAGCGTGATGGTGTGCGGCACCTCGGGCAGCGGGAAGTCGACGCTGACCACGGGCCTGCTCGAGCGCCTGCGCGATCAGGGCTACCAGTTCGCGATCGTGGATCCCGAGGGCGACTATGCCTCGGTCGAGTCGGCCGTCGTGCTCGGCGGCCCGAACCGCGAGCCGCTCGTCGAAGAGGTGCTCCACGTCCTGCAGAGCACGACCGACAACGTCGTCGTCAACCTGCTCGGTGTGTCCGTCGAGCATCGCCCCGAGTTCTTCACCAAGCTCCTGCTCGCGCTCGCCGACCTTCACACGAGCTCCGGCCGCCCGCACTGGCTGGTCGTCGACGAGGCCCATCACCTGTTGCCCGCGAGCTGGGATCCGGGGGGCGACCTGACGGTGCGGACGCAGGGCACGCTCTACATCACCGTGCACCCGGGGAGCGTCGCGAAGTCGATCCTGAGGACGCTCGACACGGTCCTCGCGGTCGGCGAGCACCCGGAGGAGACACTGCGCGAGTTCGCACGCAAGGCCGGGCTCGCGCCGCCGGAGATGGAGCCGATCGCGAAGCTCGACCCCGGCCACGCGATCTACTGGCGGATCGGTGAGGAGCCGATCGAGATCGAGACGGAGCGCGGCACGACCGAGCGGCGACGCCATTCGCGCAAGTACACCGAGGGCAACCTGGGTCACGAGCGCTGCTTCTTCTTCCGCGGCCCGGCGGCGCGGCTCAACTTGAAGGCGCGCAACCTCCACTCCTTCATCGACCTTGGCGAGGGAGTCGACGAAGAGACGTGGCTGTTCCACCTGCAGCGCGGCGACTACTCGAACTGGCTCCGCACGCAGGTCAAGGACGTAGCGCTCGCGGATGCGGTCGCCGTGGTCGAAGCGATGGCCGAGGCGACGGCCGAGGACAGCCGGCGGGCGATCCGCGCGGCGATCGAGGCGCGTTACACGTTGCCCGTCGACGAACCGACCGGTCGAGTGGACCCCACGGCGCCGCCTTCGGCCAGGAGGTCGCGATCCTTGGACGACGCGCGCGCGCGTCGCAGCTGATCGTCGAGGAACTCGCCTTCGCGGTCTTCGGCGCCTTCGGGCGGCGCCGGCACGTGGACGGCCGTCGCGCCCGGCACCCCCATCTGGACCAGCGCCTCGTGGACCGCGCGCCGCGCGCGACTCTCGATGAAGCTGAAGCTCACGAGCTCCTGATCGATCCACGCGAAGTACTCGACCTCGATCGCACCACGGTCGATGCGATGCGTCTGCATGAACGGCGGCGGTTCGGGCAGCACGCCGCGCAGGCCGAGTAACGCCTCCCGCCCGACCTCGTGCGCGGTGTCGAGGTCCGCGCCGGCGCCCAGCGAGACCGTGAAGCGCATGCGCCGCTCGCGGTGCTCGCTGTAGTTGATCAGCGTGTCCCGAAACAGATTCGCATTCGGGATCTGGATCTCCGCACCGTCGGGTGTGAGCAGCACGATGACCCGCGGCGACAGCCGGACCACGCGCCCCTCGATCTCCCCGAGCTGTACCTGGTCGCCCGCTTTGAACGGCGGGTGCAGGCCGAGCATCATCCCGGGGAAGTAGTTGGCGAGCCAGTCCTTGAACGCGAGCCCGGTCGCGAGGCCGAGCAACCCGAGCGCACCGAGCATGCCTCCGATCGTCCCCATGATGCCGAGCAGGTGAAAGCACAGCATCACGCCGACGAGGATCGTCGCGAACCTCAGCGCGAGCCGGAAAAGCCCGCCGGTGATCGGACTGACACCGAACCGATGCAGCGGCCGCTTCCACCGCCGCAGGGCCATCGAGATCGCGAGGAACGGCACGAACACGAGGATCGCCGCGATGATCTCGGGCACGGCTGCCATCGCCGCACGCCCGAGGTGCGAGACGCTGCGCCACAGCGGCGCGAGCCGGCTCTCGACGCCGGACACCTCGAGCTCGTTGCGGACGTAGACCACCCCCTCGAGCCGGCGCGCGAGATCGATGGCCTCGTTCTCGCGAGAGGCGGTCTCGACGGAGCCGGCGAGGTGAACCACGCCTTCGTGAACACGAATGCGCACGTCACCGAGCCCCACGACCTGGTCGTAGATGCCCTTGAGCCGCCGCTCGAGATCTGCGTCCGTCGGGAACTCCAGCGAGATCGTAGACTCCGCGGCGGGCGCAGACTCGACGCTGGGCGTCCGAGCGAGGCCCGTCGTGATCGGCGCGGGCCCGCAGCCGAACGCGCACAGGCCGACGAGGACGGCGCGCGCGACGACGAAAAGGAGGCGAGTCGTGATTGTCATGACGGCAGCCGGATGGGACTTCGAGCGTGCACGCCGCGTGCACGCAGTGGCGGCAAGCAGGAGGTGCCCCATGGCAGTCACCGATACGGCCGGCACCAAGTCGGCCGCCAACCTGAAGCACAAGCTCAAGATGCATCTCGATCAGGCCCAGGAGCGCCTGGAGGATGCGAAGCAGCAGATCGAAGAGCTCGCCGAGGAGAATCAGGAAACCCTGCGCGCGGCCGCGCAAGACGTCCGCGACCGGATCGAGCAGCACCGCATGCGCGCGGAGGAGGTGCGGCGAGACGTCGCGGACTGGATCGAGGACAAGAAGCAACTGACCCAGGAGGCGATCGCGACGTGGCGGCAGAAGCGCGAGCTCAAGCAGCTCGAGCGGCGGGCCGAGCGTGCGGAGGAGTACGCGGTGAATGCGCTGACGATCGCGATGCTCGACGCCGACGAGGCCGAGCTCGCGGTGATCGATGCCATCGAGGCCCGGCTCGATGCGGAAGCGGCCGCCACAGCGGCGTCCGCGGATCGGGCGTAGTCCCCGCGCAACTCGGAATTTCGGTGACGCGCGCCCCAGCGCGGCGTGCGTTGGAACACACGATGCAGCACCGGCGAGACAGGCGGAGGAGCTGCGATGCTGGACGAGCACGAGAGACACGCGACGTACAGACAATGGCGATGGTGGTCGATCGTCTTGCGCGGGTTAGCAGCGATCGTGTTCGGCATCTTCGCGCTCGCACTACCCGGCTCGGCGTTTTTCTCCCTCGTGCTGCTGTTCGGGATCTATGCGATCGCCGACGGCGTGCTGGCCTTGGCGCTCGGCTCCCGCGCCCCCGTGGTGCCTCGCGGCGCACTGATCTCGCGCGGGATCATCTCGATCATCGCCGGGATCCTCGCGCTGACGATGCCCGGACCGGCGGGACTCGCCCTGCTGATCTTGATCGCGGCGTGGGCGATCGCCTCCGGCATCGCGGAGGTCGTGATGGCGATCAAGCTCCGGCGCGAGCTCGCACACGAGTGGCTGCTCGGCCTCGAAGGCGCGCTGTCGGTCGCGTTCGGTCTGGTGCTGCTGCTCTCGCCGCTCGCGGGCGCGATCGTGCTCGCGCTGTGGGTCGGCGCGTTTGCCCTCGTGCTCGGCGGGATGATGGTCGTGACCGGGTTTCGGTTGCGTAGCATGCAACACCACGATCTCGCCGCGGCCGCCTGATCAACCCGGGTGACCGTCGAGCATCGCCATCGCCGCCGCGATCGCCTGCGGCGTCCCCGCGATCGCGAGCAGGTCGCCGGTGCGTAGTGGCTCGTGGGCATCGGGCACCGCGAAGCCGCGGCCGTCGCGCACCATCGCGAGCACGGTCGCACCGGTCGCGCTGCGCAGCTCGAGGTCGGACAGCGATTGTCCGACCGCCGGACTATCGGCGTGGATCTCGTACCGAACCGGCGCCCCGATCCCCGGGAACAATGCGCGCGCCTGCTCGAGCGGGTCGCTCCCGGGCGGCTCTCCTTTGGTCGCGGTCTGCTTGGCGAGCACCTCGATCACGGCTTGCGCTGCGGCGCGCACGTGACCATGGAGGTTCGCCGTCGTGCGCCAGAACAGGAAAGCGAGGATCGCGACCGCGATCACGAGCACCGTGCCTGCCGTGTAGCCGGGGAGGAACGGCTGCGTGATCGCGATCAGCGCCGAGCCGGTGATGACGATGCCGACGAGGCGCACCGCCGACTCGATCACCAGCCGCGGCTGGCGGCCCAGGTCGATCCCTTCGCCGTTCGCATGCGGGACCGCGACCTCTCCGAGCAGCCGGCCGAAGCGGTGGGTCGTGCGCAGCACGCTGACGCAGAACGGCAGGATCACGAGTCCCGCGGCCGTGACGAGCACCAGGCGTCCCATGCTCCTCGAGAAGCCGAGGTCGTCGACGACGAAGGCGATCGCCGCCGGGAACGTGAGCGAGGTCGTGATCAGCACCGCCGCGATCACGGCGACGTCGAGGAACAGGGTGCGCGCGAAGCGGCGCATCAGCGAGCGGGACTCGCGGCGCGACGTTCGCAGCTTCTCGATCCAGCTGCCGTAGAGCGCGACGAACGTCTGCAGCGGCTTCGGCAGCTTGCGATCGACGAAGCTCGCGACCCGGTGCGAGCGCCTGATCAGCGCCGGCGTGAGCAGCGTCGTGATCGCCGAGACCGCGACGGCAACGGGATACTCCTGCGGACCGATCACGCCGAGCGAGAGGCCGAGTCCGACGATGATGAACGAGAACTCACCGATCTGCGACAGGCTCAGGCCCGCAGCCACGGCGGTGGTGATGCCCTTCCCGGTCATGAAGGCACCGAAGGCCACGCTGGTGACCTTGCCCACCACGACGATGACGGTGAACGCGAGGATCGCGGGCCAGTGTGCGACGACCTGGCTCGGATCGATCAACATGCCGACCGCGACGAAGAACACCGCGGCGAAGATGTCGCGCACCGGTTGGACCAGGTGTTCGATCTCCGCGACCTTCCCCGACTCCGCGACCAGCATGCCCGCGACGAAGGCGCCGAGCGCGACGGAGTAGCCGAGCTCCTGCGCGAGCAGCGCCGCACCGAAGCAGATGCCGATCGCGGCGACCACGATCGTCTCGGGGCGGCCGAGCCGGACGACCGCACGCATCAGCCGCGGCACGACCAGGAGGCCAATGACCACCAGCCCGACGAGGAACGCCGCGAGCCTTACCACCAAGATCGCGAGCTCGTTCGCGGACAGGCCGCTGCCCGTCGACGCGCCGGTCAGGATCGCCATCAGCAGCACGGCGATCAGGTCCTCGACGATCAAGATCGCGACGACGAGCTCGCGTAGCTCCCCGCCGATCTTCTCCTCGTCGAACGCCTTCGCGATGATCGTCGTGCTCGAGATCGAGACGAACGCGCCCGCGAAGATGCTCTCCATCGTGGTCCACCCGAACAGGCGCGCCAGCGCGTAGCCGAGGGACATCATCACGCTGCACTGCAGGAGCGCGGTGACGCCGGCGGTCGGCGCCGCACGGAACAGCTTGCGCAGGTTGAACTCGAGCCCGAGGCCGAACATCAGCAGGATGACCCCGAGCTCGGACAGCGTGTGCACCACGTCCGGCTCGGCGACGACCGGGACCGGCACGTGTGGCCCGATCAACAGCCCCGCGAGGATGTAGCCGAGGACCACCGGTTGATGCAGGCGCTGGAACACGACGGTGATCACGCCCGCGACGCACAGGACGATCGTCAGTGCGGAGAGAAACCCGTGCGCGTCGGTCACTCACGCGAGACATGCACGAGCGGCGCCCATCACCGCCCGTGCGCCCGCGTCACAGGTCGTTCTCCGAGGCGTGTGGCAAGATGCGAACCGGTCGATGCCCGATCGCACGCTCGTAGCCTCCGCCACGAACCTCTTGGCCCGCGGCTTCCTCGTGGTGCCGACCGACCGGGTGTCCCGCGGCGGCGACCCCGTGAACGGCTTGTTCGCGGTCGCGCGGGCGATCCACCGCGTGATGGCGTTCAAGGCACCGGCGCGCGCCATCGCCGTGATCGACGCCAACGCGCCCGATCCGACGTGGCCGCCGCTCCTCGCCGCTCAGCTGCCGAGGCTGTCGGAGCTCCTCGCGGCGCTCGGCCTTCACGTGGTCCATGCGCCCGACGAGGTCCACGTCGTGGCGTCATATGCGCGCGCTGCGCTCGATCGCGGCGACGACGCCATCATCGTCGGCGTGGACAAGCGGTACGCCCAGCTCGTCGGGGATCGGCTGTGGTGGTACGACGCCAACAAGGACGCCCGCTACACCGCGGAGATCGTTCAGAAGCGATTCGGCGTGCCACCGGCGCAGGTCGGAGAATGGCTGGGCCTCGTCGGTGACGACGATGCGCTCCCGGGCGTCACCGGCATCGGCGCCAAGGGCGCGACCACCCTGCTCGAGACCTACGGCTCGGTCGACGCCGCCCTCGCCTCCCTCGACGAGATCAAGGGCCGGCTCGGCAACGCGCTGCGCGCCGCGCGCGACGAGGTGCCGCGCGAGCTCGCCCGCGCGCGCCTGGACACGACGCGCCCGCTACCGCTCGCGCTCGATGCCGCGCCGTACGTTCCGCCGCGCGCGGCCGCGCTCAACGAGCTCTACGATCGGCTCGGGTTCGTCGAGCTGCTCGCCGCCGACGGCGCTCCGACCGTGAGCATCGAGGTGTGCGCGACCGCGGACGAGCTGCGTGTCCAGCTCGCACGCTTCGGGGCCGGGCCGATCGCGCTCCACGCGCTGATCGAGGATCCGGCGCCGGTGCGTGGCGCGATCGCGGGCATCGCACTCGCCGACGGTGCCGGCGCGGCGTGCTACGTCGCCGCGGGCACGCACGCGTGGGACGAGCTCGCGGGTTGGCTCGCCGACGCGAGCGCGCCCAAGCTCGGCCACGACCTCGTCCCCGTCGTCGTCGCGCTGCGGCGCATCGGCCTCCAGCTCGCGAACATCGCAGGCGACTCCGCGTGCGCCTCGCACCTCACCCAGCCGAGCAACTGGGCCCCGCACGATCTGCCGCTGGTCGCGAAGCACGTGCTCGGCCGCGCGCTGCCCGAGGAAGACGCGGTGCGCGGCGTGGGCCAGAAGCGCAAGGCGTGGGGCGCGCTGCCGATCGATCGCGTCGCGATGTTCGCAGGTGAGCGCGCCGACGCCGCGGCCGCGATCTGGCGCGCGCTGTCGCCCCAGCTGCCGTCCGACCGCTGGCACGAGTACCGAGATCTGGGCGACACGCTCGTCCGCATGGAGCTGACCGGCATCCTCGTCGAGCCCGCGGCGCTCGATGACGCCGAGCGAGCCTTCGTCGCGATCGAGGCCGAGCTCCAGCAGCAGATCGATGCGCTCGCCGGGCTCGCGTTCAACGTCAACTCGTCCCAGCAGCTCGGCAGCGTGCTGTTCGAACATCTGAAGCTGCCGATCGTCAGCCGCACCAAGACCGGCTGGAGCACGTCGATCGAGGCGCTCGAGCGCATCGAGCACGCGCACCCGATCGTGCCGCTGGTGCTGCGCTGGCGGCTGCTGCGCCGCTTGCGCGACAGCTGGGTGTCGTCGCTGCGGCGCTGCATCGATGACGACGGGCGCGTGCACTCGGAGTTCCACCTCGCCCGCTCGTTCTCCGGTCACCTGATCAACACGCGCCCCGATCTGTCGCGCGTGCCCGGCCGCACGCCGGAGATGGCGCGCATCCGTCGCGCGTTCGTCGCGCCACCCGGGCATCTGCTGATGTCCGTCGACTTCAACCAGCTCGGGCTGCACGTGCTCGCGCACCTCACCAAGGACCCGGCGCTCGTGGAGCCGCTGCGCCGGCGCGACGACATGCACGTGCTGACGGCGGCCGCCGTGCTCGATCGCCCGGCCGACGCGATCACCACGGAGCAGCGCCAGCTCGGCAAGGTGATCAACTTCGCGACGTTCGCCGGCCAGGGCGCGAGCGCACTCGCGCTGCAGCTCAACGTCTCCGCCGCCGAGGCCAAGGAGTACATCGCGCGCTTCGATCGCCGGTACGCGCTGGTCCGCACGTTCCAGGACGAGCAGCTGCGCCTCGCGCGCGAGGTCGGCTACATCACGACGATCGCGGGCCGCCGGTGGCCGATCGGCGGCCTCGAGTCGCTCGACCCGCACGATCGCT
The DNA here is from genome assembly GCA_035539815.1 of Kofleriaceae bacterium. GTDB lineage: Bacteria > Myxococcota_A > Polyangia > Haliangiales > Haliangiaceae > JABFXX01. The sequence continues at coordinate 10,016 of DATLHR010000092.1, forward strand.
CGTACGCCGAGCGCCTCGCCCGCCGCGCCACGCACGAGGGCTCGGTCGCCGACGTGTCCCGCCGCGCCCTGCTCGACGCCGACCGCGCGCTGCGCCGCGAGGGGCTGGACGCCGTCCCGCTCCTGCAGGTCGTCGACGAGGTCCTGTTCGACGTCCCCGAGGCCGAGCTAGCGCGCGCGGCGCGCGTCGCCGCTGATGCCATGCGCCACGCGTTCGAGCTCGAGGTCCCGCTGGTCGTCGGCGTCGAGGCCGGGCGCAACTGGGCCGACCTCGAGCCGGTCGCACTCCACGAGCCTCCGGTGTAGTGTCCGGTCATGCACCGCACCGTGTTGCTCGCGACGTTGGTCCTCGGGTTCGGCGTTGGTTGCGGCGAGGACGAGCCCGAGGCGTTCCCCGCGTACCAGGACTGCTTCGACAAGTTCTACGATTTCGGCCGCGGCCTGACGCCGACCGAGTCGATCCTCGAGTGCTGCCTCCTGCACCCGATCGATGACCAGATGCCGGCGTGCGGCGCCGACATGCCCGCGTGCATCAATTACCTCACGAACAACCTGAACCAGACCAGCGCGAGCTTCGTCGAGGTGCAGGAGGCCTGTGAGACGTACGCCAACCAGCTCTGATCACCACGAGCCGCTCGAACCGTCGGCGGTGGTCGGACGGTTCTGCACGTCGATGCGCGTGCTCGTCGCCTTCGCGATCCGGTTCGCGAGCGCGGCCGCCGACGGGACCTCCATCGATGGCACGTCCCACACGCGGATGGTGCCGTCGCGCGAGCCGGTCACGAGGCGGGTCGCGTCGCGCCACGCGATCTGATCGACGGCGCTGTCGTGGCCGCGCAGCACGCGATGCTGCCTGGTCGCGAGGTTCCAGACGCGGATCGTGCGGTCGTAGCTGGCGGACGCGAGCTGCTTCCCATCGGGCGAGAACGCGACGTCCATGACGAGATCGGTGTGGCCGCGCAGGACGACGACCTGCTCGCCCGTGCGCAGGTCCCACACGATCACCGTGCGGTCGGCCATCCCGCCCGCGAGCAGCGTGCCGTCGCGCGACACCGCGTAACGGTTGACGAAGGCCGGCGTGAGCTCGACGACGCCGTGGGAGCCGACGACGGCGAAGCTCATGTCGCAGCGATTGAGCACGAGTCGGTCGCCGATGTCCTCGAACTCGGCGAGCGCGATGCACCATTTCGGGCCGTCGCCGAGCACGCGCATCGTCCCATCGCGCTCGATCATCCGCGCTTCATCGCCGACCTGCACGATGATCCTGCCATCCGCCGCGATCGCGACGCCGCGCACGGCATCGCTGCCCTGGATCACGACGGTACCTGCGCCGGTCGTGGAGTCCCATCGCCGCAAGGTCCCGTCGAGCGAGGCGGTGTAGAGGTATCGGTCATCGCGCGTGAACTGGACGCTGGTCAGCGCGCCGGTATGCCCGGCGAGCACGAGGGGCGCGGCATCGCGCCGGCGCAGCTCGATGCTCCAGTCCGCGCGCGGCATCGCGAGCAGCTGCCCGCTGCGCGAGGGAATCCCCATGCCGAGGTTCTTCTCGGTGCCCCAGGCGAACAGTTGCTCGCGCTCGCCGCTCATCACGTTCCACCGCGAGATCGTGGTCGGCGTGCGGACGACCGCGGAGTCGCCCTCGAGCCGCAGGCGTGTGATGTCGTCGCCCTCGAACCACGTCTTCGCGCTCTGGCTGCGGACGTCCCACACCCGCGCGCTGCCGTCGATGCTCGCAGTCGCGACCTGGGTCTCGTCGGGTGAGAACCGCGCGCGGTAGACGTCGTCATCGTGGCCGCGCAGCACCATCGACGTCCCCTGGGCGATGTTCCAGATCCGCGCCGTGGCGTCGTCGCTCGCCGACAGCAGGCGCTTGCCATCGCGCGTCCATTGCACCGAGTACAGCGCATCGGTGTGGCCGCGCAGCTCGCGCACCTCGCCGCTCGCGAGGTCGACGAGCAGGATGTCGTGCGCGTGGCCGACGATCGCCACGGTCGAGAGATCCGGCGCCCACTCGAAGGCGACGAGCTGCTCGCGATAGTCGGCGAGCTTCTTGATCGGGCCACCCGCGAACGGCACCGCCCACACGGCGTCGCCATCGTGCGCGAGCACGAGATCCCCGCGCGGCGACACCGCGAGCGAGGCGATCGCACGCTCGGTCTTCGCGAGCGGCCGCAGCGCGCCGCCCTCGTACGCGGAGATCGCGTTGGGCGCCATCGACACGGCGACCTTGCTCCAGTCGTCGCGCGCGACCGCCGTGCGCAGCGCTGCCTTGGGCCCGACGCCGGTCGTGACTCCGCCCGCACCGACGATCACCACGTCGTGCACGCCCTTCTCGCGCTCGACGAGCATCCGCGTGCCATCGGAGGAGAACCGGATCCCCATCACCATGCGATCGGAGCGAGGCACGAGCGTCTCGGGGGCGCCGCCGTCGAGCGGCCAGGACAACACCTCCCCGAGCTTGCCGCCGGTGACCACGTGCCGGCCGTCGGGCGCGAGCACCACGACCTCGGCGGCCGACTGTCCGGCGCCGAGCCGCCGCGAGCGCCCGGTGGCGAGGTCGTACGCGATCAGCTCGCCCTCGCGGACCGAGGCGAGCAACGTGGTGCCGTCCGGCGTGAACACCGCGTCGTAGACGCGATCACCCGGACGAAACACGTGGTGCGACACGCCGAGCGCGAGCGCCTCGTCGATGACGTTGACCACCTGCGCGCGATCGCTGCCCTCGAGCTCGTAGGTCTTCAGCCACGCGAGAGACGCGGTCGGATCCTTGCGCAGCGACGTCACCGCCTGTAGCAGCACCAGCTCGCGGCGGCGCTTCTCCGCCTGCGAGAGCGCGTCCTCGGTGCGAAGGCGTTCACTGCGCGCGATGTTGCGCTCGTGCACGACACGACGAAACGACTCCACGCCGACGACGCCGAGCGCGATCGCACTCGCGACCGCGACCGCGACCACGCCGCGGTGCTGCGACAGCTTCTTCCGCAGCAGCGCCCACGTCGAGTAGGAGTGCGCGCTGACGAGCTTGCCCGTGTGATAGCGGCGGAGGTCCTCGGCGAGCGCGGTCGCGTTCGCGTAGCGCTCGGCCGGATCGCGCGCCATCGCCTTGGCGACGATCGTCCCGAGCTCGCCCGGCACCGACGGTGCCGCGGTGACGAGCGGCCGCGGTGGACCCGCGAGCACGCGCTCGAGCGTCGCGCGTGGCGTGGTGTCCTGATGTGCCGGCGAGCCGGCGAGCAGCTCGTAGAGGACGGCGCCGATCGCGTAGACATCCGCGCGCTCGTCGACGTCATCGCCGCGCGCCTGCTCGGGAGCCATGTACGCCGGCGTGCCCACGACCTTGCCCGACACCGTCGACAGCGGCCCCGATCCCGAGGGCGACACGTACTCGCCGTCCTCGACCCGAAGCTCGATCGACGGCAGCTCACGCTTGCGGTCGCGCGCGAGCCCCCAGTCCACGACGATCGTCTCGCCGAACGCACCGACGATGATGTTCGACGGCTTCACGTCACGATGGATCACACCCTCGCTGTGCGCGTAACCGACGGCGTCGGCGACCGCGATCACGTGCGGCAGCAGTGCGAGCCGGTCACGCATCGTCGTGCGCTCGGCGATCAGCTCCTTGAGCGTGCGCCCCTCGACGAGCTTCATCACGTAATACGGATCGCCGTTGGGCCAGCGCCCCGCTTCGTGCACCGGCACGATGCCGGGGTGTTCGAGGCGCGCCGTGATCAACGCCTCGCGCATGAAGCGCGCCTCGTTGGACGGCGTGTGGCGCAGCAGCTCCTTCACCGCGACGGTGCGGCCGAGGCGCTTGTCGACAGCGCGCACGATCCGACCGAGTCCACCGCGCGCGTGCTCGGTGATCTGTTCGTAGCGCTCGGGGTCGTCGGCGCCGTCCACCTCGACCGCGAGCCGCGGCTCTACCGGCGCGGGCGGATCCCCCCCGGGCTCGCGGGGAGCGAGCGTCTCGGTCCGGTCGGGCAGCGGCGGAGGGGGCATCGGGGATCGCTCAACCTAGGTCAGCACCACGTGATTCCCAGGATCGCATGGCGGTCGACGGGCTGACACAGAATTCAGATGTAACCGCCACGGTCCGCAGGTACAGTGCGCCGCCATGAGAAGCCTCCCGATGGCAGTCGCCATCTTGGCCGCATGCTCACCTGCCGGCCGTCGCGATGACGTGGTCGACCCGGTCGATGCGCCCGCGCAGCCGGATGAGGACGCCCCCCCTGTCGCAGTGATGTCGCGGGTGTACGCGCACAGCGGGGACACGCTCTATCGCATGGATCCGCTGACCCTGGCGGCCACGCCGATCGGGCCCATGGGCGGCCTCGACGCCGCGCTTCTCGATCTCGCGGTCGACAAGAACGACAACATCGTCGGTGTCACCGCCTCGAAGCTCTACTCGCTCGACGCGAACACCGGCGCACCGACGCTGATCAAGACGCTCACGGGCGCTGCACAGGGGCTCACCAGCCTCTCGTACATCCCAGGCGCGACGAGCAGCGATCCCGACCTGTTGGTCAGCGCGAACGGCGACGGCGATGTGTTCAGCATCGATCCGGTGACCGGTACCGCGACGCAGATCGGGAGCTACGGCACCGGACCGGGCGGCGTGACGATCTCGTCGAGCGGCGATCTGTTCGGCGTCGAAGGGTTCGGCATCTACGCGACCGTCTACGTCGGCGGTGACAAGTCGGTCGACTACCTCGCCAAGATCGACCCGGCCAACAACTACAAGGCGGCGCTGATGCCGCAGCCCACCGGCTACTCGAAGATCTTCGGCCTCGGCTTCTGGGGCGGCAAGATCTACGGCTTCGTCGACAACGGCTTCGACGCGAGCTCCGGCACCATGATTCAGATCGAGCCCGACGGGCACGCGATCGAGCTCAGCACCGCGGACGTGCGCTGGTTCGGCGCCGGCGTCACGACCGACGCGCCGATCATCCAGTAGCCCAGGTACTCCGCGCACGTCGGCTCCAGGAGCTCACCGCGCGCGCAGGATCGCGGCCGTGTCGGCGACATGCCGAGGGTCGAGGAACGTGTGCCGCCCGCCCGAAACGATGTGCACTGCGACGTCCCCGCGGCCGAGCCTACGAAGGTGCGCAGCCGGTTCGGACGAGAAGATCCATGCGTCGTCGCGCGCGATGAAGAACGCGACGTGGGTGTGGAGCGGTGCCGGCGCGTAGCGCTCGGTCGAGCATCGCCGCTGCCATCTCGCCGTTTCACCCCCAGGCGCGCGCAGCCGATCTGCCACGCGACGCGCCGCGCGTCGCAGGCCCTGCCTCGAGCGGAAGGTCTCCCACTGCTCGAAGAGCCATTGTCGGCGCAACAGCGCGGCGGGCATGAGCCGCCGCAGCTCCGCAGGGCGCACCGCGAACAGCAGGACCTCGCGGACCGGCTCCCCGGCAGCGGTCAGCTGCTGCGCCATCTCGTACGCGATCAAGGCTCCGAAACAGACCCCGCCGAGTCGATACGGTCCGCGCGGCTTGCGGTCGCGCAACGCCCTCACGCACGCGGCCGCGGTCGCCGGAATGTCGAACTCGCATCGCTCCATGACGCCATCGGTCGCGAGACAGTGCACGTCGAGGTAGCGCGCGAGATGCGCGAACTGCAGCTCGCCTCCGGTGCGCGACGGCACGACGAACAACGTCTCGTCGCCGACGCTCGGATGCGTTCCACCGAGCTGCGCGGCGAGCGCGGCGACGGTGCGCGCTTGCAGGAGGATCTCGGGACGCAGCGGGCGCCCGAGCCGGCCGGCGATCAGGGCGCTGAGCCGCACCGCCGCGAGCGAGTCTCCTCCGAGCGCGAAGAAGTCATCGTGCAGGCCAACGACGACGCCGCCGAGGACCTCGCTCCACAGGCGGGCGAGCTCCGCGTGCATCGGATCGTCGAAGCGATCGGGAACGAGTGCGGCAGGCTGGCCCGGCGCCGGTAGCGCCCGCCGATCGACCTTCCCGTTGCCGTCGAGAGGGAGCCGCGCCAGCGTGACGAGCCGCCGCGGGACCATGTGCGGCGCCAGCGTGGCGAGCAGCTGCGCTCGGACCTCGGACAACGACAACTGGACTCCGTCGCGGACCACCAGATACGCGACGAGCACCGCCTCGCCGCGCGGGTCACGATGCGTCGCGACCGCCGCTTCTCGGACGCCGTCGATGCCGACGAGCGCAGCCTCGATCTCGGCGGGCTGCACGTGCCGGCCGTTGATCTTCTCCACCGCATCCTTGCGGCCGAGATACTCCACGTTGCCATCCGCGCCGACGCGGCCGAGATCACCCGTGCGGTAGATGCGACCGTCGCCGCCGGTGCGATCGGCCGAGAACCGCTGCCGTGTCAGCTCGTCGTCGCGCCAGTACCCCACGGCAAGAAACCGGCTCCGCACCGCGATCTCGCCGCAGCTGCCGGTGGCGACCTCCTCGCCGTTGTCGTCGACGATGCGCAGCTGCATGTCGGGCAGCGGACGGCCGATGGGCACGACGCCGGCGACCTCATCGCGCGTGGTCAGCTGCAGCTGACAGCTGAGGCCCGTCTCGGTGGCCCCGAGGCCATGGGCCAGGATGCAGGAGCTCGGAAGGTGGCGCCGAAACAGCTCGACGTCGCGCTTGCTCGCGAGGTCACCCTCGAGCCGCACGACGCGGAGTGCACTCGGGACGTCGCCCGTGCCCACCCAGCTGCGAAAGATCGCCGGCACGGAGTGGTAGATCGTGACGGCTTCCTCGCACAGCCACGCGTTCACGCGCTCGAGACCTTCGGCGTGGAGCGAGAACGGGCACACCGTGCCGCCGTTGAGCAGCGCGCAGAACAAGCTCGAGACCGAGCCGCTGAAGTGGATCGCCTGCAGCAGCGTCAGCTTGTCGGCCGCGGTGATCCGCAGCGCGTCCGTGTAGCGCGTGATGTTGTGGAGGACGTTGCGGTGGGTGTCCACGACCCCCTTCGGCCGTCCCGTCGAACCCGACGTGTAGAAGATGTACGCGGGATCGTCGGGGGCCGACGGCAGCTCCAGCGCATGAGAAGGACCGGCGATCGCATCGACCTCGAGGGTGGTGGCCGACGACTCCCGACGCGGTAGCCGAGGATCGGTCGCGGTCGCCCGATCGGTCAGCACGATCCGAGCGCCGATCTCGCCGAGCGTCGGGCCGGACGCCGGCGCGGCGCAGTCGAGCGGTACGTAGATGTGCCTGGCCTTGAGCACGCCCAGGATGGCAGCGATGGCGTGGATGCTCTGCTCGTTGAACGACAGCGCGACCGGCTCGGGAGCTCCGGGCGCGAGCTGGCGCAACGCGCGGGCGATCCGATTCGCGAATGCGTCGAGCTCCGCATAACGGACAGCGTCGCGGCGGATCTTCACCGCGAGCGCGGCCGGTGTCTCGCGTACGACGCGCTCGAACCGAGCAGGTATCGTGAGCCCCTGCATGGCGGGAGGCGGTGCACCATCCGCGCCAGGCGGCGGGAGTCCCGCAGGCTACGCGAGCGGCGCGAGCAGATCGTCGACGTCGCGCTCGGTGAGCTGCGGCGCCGGCGCGTTGCCGCGATCGAGGATCGCATTCGCGAGCTGGCGCTTGTGCTTCTGCAGCGACAGCATGCGCTCCTCGACGGAGCCCGCGACGATCAGATCGTGCACGAACACCGGCTTGGTCTGCCCGATGCGGTGCGCACGGTCGGTCGCCTGCGCCTGCGCCGCGGGGTTCCACCACGGATCGTAGTGGATCACCGTGTCGGCGCCGACGAGGTTGAGCCCCGCGCCGCCGGCCTTGAGGCTGATCAGAAATACGTCCGCGCGGCCCTGCTGGAACGCGTCGATCGGCTTCTGGCGATCCGGCGTGTGCCCGGTGAGGGCGACGTGGCCGATGCCGCGAGCGAGCAGGCCTTCGGAGATCAGGCCGAGCATGCGCGCGAACTGCGAGAAGATGAGGATGCGGCGTCCATCGGCCAGGCCGCTCGTCACCATCTCGAGGAGGACGTCGAGCTTGGCGCTGCCCGTGACTTCCTTCGCGGCGTCGACGGTGACGAGGCGCGGATCGCAGCACACCTGGCGGAGCTTGAGGAGCGCGTCGAGGATCGCGATGGTCGAGCCGGCGAGGCCACGCTGCTTGATGTGCGCACGCACGTCGGCGTGAGCGGCGACGCGGATCGATTCGTAGAGCTCGCGCTGGGCGCCAGAGATCTCGACCGCGCGCACGAGTTGCGTCTTCGCGGGGAGCTCGGGCGCGACCGCGTCCTTGGTGCGCCGCAGGATGTAGGGGCGGACCA
>DATLHR010000093.1:0-9000 GCA_035539815.1 Kofleriaceae bacterium
GCCCCAGAAGACCGTGGGGATCTGGGACCTCGCGACGGGCAAGCGCCATCGCATCTTCGGGCTCGGCAACACCAGTGCGTTCGCGTTGTCGTCGGACCACGAGCTGCTCGCCGTCGGCACGTTCCCCGGCCAGCCGCACTGGGCCGTCGACGTCTATCGCGTCGAGGACGGCACGCGGACGGCGACCATCGGCTTCGCGTGCAACCCCGACGCGCTCGCGATCAACGCCACCAGCGATCGCCTCGCGATCGCCTGCGACGAGGAGGTCCGCGTGGTGAAGCTGCCCGGTGGTGAGCCGGTGACCACGCTGCCCGGTACGCAGGCGTACGTGCGGACGCTCGCGTGGTCACCGAAGGGGGACCTCCTCGCCCTCGGGGGCAACGACAACATCCTCCACGTGTGGAGCACGCGCGACTGGACGCGCCTCGATCACGTGAAGGGCTCGCGCGGCGATGTCCGCGAGCTCGATGTCGCCGGGCGCACGCTCGTCTCGCACGCATGGGGTGACTCGTCGGCGTGGCTGTGGTCGACCGAGACCGCGAAGCCGATCATCGAGCTCGGCGGTCCCGGGCGCGACGTGTTCGCGACGGCGACCGACGCGAACGTCACGCTCGTCGCACTGACCGTGAACGGCGGCAAGGAGGCCGTGATCGAGCGCTGGCGCGGCCCCGCGCGGGTGGATCACGTCGTCCTCCCGGCCAGCACGTACGGCCTGACGGCGCTGGTGCGCGAGCTCGGCCATGTCGCCGGCGGTGGACTCTGGTACACGGCAGGCGGGCGCCTCGTCGTGCTCGACCAGCGCCTCGCGCAGGCCTGGGCGCTCCCGGCGCCGGACACCGACGAGCTCAACCCGCCGGATGGCGAGGCGTCCGCCACCGCCGACGCTCGGCGCGTCGCGCTGTACGGCTCGCAGACGCTCACGGTCGCGGATGCGATCGAGCAGCGCGTCGTCGTGCAGGCACCGTACCCCTGCGGTGGTACCCACGCGATCTCGCCGGACGGCAAGCGCGTCGCGTTCGTCGATGATCGCGGCGTCACCGTGCTCGACGCCGAGACCGCGAAGCTGATCGGCTCGCTCGCCTTCCCGATCGAGCCGACCGGCGATCGGGCGATCGCGTGGAGCGGCACGGACGTGGTCGCGGCCGTCGCCGGCAGCAAGCTCGTCGCGTGGACGCCCGGGGCAGCGACGGCGGACGTGATGCCCGCGCCCAATACGACGTCGCTCGCGTTCAGCGCGGATCACGTCTACCTCGGCCGCACCGACGGCACGGTCGCGCGCCGCTCGCTGACCGCGCTACGTGCCTCTGCCACCGCGCTCGCCGTGAAGCCGGCGCCGGCGTGCGACGAGAACGAGGACCGGGCCGGCATGTTCGGCGGCGGCAGCTTCGGCACCAAGCACCGCGGCCGCCTGCCCGACGACGGCGCCTACGACGAGGACGATCCCGCGTTCGCCCCCATGCTGTTCGAAGGGGTGGACGGCGACTGACTAACGCACGTCGAGGCGCGCGGGCCCGACGACCGCAGCGGTGTAGCCGAGCAGAGCGCAGAGACGCGGGCGGTGCTCGGCTCACCGCCCGTGGACACCGGCGCGGGCGCGGGCCCACACCCGGCGAGCACGATCGCGATCACCACGGCGCGCATGCGCTGACGATAGCGCGTCGGCGTGCGTCAGATCATGGCCGCTGCCGCCGGCTGCGGACGGCGCACCCGCTTCACCGCCTGCGCCGCGCTCCACAGCGCGCCGGGATTCGCCCGGTTGGGATAGCGGCCGAGCATCGCCTCGAACAGCTCGCGCGCGGTCATCGTCACGTCGTCGAGTCGCATGAAGTCCCGCAGGTAGCGGCGCGTCTCGTCGACGTGGCGCGGACCGTCATCGCCCTCGGGCACCTTGTGGCCCGCGATCACGTAGCGCGGCTCGAGCATGTCGATCGTGTCGAGCGCGGACAGCCACGTGCGCCGGCTCTGCAGGGTGGAGTCGGTGAGATGGAGGTGGGTGCCGTTGTAGACCGCGTCTCCGGCGACCACGAGATCGATCGACGGCACGTGCAAGCACGTCGAGCTCGGTGCATCGGTGGAGCCGAGCGCGATGGGGACGAGCCGATGCCCTTCGAGATCGATCGCGTCGGCGTCGAGCACGTCGGCGATCGGCGTGCGCTCGGGGATCTGGCCGGGGAACGCGGTGCGCCAGAAGCGTGCGAGGTACTCGGGCGCGACCTGACGTGCCATGCCCCTTACCACCTGCGGCAGCGCCACCGCGCGCGCCTGCGGAAACCGCTCGAGGACTGGTGCGAGTCCGAAGAAGTGATCACCGTGCGCGTGCGTCACGTAGATCGTGGTGAGGTCGCGCTGGTTGAAGACGATCGCGTCGACGAGCGCGCGGTTCTGCGCGATCGTGAGGAACGTGTCGACGAGCACGGCATCGCGCTCTCCGTAAATCAACGTCGCTGAATTCGCGATCCACATCAGCCCCGGGTCGGCCCCCGGCGGCATTCCGCGGCTGAGCCCCGGCCGCCTCGATGTGAACACCTTCCACTTGAGCGACGGCTGCAGATCGTCCAGATCGCGCATGCGTGGGCCTCCGACGCCTGGAGTTGCAAGTCCGGGACCTCAGCAACCCTCGCTTCACAGCGTGAACATCAGCACGCCGCACAGCGCGACCGCGACGCCGCCGAGCGCGGCGACCAGCGTGCGCCGGCCGCGTTTCATCTCGCGCACCAGGTGATCGAGCGCGCCGTCGTCCTCGGTGGGGGCGAGGGCGATCGTGTCGAGCGCGAGCGCTTGCGTCCTGCCGCTGCGCAGGCTGAACGCCTTGCTGTCGGCGGAGGTGACGGAGCCATCGTCGAGGTAGCGATCCTCGACGGGGAGCAGCGTGTCGCTCGGCGCCTCCTCGGTCTCGGCCTCGACCGACTCCGCCAGGGCCCCGAGCTTGAACCAGAGAGTGATGCGGAAGTTCTTCGGCTGCGTTCCCATGCACGATGCATCGGCCAGCCGCGGCAGACATGGAGGCCAGCGCGGGCAGGCCCCGGGTAACGGCGGTCTAACGGGACCTGGAAGCGGACGTGCGCCGCGCGCGAGCCTTCGGCCGGGCGTTTCTTCACGCGCGACACGGTCGTAGTATCCCACCATGAGACGCGCCTTCGTCGCTCTGATCGCGTGCGGTTGTTCGTCATCGGCGCCGGCGTGGGACTGGCCGGTGCAGGCGCCCGCCGAGCAAGGGATGGATGCGGCGATGCTAGAAGGCGCGCGCGCCTACGCGTTCCAGCCCGGCAAGCACACGCAAGGCGTCGTGATCACGCGACGCGGCACGCTCGTCGCCGAGTGGTACGAGGAGGGGCGCGATGCGACGAGCTACGCGGGCAGCTGGTCGGTCGCGAAGAGCTTCACGAGCGCGCTCGTCGGCATCGCGATCGAGGAGGGCAAGCTCCCCGGCGTCGACGCCAAGCTCGTCGACTTCTATCCGCAGTGGGCGGGCTCGTCGCGCGACCAGATCACGATCGAGCACGTCCTCCACATGTCGACCGGCCTCGAGTGGCTCGAGGCGTATGACTTCGCGAACGCCAACGAGGCCGACGTCGTCCAGCTCGTGTTCACGACCGCGAGCCCGCTCGACTACGTGCTCGGCAAGCCGCTCGTGGTTCCGCCCGACACGCAGTTCAACTACTCGAGCGGCGACACGTTGCTGCTGTCGGGCGTCCTCGCCGCGGCGACCGGTGAGCGCGCCGGGGACTACGCGCAGGAGAAGCTGTTCTCCAAGCTCGACATCGCGGGCGCCGAGTGGTGGCGCGCGAAGACCGGCGAGACGCTGACCTACTGCTGTCTGGACATGACCACGCGCGACTTCGCGCGGTTCGGTCTGCTCTACATGCAGCACGGCATGTGGAACGGCGAGCAGGTCGTCCCCGCCGCGTGGGTCGATGCCTCGCTCACGCCGGCCTCGACGTTCCAGGGCTACGGGTACCAGTGGTGGCTCGAGGGCAAGACCAACTCCGCGCTGCCGCCGGATCTGTTCATGGCGAACGGCCACGACGGCCAGTTCATCTACGTGATCCCGAGCCTCGAGCTCGTGGTCGTTCGCAACGGGCACTACGACAAGTTCGACGGCCCGCCGGTCGCCGAGCCGCAGCTGTTCCTGCGCTATCCCCCCAACGGCATCGTCGCGGGCGGCGGGACGATCCCGCCCGACAGCTGGTCGCACGCCGACTTCCTCGCCCCGATCCTGGCGTCGATTACTGATAAGTAGCGCCAGCCCCGCGGTAGAATGGACAGTCTCCATGGTCCATTCGCACGGCCCGGGCCGGTACGACCGATCGCTCACCGCGGACCAGCGATCGAGCGCCCGGCTCGAGCTCATCCTCGATCAAGCGACGGAGGTGTTCGCCGTCCGCGGGTACGCGGGCACGCGCGTCGAGGACATCGTGCAGCAGACCGGCATCAGCCGGCGCACGCTGTACCAGCACTTCACGTCGGTCGACGAGCTGCTGGACCAGATCTACGAGCGCGCGGTCCGCGCCAGCTTCACGACGGTGCTCGAGCGCTTGATGAAGGTCGCCGACCCGATCGAGCGCGTCCGCGTCGGCGTGTCGGCGTTCTTCGAGCTGATGGCGGAGCATCCGTCGGCTGCCCGCGTGGTGTTCGAGGTCTATCGCCACGCGGGGCCGAGGCAGGCCGCGCACCACGAGCTCAACACGACGCGCTGGGCGAACGTGATGTTCGACTTCTTGAACGCGGCGTTCGCCGCCCGCCGCCTCGTCCGGCCGCCGGACGAACCCACGGTCTACGCTCTCGCCAAGGGCCTCGAAGCACTCGGCGTGCGCGCGATCGTGCGAGGCGAGCCCGACACCCTGCACGCCCTCTCCGCCAAGATGTCGGACCTCCTGATCAACGCCTGTGGCGGTCTCGTGAGGTGACGCGATGCGACGCGCGTTGGTGGCGATGCTGTGGTGCGGGTGTCGGTGGAACTTCGACGCGCTGCCCGATGGTGAGGGCGATGCCGCCCCCGATGATGCCGCCATGCCCGCGAGCTGCGCGAACCTCGCCGCCACGTGCGGTCCGTCCCAGTCCAGCTCGTGCTGCGCGACCGTGGTCATCCCCGGCGGCTCGTACTTTCGGGGCTACGACGTGGCGACGGATGGTCTCCATTCGACGACGATGTTCCCCGCGACCGTGAGCGCGTTCCGGCTCGACACCTACGAGGTCACGCTCGGTCGCTTTCGCGCCTTCGTCGAGGCCGGGCGAGGGACGCAGGCAGCGCCTCCCAGCGCGGGCGAGGGAGCGCACCCGAACATCGCGAGCAGCGGTTGGTCGCCGACCTGGAACGCGCTGTTGCCGACGGATACCGCCGCGCTGATCGCGAGCCTGTCATGCAGCACCTACCCGAGCTGGACGCCGGCGCCGGATGGCAAGGAGGCCCTGCCGATGAACTGCATCTCGTGGGCGGTCGCCGCGGCGTTCTGCGTCTGGGACGGAGGCTATCTCCCGACGGAAGCCGAGTGGCACTTCGCCGCGAGCGGCGGTGACGAGCAGCGCGCGTACCCGTGGTCCGTGCCTGCCGGTGCGACCACGATCGGCTGCGAGCTCGCCGACTATCAAGGCTGCGCCCCCGGCGGGCCGAGCAATGCCGGCAGTCGCTCGCCCACCGGCGACGGGCGCTGGGGGAACGCGGACCTCGCCGGCAACGTGTGGGAGTGGATGCTCGACTACGACAGCGCGATGCCGATGCCGTGTACCGACTGCCTGAACCTGGTGCCCAGCGAGGGGCATGTCCTTCGGGGCGGCAGCATCGCGAGCACGACCGATAACCTGCGCGTCGCCGACCGCTACGGCGGGGCGGCGCGGGGGGATCACATCGGTGTGCGCTGCGCACGGCCGCTGTAGCGTGGCGGGGATCAACGACGGTTCGTGATCGCGTACAGCGCCAGCACGCCACCGATCGCGGCGAGCACGGCCGCCACTCCGACGAAGATCTGCAGCGACTGGAAGTCCGGTAGGTAGGCGAGGTAACGCCGCGGCATGCCGCGCGAGCCGAGCAGGTAGAAGCCGGCGGACGTGAGGCACGCGCCCGTGTTGATCAGCACCGCGGCGATCCGGGCGAGCCGGCGATTCGACGCCGTCGCCGATACCAGCAGCGCGCCGAACAGCGCGCCGCCCGTGACCGGCAGCGGCGAGAGCACGCCGAGGGTGTCGTGGAAGAAGCCGGTGTGAACGCCATGGACGGCCGCGGTCGCGATCCACGCCAGCGCCACGCAGGGCGCGATCGCGAGCAGCGCGAACGAGCGATCGATGCGCTGGATCGCGTCCGGAAGCAGTGCGCAGGTGAGAGTCGTCGTCGCGAGGAGCCAGTACAACGCCGTCGGCGGCTCGCGGCCGACGAGCGGCGTGACGACGATCGCGATCGCTGCGAGGCCACCGATCGCGGCGATGCGCTGCTTGCCCGCGTTGGCAGGCAACGACACGGCGATCTGCGCGGCGCCGAGCCCCAGGCTCGCTGCCAGGACGAGCAGCAGCTTGTCGGGCGAGTGTCCTCCCCACTCCTGCGACTGACGTACCGCGAGCGAGCCGAGCGGCACGATCGCAGCGATCCACAGCGCGAGCGCGAGGAAGCCGAGCACGACCGAAGTGCGGGTGGCCTTGACGGCGAAGCTCGGGACCGCGAGCAGTACCGCGGCCAGCACGCCCAGCGAGAGCACTCCATGCAGCGAGAGCGCATGACCGTAGGTCTCCGGCGAGAGCGTCGGTCCGGGGGACAGGTGATCGAACCGCATCATCAGCGCGCTGCCACCGGCGACCACCACGGCGCACGCGATCGCGACCAACCAGCCTCGGCGAAGCCACTGCACGAGACGAAGGTATCAGCGCACGACGTGCATTCGCGACGTCTCCGTGAGGCTCTCTGGTAGGTTCCGGGCATGTCGACCTCGGATCGCATCTTCCCGTTGTGCGAGCTGCTGCTGGGCGCGGCCTACGCCGATCGCGAGCTGCACCCGCGCGAGCAGACCGAGATCCGCGCGCTGCTCATCGAGCTCGCCGGCGAGCGCTGCGTCGAGGTCGAGGCGTGCCTCGCCTCGTTCGAGCCCGAGAAGTTCACAGCGAGTTCGGTGATCGGCTTCTTCCGCGACGATCCGGAGGAGGAGCGCCGCAAGCTGCTGCTCCTCGTGAGCACCGTGATCGAGGCCGACGATCAGATCGATCTCGCCGAGAACGACTACCTGCGCGAGCTCGCGTCGCTGCTCGGCCTGCCGTCGTCTGCGCTCGAAGGCCTCGTGCTCGACGTCGAGATCGAGGAGGTCAAGAGCACGTTCGAGGCCGTGCGCGCGAGGCCGCCCGCACTCCCCGCGTAGTCACGGCCGGGCGTGACCGAGCGCCTTGAACAGCTGCTCGTTGAGCGCGTACCAGTCCATCACCTTGTAGGGCGGGCCACCGAGCGCCTTGTCGACGGCCTCGGCGACCTCGTCGGACGCCGCGAGATCGTTGACCACCAGCTCGACGCCCATCACCTGATCGCCGCGGCCGAGCATGGCTTGCACCGCGGCGAGAGGCGCGACGCCGAGCATCTCGTCGTAGACGTCGAAGTCCATGTGGAACGTTCCGCCGACGCGAAACCTCGCCGGTGTCGCGGCCGGCATCGGATCGGGGGAGTCCTTGCGCGGCCGCACCGTGACGACGTCGCCGATCGCGACATCCAGCCAGCGTGCGAGCACGTCGCCGATGACGATGGGCGGTGGATCGCCCTTGCCGAGGGAGTCCAGCGTCCCGGCATTCATGTGGCGTCCCACGGTGAGGACGCGACCGACGCGGGCAGGGTCGACCGCCTTGAGCGTGAGGTGCTGTGGTGGCTTGCCGGGCTTCTCGATCTCGAGCTCGGCCATGATGAACGGCTCCGCCGCCACGACGCCGGGGACCTTCTCGACGACGCGGAGCACGTCGCGATACTCCGCGAAGTCCGCCGTGTACTTCAGCACCACGACGTGCGCGTTGACGCCGTTGATCTTGGCGCGCAGCACGTCGGGGGGATCCTTGGCCCACGCCGGATCCCCGGCCGAGCCGACGGCGGCATTCGCGGGCGCGTTCCACGGGTCCGCCGCTGGAGCGGAGGGTGGTGGGGCGGAGGGCGCCGGCGCGGGCTGCTTCCGCGCGGGCTGCTCGGAGCTGCAGGCCGCGACCACGAGCAGCACCGCCGGCGCGAGGAGACGCATGCGCATCGATATCACGTCGGCGCGCGCGCGCGGTGGGTTGCGCTCCCGCGCTGATGCGAGAAGGTTCCGTCATGCAACTCCACCGCGGTCGCCTGATCGATCACCTCCAGCTCGTCGTCCGTGACCTCGCCGCCAGCCGTCGCTTCTACGAAGCCGTGATGAAGAGCATCGGCATCCCGCCCGGCCCGGCCGGTGAGGACTACTTCTCGTACGACGAGCTGTGGATCTCGACCGCGAAGAGCGAGGCCGCGCAAGGCGAGCTCACGGGACGGGGGCACTACGCGTTCGCCGCGCGCGATCGCGCGACCGTCGACGCCTTTCACCAGGCGGCGCTCGCGGCGGGCGGCCGCGACAACGGGGCCCCGGGCGAGCGCAAGTACCATCGAGGCTACTACGCTGCGTTCGTGCTCGACCCCGACGGCAACAACATCGAGGTCGTCTATCACGGGGAGGCGACCTACTCGGCGCCGTCGGTCACGATCACGTTCTGACCAGAGCCGCCGGCCAGAAGTTCTCCCAGGGCCGCGCCTCGACGCGAGTGCCAAGGTGCCTCGGATGAGGATGTACTCGACGGTGGCGGTCGCGTGCTGCGCCGCCATGTTCCTTCATTGCGGTGGTGCGAGCTCGACCGCCGGCGACGATGCCGGAGCGGGCCCCGCCGATGGCGATGACGCTGCCGTCGATGAGGAGCAACCGCTGCCCGGCGTCGCGGCTGTGTGGGCGGTGCACGATGGAGAGAAGGTCGAGCGTGATGACCTCGCGCATCCCGCGCGGGGCGGCAACACCGCGTGGCGCGACGGTGTGGTGA
>DATLHR010000094.1:0-26610 GCA_035539815.1 Kofleriaceae bacterium
GACGCGGTGGGCAATGGGGTCTCCGCGGCGGGCTACGGCTGGGCGGGAGACACCATCAAAGGCGCGGGCGATCTCGTCGACGCGTACAACGCGTACTACGACGCCGATGCGATCGCGGCGCGAGCTGCGGCGTACGCGGCCTATGCGGAGCAGCAGATGCAGGGGCAGCAGGCGTGGTTGCTCCAGCAAGCCAGCGCGTATCAGGCGACCGGCGCTGGCATCGGCGCGATCTCGTCGCAGCCGACGTCGGTGACGCGCTCGACGTGCAGCGGCATCTGCTCGGGCGTGGCCCGCTAGCTCACAGCGAGATCCGAGCGGTCACGAACCCCGCGCGACAGGAGCCGACGCGGAGGTCGAGCACGCCCTGGCCGCGCACGAGGTAGGTCGCCCACGCGGCGTGCGTGGTGCCGCGCGTGCCGGGATAGGCGGGCAGGTTCTGGCCCGTGTGCAGGCCGTGGCCCCAGCCATCGAGGTGGCCGAGCACCTGGTGCGCGCGCCCCGGGTCGACGAGCTCGCAGCGCTCGGCCTGCGCGGTCGCGTACACGGGTTCGTTGAAGTCGAGCGCCTTCGCCGACGGCAGGCCGTAGCTGCCGAGGTAGCCGTCGTTGATCACCTCGATCTCGACGCGCGTGAGCGTGCCCGGCAGCGGCTCGCGCTTGATCCGGCCGATGCGCAGACGCGGCGCGAGCGCGGCGACGCGGAGGAACACCTCGGCCTGCGTCGCGCACAGCGCAGGCAGCTCGTGCGGCGGCGGGTTCCAGATGCCGATGCGCGGGTCGACGCCGCCGATCTCGACGCGCCCGAGCTGTGGGTGCTCGAACGGACGCCACGCCGGGAACGCGCGGCGGGCATTCTCGTCGCGGTCCCACCACGCGAGCTTGACGAGATCCTTGCGCGTGACGCGCTCGTAGAGCTGCGCGAACTTCGGCGGGCGTTCCATACCGAGCCGCTTGAACAGATCCCACAGCTCGATCACGTACGCGATCGCGCCGCGCTGGTTGTACGCGTAGTCGGTGAGATCGCCGCGCAGCGGCTTGTCGGGCTCGTAGAGGAACTCCTCGTAGCCGGAGACGGTCGGGTAGCCGGTGTGCTCGGTCATCCACGCCTCGACCTGGCGGAAGACCGCGAGGTCCTCCTGGTTCATCTTCGCGTCGGGCGCGTGGCCGAGCGGACGGATGAGCACGCCGCCGAACGTGTGGAAGTCGAGCCACGCGAAGATCTCTGGGTGCTTCGTCGCGAACTCGACGATGCCGCGCGCCTCGGGCTCGCTCGCCGGGAACGCGCCCGCGCCGGCCTGCTCGTGCGACGGCGCCCACGACCACGGGAAGTTGCGGTTGAGATCGATCGGGTTGTCGCCGAGGAAGAACGGCGACGGGATGGTCTTGCCGTCGAAGTGCTCGATCGTGCCTTCGGGGTAGAGCTTGTAGAACGGGCCCTCGTCCTCGAGCGTGCGCTCGACGAGCAGGCCGGGCAGCTCGGGCGCCTCGACGAGCTCGCCGCCGGGATCCTGCACGCGCATCGCGAGCGCGAGCCCGTCGCCGTCGATGTCGCCGACTAGCCAGCGCGGGCGGCCGCGCTCCACGCGCTCGTCGCGTGGCACCGAGCGCACCGTGCGGCCCGTGGTCAGCACGGCCTCGGCGCCGTCGGGGGAGATGCGCGGGACGACGTAGAACAGCACCTCGCGCAGGCGCTCGATCAGCGGCGTGGGGAGGTCGAGCGTGTGGGGCTCGACGTGCAGGCGGAGCGCGTCCTCGGCGATCGCGAGCGCGCAGCTACTTCCCGCGAGCTCGGCCGCGTGCAGGTTGCCATCGACCCACACCGCGGGGCGAACGCGGTCCGGCTCGGGGCCGATCACCGCGAGCCAGACGTCGCGACCTTCCGGCGTCTTGGCCAGGGAGCGGACGCGCACGAGGTCGGGGTAGGTGCGCGCCCACGTCTCGAGCTGGGCGGTGAGCTGAGCGTAGTCGAGGTAAGCGCGGCGAAAACCCGAGGATACGTCGGCGGGTGAGGGCGGCATCGGTGAGGGACGTTACAACGTGCAACGTGCGTTGGCACACGCTGTCTCCTCGGGCGAATACGAAGGTGCTTGGCACCGTCTGATCCAGGCTTCAACCTTTCGGTGGTGCAGCCATGTTGAGCTTCGAGCCCCTTCCCCAGGCACGCGTCGTTCGCACACACGGCCAGACCATCGCGCCGCCGCCGGTCCCGCGCATGCCGCGCGAGCCGATGAGCGATCGCACACGTGAGGTGCTCGGCGTCATCGTGGGCTTCTTTCCGCTCATCGCCGTGATGTTGCTGGTGCTCGGACTGGCCTGGGCGTACTCGTTCAGCGGCGCGCCGTAGTGGCGTGGCCAATCGGCCGACTGTCTGTAAAGTCGGAGAATGGCAGAAGCAAAGCCCCGGCTCCTGGTCCGGCAGTTACGGAAGGGAGACCTACGGGCGGTCCAGGAGATCCAGCGGCGCTCGTTCCCCATCGAGCCGTGGACCCGGGAGCAGTTCGAGAGCCAGCTCGCGATCTTTCCGGAGGGGCAGCTCGGGGTCGAGATCGACGGGCAGCTGGTCGCGACGTCGAGCTCGCTGATCGTCGATGAGGAGGACTTCGGCGCCTACCACACGTTCGACGAGGTCAGCGACAAGGGGTACATCCGGAATCATGACCCGGAGGGTGACACGCTGTACGGCATCGACATCGCGATCGAGCCACGGCATCGCGGCGTCCACCTGACGCGGCGGCTGTACGAGGCGCGCAAGGAGCTGGCGCGCCAGCGCAACCTGCGCGCGATCCTGATCGCGGGGCGCATCCCCGGCTACGTGAAGCAGGCCGACAAGATGTCCGCCGAGGAGTACGTGCGCCGCGTCGTGCGCAAGGACCTCAAGGACAAGGACCCGGTGCTCACCGCGCAGCTGTCGCAGGGCTTCAGCGTGCGCGCCGTGCTCAAGGACTACCTGCCGAGCGACACCGAGTCCGGCGGCTACGCCGTGTTCATGGAGTGGCTGAACCCGGAGCACCACCCCGACGGCTCGGTCCCGGTGCGCAACGTGCGGGTGGCGGCGGTGCAGTATCAGATGCGCCCGATCTCGTCGTTCGACGAGTTCGCGCAGCAGTGCGAGTTCTTCATCGACACCGCGTCCGAGTACCGCGCGGACTTCCTGCTGTTCCCCGAGATGCTGACCAACCAGCTGCAGGTGATCGTGCTGCAGCGCGAGTCCTCGGCGACGGCGCGGCGACTCGACGAGTTCACGCCGCTGTACGTGGAGTTCTTCACGCGGATGGCGATGAAGTACGACGTCAACATCATCGCGGGCTCGCACCTCACCGTCGAGAGTGACAAGCTCTACAATGTCGCCTCGATCTTCCGGCGCGACGGGACCGTCGAGCGGCAGTACAAGCTGCACATCTCGCCGTCGGAGCTGCGGTGGTGGGGCGTGTCGGCGGGCGACGACGTGCGGGTGTTCGACAGCGACCGCGGCAAGATCTCGATCCTGATCGGCGACGATGTCGCGTTCCCGGAGCTCGCGCGCATCGCGGCGGGGAAGGGCGCGCAGCTGTTGTTCGTGCCGTTCAACACGGACATCCGGTCCGGGTACATGCGCATCCGTTCGTGCGCGCAGGCGCGCTGCATCGAGAACAGCATGTACGCGGTGCTCGCCGGCCCGATCGGCAACCTGCCGTTCGTGCAAGGCGCGGATATCCACTACGGCGAGGCGTGCATCCTCACCCCGTGCGACGTGCCGTTCGCGCGCGATGGCGTGGCCGAGGAGGCGACGCCGAACGTCGAGACCATGGTGCTGCACGAGCTCGACATCGAGGCGCTGCGGCGGAACCGCCTGACCGGCAGCGTGCGGACGTGGCTCGACCGCAGGCAGGACCTCTACGCGATCCGCTACACCGAGAACGGCAAGCGGAGCGAGGTCTGATGCGCCGCGGGTTCGGCGGCGGGCTCGAGGTCGTGTCGATGCGTCCCGAGCACGTTCACGGCCTCGAGGAGCTCCAGCGCATCGTGTTCCCGACGCTGGCTCCCGAGGAGCGGTTCGAGGCGCGTCATTATCTGAGGCACCTCGAGCTGTTCCCCGAGGGGCAGTTCTGCGTCGTCGATGCCCAGAGCGCTGGGCGCGTCGTGGGCATGACGTCGACGATCCGCATGGACTTCGACTTCGCGCATCCGAATCACACGTTCGCGGACGTGATCCAGGGCGGCTGGCTCACGTCGCACGATCCGAGCGGCCCGTGGCTGTACGGCGCCGACATCGGTGCGCATCCGGCGTATCGCCGCCGCGGCATCGCGCGCGCGCTGTACGCGGCGCGCCACGAGGTGGTGCGCCGGCTCGGGCTCGCGGGCCAGCTCACCGTCGGGATGCCCTCGGGCTACGGCGCCCTCACGGCTTCGCTGAGCGCGGACCAGTACTACGCGGAGCTGGTCGCGGGCACGCGCGTGGATCCCACGATCTCGGCGCAGCTCCGGATCGGCTTTCAGCCGCGTGGGCTGGTTCCCGGCTATATCAATGATCCGGTGTGCGACGGGTACGGCGTCGTGCTCGTGCTGCCGGCCGACCGCGAGGTGAGGTTCCCACCATGACAGCGCCCACCAGGACAGCGATCAACCGTGTCACCGAGATTCCCGGGCCCAAGAGCCGCGCCGTGCTCGCGCGCCGCGAGGCGGCGGTCGTGCGCGGCCTGGGGAAGTCGACCGACGTCGTGATCGATCACGCCGAGGGTGCGCTCGTCGTCGACGTCGACGGCAACACGCTCGTCGATCTCGCGGGCGGCATCGGCATGACGGCGACCGGGCACTGCCCGCCCGAGGTGGTGCGCGCGATCGAGGCGCAGGCGCGGCGGCTCGTGCATCCATGCGCGCTGGTCGCGACCTACGAGCCCTACATCGAGCTGTGCGAGCTGCTCAACGAGGTCACGCCGGGCGCGTACGCGAAGAAGACGCTCCTCGCGAACAGCGGCGCCGAGGCCGTCGAGAACGCGGTGAAGATCGCGCGCGCATACACCAAGCGCGCGGGCGTGCTGTGCTTCGAGGGCGGCTACCACGGCCGCACGCTGCTCACGCTGAGCCTGACGAGCAAGTACGGCTTGTTCAAGCAGGGCTTCGGGCCGTTCGCGCCCGAGGTCTACCGCATCCCGGCGCCGGAGCCGTATCGCCGGCCGGCGGGCATGACGGAGGACGCGTACGTCGACGCCTGCATCGCGCAGCTCGAGCGCGCGATGGTCGCGCAGATCGATCCGTCGGCGCTCGCGGCGATCATCATCGAGCCCGTGCAGGGCGAGGCCGGGTTCATCCCGATGCCCGCGCGGTTCCTCCGCCGGATCCGCGAGCTGTGCACGCACCACGGCATCGTGATGATCGCCGACGAGGTGCAGACCGGGTTCGGGCGCACCGGCAAGCTGTTCGCGGTCGATCACGCGGGCGTCGAACCCGACGTGATCACGATGGCCAAGGCGCTCGGCGCCGGCATGCCGATCAGCGCGACCACCGGGCGCGCCGAGATCATGGACGCGCCGCACCTCGGCGGGGTCGGCGGCACGTACGGCGGGAGCCCGGTCGCGTGCGCGGCGGCGATCGAGGCGGTGAAGCTGATCCGCGCGCCCGCGTTCCTCGCGCACGCGAACCGGATCGGCGACGTGATGCGCGAGGAGCTGGTGCGCCTGCAGGAGACGACGCCGCTCGTCGGCGACGTGCGCGGGCTCGGGCCGATGATGCTCGTCGAGCTGGTGACCGACCGCGCGACGAAGACGCCGGCGACCGCGCAGGCGCTCGCGGTGATCAAGCGCTCGGTCGCCGCCGGCGTGCTGCTGATCCGCGCCGGGTTGTACTCGAACTGCGTGCGGTTCATGCCGCCGCTCTCGATCACCGAGCCGCAGCTGCGCGAGGCGCTCGGCGTGGTCGGCGCCGCGATCGCGCACGTAGGGGAGCACGGAGCATGAACACGCAGCAATTCATCGACGGAGCGTGGGTCGACGCGCTCGAGCGCGGCCGCCGCGAGGTGATCGATCCGGCGACCGAGCAGGCGATCGCGAGCGTCGCGTACGGCGGCGGACCGGATGCCGTGCGGGCGATCGAGGCCGCACAGCGCGCGTTGCCCGCGTGGCGCGCGCGGACCGCGTACGATCGCGGCGCGCTGCTGCTGCGCACGGCGGAGCTGATCCGGGGGCGCCTCACACCGCTCGCCGAGGTGACGGTGCGCGAGGCGGGCAAGCCGATCGCCGAGGCGCTGCGCGAGTGGCAGGTCGCGGCCGACTTCTTCGAGTGGTACGCCGAGGAGGGCAAGCGCGGCGCGGGCTACACGGTGCCGGCGCGTACGCCGGCGCGGCGCATGCTCGTGCTCAAGGAGCCGATCGGCGTGGTCGGGGTGATCACGGCGTGGAACTTCCCCGCGTACAACCCGGCGCGTGCGATCGCGGCCGCGCTCGCGGCGGGGTGCACGGTCGTCGTGCGGCCGGCGGAGCTGACGCCACTCTCGGCGATGGCGCTGGTCGAGGTGCTCTCGGCGGCGGGGCTGCCGCCGGGCGCGGTGAACCTCGTGAGCGGCGAGCCGCACCCGATCGGGCAGGCCATGCTCGATCATCCGGCGCTGCGCAAGCTGAGCTTCACGGGCTCGGTCGCGGTCGGCAAGCTGCTGATGGACGGCGCGTCGCGCACGATGACGCGGCTGTCGCTCGAGCTCGGCGGCAACGCGCCCGTGCTGGTGTTGCCAGACGTCGACATCGAGAGCGTGGCGCGCGGCGCGGTGGCGGCGCGGTTCCGCAACGCGGGGCAGGTGTGCGTCGCGCCGCAGCGGTTCTACGTGCCGCGCGCGCACGCGAAGACCTTCGAGGAGATCGTCATCGAGGAGACCCGCAAGCTGCCGGTCGGGCCGGGCCTCGAGCCGACGACGCGCATCGGCCCGATGATCAGCGCGCGCCACCGCGAGCGGGTCGAGGCCCTGATCGCGGCCGCGACCGCCGGCGGCGCGCAGGTCCGCACCGGAGGCGCGCGGCTGCGGCGCCCGGGCTTCTTCCTCGAGCCGACGGTGCTCGGCGACGTCACGCCCACGATGCCGGCGTTCGCCGACGAGGTGTTCGGCCCGCTGTTCGCGATGACCGCCTTCGATCAGCTCGACGAGGCGATCGCCGCCGCGAACAACACGCGCTACGGGCTCGCGGCCTACGTGTTCACCCAGGATCTCGCCGCGGCGACGCGCGCCTACGAGCAGCTCGACTTCGGGATGATCGGCGTCAACGAATGGGCGCCGCAGACCGTCGAGGCGCCGTTCGCCGGCCGCAAGGACAGCGGTGTCGGTCACGAGTGCGGGCGCGAGGGGCTGCTCGACAACCTGGAGACCAAGCTGGTCGCCTTCGGGTCGATGCTCGCCCCGGGTCGTTGATGCAGCACCTGTTCGATGACAACACGGCCGTGTGGCTCGACGGCGCACCGCCCGACACGCCGTCGGCGCCGCTCGCGCGCGACCTCGAGGTCGACGTCGCGATCATCGGCGGCGGGTTCACCGGCGTGTCGACCGCGTACCACCTGAGCCGCCGGTTCCCCGCGCTCGGTATCGCGCTGCTCGAGGCGAAGCAGCTCGCCAACGGCGCGAGTGGGCGCAACGGCGGGCTCGTGCTCAACGGCATCACCGTCAAGGACGTGGATGCGGACCTCGTCGTGCGCGAGCACGCGATCACGCGCGGCGCGATCGACGACGTCGAGGCGCTGATCCGCGAGCACGCCTTGCCGGTGCGGTTCCGGCGCACCGGGTGCGTGCACCTCGCGACCAGCGCGCGCGCCGCCGAGGAGGCCGAGGCGTTCGTGGCGCAGCTGACCGCGCGCGGGCTGCCGCTGCGCTTCCTTCGCGGCGCCGCGTTGACCGAGCTGCTCTCCGCGCGCGGCGTGCACGGGGCGGTGTTCGATCCGACGGAGGCCACGATCGCGGGCGTCGACCTCGTGCGCGCGATGCGGCCGCTGCTCGTGCAGCGCGGTGTGGCGATCCATGAAGGCACGCCGGTCACGCGGGTGCGCGAGGGCGCCGCCATCGAGCTCGTGACCCCGCGGGCGACCGTGCGCGCGAAGGCGATCGTGCTCGCGACCAGCGGCTACACGATGCACCTCGGCTACTTCACGACCGGCCTGTTGCCGGTCATCTCGCACGCGATCGCGACCGCGCCGGTGGCGCCCGACGTGCTCGCGAAGACCGGGCTCGGTCGCGTCGCCGGCTTCTTCGACGACTCGCCGCGCCTCGCGTACGGCACCGTCGATGCCGCGGGCCGCGTGATCTTCGGTGGCGGCACGACCTCGGCGTACGCGTATCGGTTCCGCAACGCGACCACGTTCGCCGCACGCCCCGACGACACCGGCGCGCGCGCCGTCCGCGCCTCGCTCGATCGCTACTTCCCCGAGCTCGCGGAGGTCCCGACCCAGCACCGCTGGAGCGGCCCGCTCGATCTCACCCTCGTCCGCCACTGCGCGATCGGCGTGATGGGCGCGCACCGCAACGTCTACTACGGCGTCGGCTACAGCGGCCACGGCATCACGCTCGCGAACCTCGCGGGCCGCGTGATCGCCGACCTCTACGCCGGCGACCACGATCGCTGGAAGGACGTCGCGTTCTACATGCGCCGGCCCGGCGGGATCCCACGCGAGCCGCTGCGCTGGATCGGCTATCACCTGTACACGCGGTTCACCGGCAAGTCGCCGTGGAAGCGCCCCGAGTAACGCAGCGCGCCCCTCTACGACGTCGTCGCGTAGTATTCTGTTTCAGGGATGAAGTGGTCAGGGAGGGGCGTTGACCCGCACGGGGACACGGCGCACACGCCGTCGGGGCCGGTGACCAGGGCCTCGACCTCGTCCGCGTTCGAGCCCAGCGAGCTAGTCGGGCGCTACGAGATTCGCGAGCGCCTCGGCGAGGGCGGGATGGCCGTCGTCTACTCGGCGCGAGACCCGCAGCTCGGGCGCAATGTGGCGATCAAGGTGCTTCACAGCGAGATGTCGCAGCACATGGACCGGCTGCTGCGCGAAGCGCAGGCGATGGCGCAGCTGTCGCACCCGAACGTCGTCACCGTGTACGAGGTCGGCGTCCACCAGGGGCGGATCTTCATGTGCCTCGAGCTCGTGGACGGGTCGAATCTGCGCGAGTGGCTCGCCGCAGCGCCGCGCACGCAGAAGGAGATCCTCGCCACGTTCATCGCCGCCGGCCGCGGCCTCGAGACGGCCCACGCGACACGCATCGTTCACCGCGACTTCAAGCCCGACAACGTGCTGATCGACGCTAGCGGTCGGGCCCGCGTCACCGACTTCGGCATCGCGCGCCACATGTCAGAGTCCGCTACCCCGGCGGCGATCGACCACACCGCCACGCTCACGGATCTGCGGACGCCGGTCCCGCTGACCGCGACCGGCGCGTTGCTGGGAACGCCGAACTACATGGCGCCCGAGCTCTTCGATGGCGGCGTCGCGGATACCCGCAGTGATCAGTACGCCTATAGCGTCGCGCTGTACGAGGCCATCTATGGCGCCCTGCCGTTCTCCGCCACGCCGCTGCCGATGTTGATCGAGAAGGTCCATGCTGGCGCGCGCGATCCAGTTCCTGCGACTCGCAAGGTCCCTCGCTGGTTGCGCGCCGTGATCCTGCGCGGGATGAGCAGAGACCGCGCGGACCGGTTCCCGAGCATGAGCGAGCTGCTCGCCGAGCTCGAGCGCGATCGCGGCGCCATGATCCGCCGCGGTGCGATCGGCGGACTGGGCGTGGTCGCGGTGGGGCTGGCCGCTACCGTGTGGTTGCGGGGAGGGGAGGAGCCGCGGGCGATGTGTGGGACGAGCGGTCGTCTCGAGGGCGTCTGGGACGCCACCCGGCGCGCGCGCGTCGAGCAGGCGTTTCGCGGCACCGGGCTGCCCCACGCCGAGTCGTCGTTCAAGACCGCGGTCGCGCAGCTCGATGCCTACGCAGGAGCGTGGTCCGCGATGGACCGGGAGGTGTGCGAGGCATCGGTCGTCCGCAAGGAGCAGAGTGGCAAGCTCGGTGAGCTGCGCTCTCTATGCCTCGAGAAGCGCCGCGCCGAGCTGTCGCTCGCGGTCGGCATGCTCGAGCAACCGGACGCGCAGACGGTCGCGCGAGCGGGCGATGTGATCGGCTCGCTGAGCTCGGTCGCGCCATGCGCGAGTGCCACGGAGCTGCTCGAGGTCGTGCCGCCGCCCGCCGATCCGAAGGGAAAGGCGACGATCGAGCAGGTCCAGACCATGCTCTCGGAGGCCAACCTACAGCTCGAGCTCGCGAAGTTCGACAAGGCGGGCGCCGCGCTCGAGCGCGCCCAAAAAACGCTCGGCGCGCTCGACTACGCGCCGCTGCGTGCGCAGCTGCTCGATCTGCAGGGCGCGCTCGATCTGAAGCAAGGTGCCTTCGCCGGCGCGGAGCGTCACTTCCTCGACGCAGTGGCCGCAGCCGATCGTGGGCGTGACGATCGCCGGAAGGTGAAGGTGCTCACCGAGCTCGCGCACCTGAGCGCCTGGGAGTTCGAGGATCCGCGCCGCGCCGAGCCGTACCTCGCGCTCGCCGGCTCCGGGATCGCGCGGATCGGCGGCGACAACGAGCTCAGCGCCAACTTGCTCGCGAGCAAGGCCACGGCTGCCTATGTGCGAGGTGACTTCCAGCAGTCGTTGGAGCACAGCGAGAAGAGCCGCGAGCTCTTGGAGCTGCTGCATGGCACGTCGCATCCGCTGGTCGCCCGTGCGCTCAACTACGCCGCCCTCCAGCTGACGCGGCTCTCGCGCCCCGAGCGAGCCGCCGCCTACCATGCTCGCGCACTCGCGATCGTGGCCGCGGCGTACGGCGAGACGCACCCCGACTATGCCGAGCTGCTCAATGACCGAGCGACCGGTCTCGTCGAGGCTGGCAAGCTCGATGAAGCGGAGGCCGACCTTCGTCGCGCGCTGACGATCATCGAGACCGTCTATGGAAAGCGTCATCCAGACACCGCGATGGCGTTGTCGAACCTCGGCTCGGTCTTGTATGCGCACGGGCAGATCCAGGACGCCGCGGCGAAGTTCCAGGCCGCGCTGGCGATCGAAGACGAGGTCATCGGGCCGAATCACGTCTCCGTCGCGAGCACGCTCATGAACCTCGGCGCGGCGCAGTCCGCGCTCGGTGACACCACGGCCGCCGAAGCGAATCTCCGCCGGGCGCTCGCGATCCGCGAGAAGCACTTTGCGGGCAACGACCCGCGTGTCGCCGAGGTCCAGGCCACGCTCGGAAGCACGCTGGTCGAGGTGGGCCGGTATGCAGATGCACGCCCGTTGCTCGAGGGAGCCGTGGAGCGCCTCGCCTCGGCGCGAGCCGGCAGCTCGCAGCTTGCCGATGCGCAGTTCGCCCTCGCGGGCTGTCTCTGGGAGCTGAAGGTCGATCGTGCGCGTGCGCGGAGCCTTGCCGCGGCCGCGGAGGCCAGCCTGGCGACCTCGGACCCCGCGAGCGCCGCCGAGATCACGCGCTGGCGAGCCAAGCACTGACGGGTTGACGAGCGCGGCCACCGATGGCTGCCAGAACATGTGCTGGCAACTGAGCTCGCCACCCGTGATGACGACTGCATCCGCCCGTCGATGACGAACGTGCCGGAAACCACGGCCGATCCCTCGGCGTAGCCATTGCACGATGCGCGGGCATGTCGACTTCGAGGTTCGTGCTGGTGGCCGCGATGGAATTGCAGGGCTGCGCCGTGGACGGCGCGGAGCCCGAGGCGGGCGCCCCCGGCGGCGGCAAGGCCGACGACCCCACGTCGGCGACCCCGTTCCTGAGCGACATGCCCGGCTGGGGCCGCTACATCGTCCTCGACACGCTCGACGAGATCGTCCCCGCGTACCTCGACGAGACCCGCGCCGTGCTCGCGCGGATCGACGCGCTGCCCGCCGGCACCGTCACCGAGACCACCGAGCTCGACGAGGTCCCCATCGCCGATCTGTTCGAAGCCGGCCAGTCGGCGCTCGCCGAGGTGCTCGTCGAAGCGGACTTCACGGGCGGTCGCGCCGATCACGACGTCGCGTGGTTGCGACAGTCCGCGGTCGAGCTGGCGGCCCTCGCCGAGGCCGTCGACCAGGTGATCGCCGACGGCACGAGCCCGGCGTCGTTCGACGCGCACGTGGTCAACACGCGGTCATGGGAAGGCAGCGACGGCACCGTCGAGATCTCGTTCAGCGTCGCCGCGGTCTCGCGCTTCTACTGCAACCTCGACGTCCGCATCGTCGACGATCCGACCGAGGGCTTCTTCGTCGAGGCGAGCGAGACCTGCGACTAAACGGTGGCGCCGCGCTACGCTCGCCGCATGACGGCGCGGCGCGTGCTCGAGCTCGGATGCCTGCTGCTCGCCGCGTGCGGGCGCTCGGCCCGCGCGCCGTCCTTGGCGAACACCAGCACCGGCGATGCTTCGCCGATGGAGGCCGCGCGTGCGGCGCAGCGAGGGCAGGGCGGCCCGCGTGACTACGCGCGCGCGGCGGCCATCTACACGCGGCTGTGCGACGACGGGCGCGGAGAGCTGACCGCATGCTTCGCGCTGCTCGATGCGGTCGAGATGGCCCGCGGCGTCGCGTTCAGTCACCAGCGCGTGCTCGACCTCCAGCGGCTGCTGTGCGACCGCGGCGATCCGGTCTCGTGTGCGAAGAACGCGTGGTGGGCGATGTTCAGCCCCGACGTCACGGGGGCGGTCGCGCTCGATTTTAGCGAGCGCGACAAGCAAGAGCAGCGCGCGGCCGAGGCGTGCGAGGCCGGCGACGGTCGCGCGTGCGAATGGCAGGGCGGCCAATTCATGAGAGACGGAGACAATTCAGAGGAGCGACGCCGGCGCGCGTACGGCACTGCGTGCACACAAGACCAGCTCTACTCGTGCGGCCAGCTCGCCATCGAGCTGCAGACGTGCGACGAGGCGGAGATCGAAGACGTCGCCGCCTGCGAGGCGCGCGCGCTCGCGAGCTGGCGCGCGAGCGGTCGCGACGCGGATCGCCTCGATGCGGTGGCACGCCTCGACCAGGCGTGCCGCGCCGGCGACGCGACCGCGTGCGACCTGGTCCCGAGCCGGCGGCTGTCGCCGGAGGGGCTGTGCCGCGCGCACGACTACCGCGCGTGCAGCGAGGTCGGCTGTCTGGGCGACGAAGCCGCCGACGCGGCCGCGCGAGCGCATGGTGTCGAGGCCGACTCGAGCTGCGCGCGGCCCATGGGGCGCGCGCTCGCAGCGTGGCGGCTCGCGCCGCCCGGGCCCGGACGCTCGCGGTTCCCTCCGGTCGTCGCCGACCGCCGCAAGCTGCGCGGAGCCCAGCCGATGCCGCCGTTCGAGGCCGTGAAGTTCGCGCTGCATGGCGGCCGCGATCGCCACGACTGGCCTCGGTTCGACGTCTACAACGTCGGCGATCGCGCGGTGACCGAGCTCGGCGTCTGCCTGTACGCGTATGGCGCCGCGGATGCCCACGGTCGCGCTCAGCTCGCGCGCGTCACCGCGACGCTGCCGTCGCTCGGCCTCGCCTCGGACTCGCGCCGTCTGCTCGCGCTCGAGGACGCGGTGACCACCGCCTTGCCGGATGGTACCGAAGAGGTGCTCGTCACCTACGAGCACGTGCGGTTCGCCGGCGACTCGAAGGCCTACGCCGATGCGACGCAGTGCCCCGCGCAGCTGCCGTTCGATCAGCGCATCACCACGATGTGGTGGTAGCTACTCGACGTCGAGCGGCATCGCGCGCAGCGTCTTCGGCAGCTCGGAGAGGCTCTCGGTCGGCGAGCCGACGAGCATCGCGGGGCTCATGTTGGTGAGGCCCCACGGCTCGACGGTGCCCGACGTGACGGCGAACGCACCGCCGTCGATGCGGCCGACGACGCCGAAGCCCGAGCGCATCGGCACGCGCGTGGTCTCGATCGCGAGATCGGGCAGGTGACTGACATCGACCTCGACGAGGCCGCGCTCGCACGTGAGCACGAGGCGGTACTGGAGGACGCGCCGCTCGATGAGCAGGATGTTGCCGAGGTCGCTCGCGAACACCTCCGTCCACCCCTCGGTGGGCGTGCCTTGCTCGGCGAGGGTACGCAGCTCGAGGTGGTAGAGGCGATGGTCGTCGATCTTGCGCGCGAGGATGCCCGACGCGGTGACGACGCAATCGAGGAAGCCCAGGTTGTGCATCGCCGTGACCGCCGAGAGGTGATCGATCGTCCACCACGACCCGGGTACGTGAGCGTTGCAGCCGAGGAACACGTTCTTCGCCGAGCTGCCCTTGAGCCACTCGCTGATCGCGCACGCGACCTCGGGCGCCGAGCCGGTGTCGCCGAGACGGCGGTCGCCATTCCACAGCACGGTGTCACCGGGAAGGCGGTGCACGGCGTCGAAGTGGAAGAACCTGCCCTCGAACGGCGACACCAGCGAGAGCTTGTCGCCGACGCGGATGCTCGCGACCGCGTCGAGGTCTTCGGGGATGGCGATGTTGGTCTCGCCGCGCGGATCGAGCGCGACGAACAGCAGGCCGCGGGGCGTCAGCCCCTGCTTGCGCAGCTCCTTGAGACCGAGGATGACGGCGGCAGGATCGCGATAGTGGTAGACGCGTGTGGAGAACATCAGAACTTGATGCGGATTCCGGCCATCACCTGGCCACCCGTGTCGATGTTGCGGCTTGTCGTCGGCGCGCCGAAGCGATCGTTCATCGCGTTGCCGGCAACCGACCCGTGCGGCGAATACGAAACGAACAAGCTGACGAGGGCGTTCTTCTGTGCGTCGCTCAGCGCGGCCGCGCTCTCGACGCGGCTCTTGAACACGTCGAGCTGCAGGCGGGTCTCGAGGCGGCCGTCCTGATCGAGGACGCCCGCGAGCGTGAGCGCGGCCTTCTCGTGCGGCGTGAACGTCAGCCCTGCGCCGACATGCCCGGCCGCTTGCTTGCCTTGCTCGTACGACGCGCTGCCGAAGCCGGTGGCGTACAGGTTCGGGGCGATCCGGCCGGTCCCCGAGCCCACGAGCCCGACGTAGTCGCGCGTGCCCGAGCCGCCCTCGATCCCGAAGCCTCCCGCGAGCCCGGGGGTGCGGTACGTCAGGTCGAGCTTGCCGGTGGTCTGGCGCGCTCCGGTGTCCTGCTGCACGTGATCGACGGAGCCGCCGAGCGCGAGCCGCTCCGACAGCTGCTCCCTCGCGCCGAGGTGCAGGCTCGTGGACGACGCCGCGCGGCTGACGTTGGCGTCGAACGAGGTGTTCGCGTCCTTGTAGGTCGCGGCGAGCGCGCCGGTCGTGACGTCCGCGTCGCGGCCGCGGTCGACGTGATCGGCGTTGCCTCGGAGCGTCCATCGATCGTCGAGCTTCTGCGAGCCGCCGAGGTGGTAGGTGGTCGCGTCCGCGGCGCGCGTGACGCTGGCGTCGATCGACGTGCCCTTGTCGTTGTACGTCGACGCGACGCGCCCGGTGGTCACGTCGTCGTGGCGGACGTAGCCGTCCGTCGTGAGCGTCGCGCCGCCACCGAACGTGTGCGCGTGCTTGGCCGAGAGGGACGTCCCGGCCGCATCGTGGCGGACCGCGGCGTCGACCTGATCGTGCTTGCCGAGAGCCGTGGAGACGCTCGCCGATCCCGCCAGCCCGCCGCCCGAGACCCCGAGGCCGCCATCGATCGTCGTCGTGCCCTGCTTGTAGGTCGCGAACAGCTGGTCGCTCGCGACGGACTCTCTGGCGCCCGGATGCTTGGCGGTCTGATGGCGCACGCCGCCCGTGACCGTCGCGCCTTCGCCGAGCTCCCAGCTACGGCGCACGCCGAGCTCGCTGCGGTCCTTGTCCTTCCAGTCGCCGTACAGCTCGGCCGCGGTGCGGCCATCGTGCTGCCACGCGAGCGAGCCCTTGCTGTCCTTGATCGACACGTCGGCGTGGAGCGCGTCGTTCTCGTCGATCTGGTAGTGGCTGGTCGCCTTGTCCTTGGTGACCTCGCCGGTGAAGTCGCCGTCGGCCGCGCGCCACTTCACACCGTTCTTGGTGGCGAGGAACGAGTCCGCGTTCGGGTCGCCGGGATCGCCCGCGGCGATCTCGACGCGCTTCACGTCCGCGCGCAGGCCATGCATCGCCTGGACGACCTGCTGCACGAACGCATTGCCGAGCGTGCGCTGGAGCAGCGCGAGGATCGCTTCGCGCTCGCCGCGATAGGCATCGATCACCTTCACGATCTTGTCGGGATCGGGCCGGCCTTGTGCGAGTAAGGCTTGCAGCGCTTGTACCCCGGGCCCGCCGGGGCCTCGCTGGACCACGGGCTCGGTGGCGGGTTCCGCGTGCGCGGTGTCGGGAGCCGCGACGTGCTCTCTGGCCATCCGGATGAGGGTATCAAATGCCGGCCGTCGGCCGCACCCCCAATTGCGCGGCACACTTACATCGGCAGCACGTTGCTGAGGACGAGGTTGGCGATCCCGAAATAGATCAAGATCCCGCTCACGTCGACGAGGGTGGCGACGAACGGGGCCGATGCGCTCGCCGGGTCCGCCCCGAACCTGCGCAGCACGAACGGCAGCATCGCGCCGGCCAGGGTCCCGGCGGTGGTGCAGCCGATGACGCTGAGCCCGACGGCGAACGCGAGCAGCACGTAATGGTCGCCGTACCTGCCGAACGAGCCCCACAGCAGCACGCGCAGCAGCGTCACCCCGAACAGCACGGCGCCGAGCGAGGCGCCGATCACGAGCTCGCGCCGCAGGATCAACCACCAGTCGTTGGCGCGGACCTCGCCGAGCGCCATCGCGCGGATCACCAGCGTCGAGGCCTGCGAGCCCGAGTTACCGCCGGTCGAGACGATCATCGCGATGAACACCGCGAGCACCGGGACGCGATCGATCTGATCCTGGAACGACTCCATCGCGGTGGTCGTGAGCATCGACCCGATCAGCAGCAGCACGAGCCAGCGACCGCGCTTCGTGATCATCTCGCGCCGGCTGCTCTGGAGGTACGGCATCTCGAGGGCTTCCATACCGCCGAACTTCTGCGCGTCCTCGGTGGCCTCTTCCTGAACGACGTCGACGATGTCGTCGACGGTCACGATGCCCTTCATCCTGCCATCGAGATCCACGACCGGCACGACGGTGAGGTCGTGCTCCGCGAACACGCGCGAGACCGTCTCCTGATCCATCTCGTCGGTAACGCGGACGACGTCGGTCTCCATGATCTCGGCGACGATCTTCTTGGGATCCGCCGCGAACAGATCGCGGAACGACACCACGCCGAGGAGGCGCTGCTCGCCGTCGAGCACGTACGCGTAGTAGATGGTCTCGATCTTGTCGCGCGCTTGACGCCGCAGATAACTGATCGCCTCGTCGGCGGTCATCTGCGGGCGCAGCCGTGCGTAGCGCGTCGACATGAGGCCACCTGCCTCGTCCTCGGCGTACGCGAGCAGCGCCGTGACCTCCTTGCGCGTCGGCGCGTCGAGCAGCGCGAGCAGCGCCTTCTTGTGCTCGGAGTCGTCGACCTCCTGGATCACGTCGGCCACATCGTCGGGCTCGAGCAGACGCATCCACTGCCGGCGCTGCCCCGGGCGGAAGTGGAGCAGCAGCGCGGCCTGATCGAAGGCATCGAGCGCGACGAAGAAGTCCTCCGCATCCTCGCGCGGCATCACGCGCAGGCCGTCGCCGCGCTCGTCGAGGTCGAGCAGAGGCCACGCATCTCGCAGCTCCTCGATGGAGAGCTCGTCCTCCGACGGCGGCTCCTGTGGGGCCTGGTCGAGGGTCGGGATCGGGGGCAGCACCGTCGTGCGCTTCGCGCGCCCGGTCGGCGCCTCGCCCGCCTCGACCGGCTCCTCGCCCTCGCCGCGGCTCTCGGCGACCGCCTTGATCTCCGCGACGACCTTCTCCGCCTCTTCGGGCGGGAGCATCGAGATCTCACCCGTCGCGTGCTCGGGCCGATCCGGCACGTGCTCGGGGACATTCTCGTCGGGCGGGACCACGAGGACACCCTGCCCAATGCCGGTGGCTTCGTAAAGCGAAGTCGCGCTCGATCAGGTCGAGATCAGCGCGGCGGTGAGCGTGGGCAGCGCGGTCGCCGAGGCCTCACGGATCACCCCGCCCGACGCCGCGGCGATCGCGCCGAACGGATTGTCCTCGACGTTGATGTCGACGATGACGGCGGCGTTGCGCGCCGCCAGCGTGACGACCTGCCGTGGCAGGTTGGTCTGCGCCGACGTCCCGACGATGACGAGCAGCGCGGCCTGCGCGGCGAGCCGGCGCACGGTGTCGAGGTGAAAGCGTGGCTCGTCGTAGCTCTCGTCGAACCACAGCACGTGGGGGCGAGCGATGGCGCCACACCGTGGGCACCGCAGCAGCGCGATCCCGGCGGCCGGCACCTCCTCGCCCTTGTCGAGATCGGGTACGCCCTCGGGGATCGGCCATCGGTCGGGCACGCAGTCGTCCGCGCACCGCATGAGCGAGATGTCACCGTGGATCGGGAACGTGCTCGCGTCGGGGCTGCCCGCGCGGCGGTGCAGACCGTCGACGTTCTGGGTGATGAGGGCGAACCGGTCGGGCAATGCGCGGGCGAGCTCGACGAGCGCGACGTGCCCGGCGTTGGGCGCGGCGCGCCGGCACACACCGCGGCGATACAGGTACCAGGCCCACACCTGCCACGGCATCGCCTCGAACGCCGCATGGGTCGCGAGCTCCTGGGGGTGATACTCGCGTGCACCGACGGTCCAGTAGCCCTCCTTGCCGCGGAACGTGGGGATCCCACTCTCCGCGGAGACGCCCGCGCCGGTGAGCGCGAGCACCCGCCCGGGACGGGCGAGGGCGGCCCGGCAAGCAGCGGTGACGGCGGCGTGGGAGTCCATGGACGGATGCTACAATCTGACCATGCCGCGCCGGTCGAGCATCGTGGTCGCCATGCTCGCGGCCGCTGCATGCTCGCGTGCGAGCGATGAAGGCGGGGCCAAGCAGTGGTCGCAGCCGCACCCTCCGCGCGACATGCCCCCGCCCGCCGATCTGGCGATCGCGATCACCGTCGACGGCGCGGCGCGCGGGCCGATCACGGCCAAGACGCTCGCGACGGCGAAGCCGGACTTCGAGGATGCAGAGCGCTCCGCGTGGCTGATCCCGACGCTGGTGCCGGACGCCGCCGCGCGCGGGACGACGGTCGAGGCGGTGTCCCCCGCGGGCGTCAGCGTGAAGTTCGAGCGGCCGTCGAGCGCCGGGCTCGAGCCGGTCCTGTTCCTCACGCGCCGCGGTGAGGTGATCGTGTCGGCGATCGATCCCAAGGATCCATTCCCGCGCTACCACGGCCAGGGCGGGCGCCTGCATCGCTCGGGCGACTCGTGGCCCCGGGTCGCCCCCGTCGAGCGGCTCGCGATCACGCGCGCCGCGCGCTAGCGAACGAGCCCGAGCCCAGCGCGAAAGCGCGGAGCCCGAGCCCGAGCCCGAGCCCGTTCTTCGGTTCCGCGCGGTCGGCTTCGAACGGTCGGCTTCGACGGCATCAACATTCAGCGCGACCGTTGTATCGGCGACCGTGGCTGCACCACCGTGTCGCTCGGTATCGTTCGCTGATCGGGCTCGGGCTCGGGCTCGGGCTCGGGCTCGGATCAGTCGTTCGGCGTGCCGAGCGTTCGGTTGAGACCATCGGCGAGCTCCTGGCGCTCCGCATCGGTCAGGTTCGCCTCGGGGTGCGCGGCGATGTACTTGCGCAGCGGCATGTTGCCGTCGGCCGTGCGTACACCCGCATAGCGCGCACGCTCGTACGGCCGGTTCCACTCGGAGAAGTTGAGGACGTCGCGGCCGACCTCGACGTCGAATTGCACCATCCATGACATCGGCGCGACGTTCGCGTACCACGGCCACTTCGTGTGGTTGCTGTGGCAGTCGAAGCAGGCGCGGACGGCGAGCTCGCGCGTGCGCGGCGAGTCCCACGCCGGCTCGGCGATGGTCGGCGGGTTGCTGTGGGTGCGCCCGTAGGGGATGAGCTGGATCAGCCCGAACAGGCCCACGAGGACGCCGAGGACGATCAGAAAGCCCTTCGTGATCGACCAGATCCGTCTGCTCATGACGGGCGTAGGATGCGCAGAACGTGCCGTCGCGCACGGCGCCAAGTTGTCGCACCTACGCGATCCACGCAGTGACTCCGTCGGCGCCGGGCGCGATCAAAGGAACCGCACCGGACGGCGCCGGTGCGAACCCCAGGCGGGTCGTCCCGCAGCGGCGGCGTAGGGCGTGAGCGACCCAGCCGAACGTGTAGCGCGCGTTGATCTCGCAGAGCGGGTGGAACCGGCGCGCGCCGTCGTCGTCGCGGTACGCGAACGCGTCGATGGCGTAGGGACCCGCGTAGCCGCGCGTGGTCAGGGCACGTCCGACGAGCTCGACGACCTCGGCGAGCCGCGCGTGCTCGTGTGCCAGCAGCGCCGGCGGCGCGAGGTCGATGCCGAGGAAGCCGCCGCGGGCGTCGGTGACGAGGCCGTGCGGTGGCTCGGCGGTGATCCGGCCATCGGCGTCGACGCGCGCGCATGCACCGACGTCGAGGATGCGGTCCAGCCACGGCTCGACGACGAGCGGCCCGAACGCGGCGACGAGGCGCGTGAGCCGCGTCCGTTGCTCGGTGGTCGGCGGACCGTCGCCGCGGCAGCGGTCGCGCCCCGCGGAGGTCCACGCGGCCTTGGCGATCCACGCGCCCCTCGCCATCGCGAGGTCGTCGGCGCTCGCGATCACGCGTGCGCCGGGGAGCGCCGCCGCGTGCGCCTGTGCGAGCGAGAGCGCGAACCGGCGATCGTTGACGTCGCGCGCGCTCGCGGCGGCCCACGCGAGATCCGGATCCGCGAGCTCGCCCGCGTGCATCACCGGCGGAGCCCAGCCGGAGGCGGCGAGGAGGCGCGCGGGATCCAGCGCCGCGGGCGCCCAGATCTCGACGGGCTCGCCGGCAGGGGCGAACGCGGCGAGCAGCGAGGCGTACAGGCTGATCCGCGCGCGCACCGCGTGGGGCAGGGTGGCGCCGGCCCAGCGGGCCTCGCAGTCGAGGTTGGCGAGCACGCGCACGCTATTCGCGCGGTTCTCCCGACGGCCGCGTGGGAGCGGTCGCCTCGAGCGCCGCGATGAACGCGGCATCGAAGCCCGCCCGTTCACGTGCCTCGCGGTCGAAGCGCGCACCCCGCGCGCGCCTGGGGCCGAGCGGGAACTTCACGTGATCGAGGTACGCCTGCCACGGATCGACATCGCCGGCGAACCGCTTCAGCCACACCCACCCGAAGTGCACGTGCGCGATCTCGTCGGCGTGCACGCGATCGAGCACCGCGGCGGTCGCCTCGTCGCCGCACGCGCGCGCGGCGGCGGCGTAGTCGCCGGCGAAGTCCAGGTTCGCGTTCTCGAACGTGAGCCCCATCGCGCACACGAACTCGAGGGGGCCGCTGAGATGATCGAGCTTGTTCCAGAAGTGACCGGTGACAGGGAGCGCGCCGAACGCGATGCCGTGCGCGACGAGGCGCTCGCCGTACAGCGCGAGGTGGCGCTGCTCGTCGGCGAGGATCGCGACCAGGCCGCGGCGAAACGCGATCGGGGCCTCGGGGTACGCGAGCAGCGCCCACGCGAACAGCTCGATCGCCTGCAGCTCGTGGTTCGCGAGGGCGTGAAGGATGCGCGCGCGCTGCTGCGGGTCGCGCATGCCGGCGAGCGGCGGCACCTTCGCCTTGCGGCCGGGCACGATCGCGAGCTCGGCCGGTCGGCCGGGCGCGGCGAGCCGGAGCGCGGGCTCGGTGTCCTCGAGCACCAGGTCGGCGGGCGGGGGCGCGAGCTTGCCCGCGAGGGTCTCGGCGGTGACGATCGCCGTCGCGTAGGTTCGCGCGTTCATCGACGCCGACGGCGTAGCACGATCGCGACGACGCCGAGCGCGACGAGCGAGCTACCGGCCGGCGAGCCGCCGGCATCGCAGCAGCCGCCGTCGGGCGCGTACCAGCACACGCCGGCGCCCGCGCCCGTATCGACGCACGAGAAATCCTCGGGGCAGCTGCCGGGCGACAGGTCGCACGACTCCACGCACTGCTTGACGCCCGTGGTGTCGGCGATGCAGCGGTTCGAGAGGCACTCCGTGCTCGCGGTGCACGCGTCGCCGAGGCCGCCGGGCTGCTCGGGGCCCGGCACGCACACGCCCATCACGCACACGTCGGCGCCGCTGCAGCCGCTCGACGCCGTGCACGGCGGCCCCACCTCGACGTCGACGGTCGCGCTCGCGGGCGTGCCCTGGACGTCGAACGCCTTGATCTCGACGGTGTGCGGCCCCTGGGCGACGTCCTTCGGGGCGGCGAGCACGTACGGCGCCGTCTTCGTCATCACGCCGGTGTTGACGCCATCGATCCACATCTCGAGGCGATCGACGGCGACATCGTCCATCGCCTTCGCGCGCACGAAGAACCCGGGCTCGACCTGCTTGCCGGCGCTCGGGGAGTTGATCGTCACCGTCGGTGCCGTCGGCGCGCCCGGACCGAACATCGCGAGGATGTGCATGTACGAGTTCTGCGTCGCCGCCCCCGTGCACTGACAGCTCCGCGCCTGGAATTCGCCGCACGGCGAATCCGTCGCCTGGAACCGCTTCATCGGCGGCCCGCCGTTCAGGTACGTCATCGGATCGGCGGCGTTGTATTCGTGCTCGAGGCCGAACGCGTGCGCCGTCTCCTGCGCCGCGGTCCAGCACAGCGCGTCCGGATCGGGGCCGTACACGTCGAACGTGAACGAGACGGCGTTCGGAATCTCCTCGCACGTGAACGGCGCGACCCCGCCCGCGCCCGCGAGATCCGCGCGCAGCTCCGTCGCGCGCCCACCGACCACGTTCTCGTAGTGGGGCTCGGTGCCCGGGTCGACGTCGGTGACCCCGATGTTGAACGGCGCATACGTCGCGCGCACGCACTCCATCATCCGGTCCCAGACCTCCTGGGACTGCTTGAAGCCGCTGAGCGTGACCTGGCTGTTCGGGATGCTCGACGTGTCGGTGCGAGCGTCGTCGATACCCGGCCGGATCAAGCAACCCGAGGGCGGGCAACGCCGCAGGTAGATGAGGCGGGACGCGGGCTCGGCCGCGGGTGGCGTCTGCTGCGGCACCAGGACGTACCTGGGGAGCGGGCGCTCGGCGGTGGCGCTCGGCGCGAGCGCCGCGAGGAGGAGGCCGGCGGAGAGAAGCGAGCGGCGCATCACTTGCGACGACGACGCACGAAGAGGAGGGATGCGAACGCGAGCCCCAGCGACACCGCGCCGCCGTCGCCGCCGGCCGAGCAGATGCCACCGTCGGAGCCGTCGTCGTAGCCGGGCCAGCACACGCCCTGGCCGCCCGCGTCGAGGCAGCCGAAGTTGTCGGGGCACTGGCCCTCGCCGAGCACGCAGGGCTCGACGCAGTACTTGTTGCCCGCCGAGTCCTGCGCGCACTGGCCCGACGCGCAGTCGGGGCCGGAGTTGCACGTGGTGCCGAGACCGCCCTGCACGCCGGGGCCCGGCACGCAGCGCCCGCCGAGGCAGGTGTCCGTGTTCGTCGGGCAGTCCGACGGCTTTCCGCACGGCTGACCGATCACGACCTGCACGTTCGCCTCCGCCGAGGTGCCGAAGATGTCGAACGCGAGCACCTTCACCTTGTGCGTGCCCTCGGTCAGCATGGCGGGCGCGTTGAACGCGTACGGCTGCGCGATCAAGGTCTGGATAAGCGTGTTGTTGACGTACAGCTCGACGCGGCCGATGCCGTTGTCGTCGGTCGCATCGACGCGCACCGGGAAGCCGGGCGCGACGACGTCGCCGAGCTTGGGCGACGTGATCTTCACGGTCGGCGGCGTCGGCGTACCCGTGCCGAACAGCGCCTTGATCGTCGCCACCGAGTTCTGCGTGTTCTGACCGGTGCACGCGCACGGGTGGTTCTGCCCGTTGGTGCCGGTGCAGGTCTGGTTCTGCGGCGACTTACCGCCGACGCAGTCACTGCCGCACTGGACCTGCGCGTCCTTGAACCGCTTGCGGCCGCTGTAGCTGAAGTACGTGAGCGGATCGCTCGCGTCGGTGACGTGGTCGAGCGCGAACGAGTGCGCGATCTCCTGCGCGGCGGTCGCGCAGATCTCCTCGACGTCGCTGCCCCAGACCTTCTGGAAGTCGAAGACGAGCGAGTTCGGGATGTACTGCTGGCACGAGAACGGCGACACGCCGCCCGTCGAGGGGCTCATCCCGAGGTCCGTCGGCGAGCCCGCGATCATGATCTCGAAGTGCGGCGCCGGGCTCGGGTTGGTCGTCGTGATCTCGACGCCGAACGGCGTGAACACGTCCTTCACGCACGCGACGACGTTGTTCCACGTCGTGTCGCTCGCGGAGAACGGCGTGAGCGTGCGCGTGCTGCTGATGTTCCACAGGCCCTGATAGCCCGAGCCGTCGAGCGAGCTCACGTTGCCGGGACGGATCACGCAGCCGTTCGGCTTGCAGTTGTTGAGGTAGATCTTGTTCGAGTTGACCGCGGGGAGCACCTGCGCGGGATCGACGTCGATCCACACGCGCTCGAGCCGCGGCCGCGGCTTCAGGACCTGCGGTGCCGTGTCTTCTTCGATCGTGTCGCCCTCACCGGGGCGCCACGTCTTGGTGTCGCCGACGGCAGGGGTCGCGAGGGCGAGAAGCGGCAGAACTGCGCAGACCAAGAGTCGCTTCATGGCCTGATCTCATATCCCGCCAACCCCGAGCAAACCTAGCAGAAACGTCTGTCTTTCGATGACGCTTAGCGGCGACGGCGACGCGAGATCACGAGCGCGCCGAAGGCAAGACCAACGAGCACGATGCCCTGGTCGCCGCGCGCCGTGCTGCAGCCGCCGTCATCACCGGCGCCCGGCCAGCATACGCCACCGCCGCCCGCCGCGACGCAACCAAAGTCACCCGGGCACCCATCGTTACCCATCGTGCAGCTCTCGACGCAGTAGCTGCTGGTACCGTCGCCAGCGCACTGCCCCGAGCGGCACTCCGTGTTGCTGGTGCACGTCGTCCCGAGACCGCCGGTCACCGAGCCGCCCGCGACGCAGCGCCCGTCGACACACACGTCACCGTCGCCCGTGCACGCGTTGGAGTCGCTGCACGGTGCGCCGCGCGTGACCGTGATCGTCGTCTCGCTCGGCGTGCCGCCGATGTCGTAGCCGGTGACCTTGATGTTGTGGTTGCCCTGACCGAGCGACGCCGGCGCATTCCATACCCACGGCGCCGCGGTCAGCGTCGAGATCAGCTGGCCGTCGATGCGGAGCTCGGCCTTCGAGGCGCCGATGTCGTCGACGATGTCGGCGCGGATCGGGAACTCGGCGGCGACGCTGTCGCCATTGCGCGGCGACGTGATGCTGACCGTCGGCGGCGTCGGCGTGCTCGAGCCGAACGTCTCCATGATCTCGCGGAACGAGTTCATCGAGTTGCCGCCGCACGAGCAGCCGCGCGCCTGGAACTCGCCGCACGGGCCGGCCTCGTTCTGGAACGTCTTCCGCGACGGCCCCGACTGCAGATACGTCATCGGGTCGCGGTTATCGAACTTGTGATCCAGGCCCCACGAGTGCGCCGTCTCCTGTGCGACGGTCCAGCAGATGTCGTCGACGCTGCCGCCGTAGACGTTGGCGAAGCTGAACGAGATGCCCCCGCTGATGTAGCCGCACGTGAACGGGGACACACCGCCCACGCCTTGCTGCATGCCGACGTTCTGGGGCACGCCGGCGACGATCGCCATGTGGTAGGTGCCGGACGCCGGCCGATCGGTGACGATCTGCACGCCGAACGGCGCGTAGGTCTTCTTCACGCACTCGACGACCTGCTGCCAGGTCGAGTCGCTGTACGCGAAGGGCTGGACCGTCGACGTCTGGTCGATGATGCTCGAGCGGTTGGTCGCGGCGCTCTCGTTGCCGGGCGACAGCTGGCAGCCGTTCGGCTTGCAGTTGTTGAGATAGATGACGTTCGACGCCGCCAGCGACACGCCGTCGCCGGAGAAGCTGGGGAGGCCCGGGTCGATGAAGCGATACGTCGGCTGCGGGCGGCTGTACGGCGTCGCGAGCGGGTTCGCGGGCGCGTCGGCCGCGTTGGTCTGCGGCTCGGCGGAGGCGATGCCGAACGACCCGAGGAGCGACACCAGCACGACAGAGGAGCGCTTCATGCCCGGCGTTGTAGCGAAAGCCGAACGCTGTTCTCTATGCGGTGATCCTGTCTTTGGCTGAGCGCTGCGCACCGACTGATGCCCTCGCGCCGCGACCTCGCGGTCTCAGCGAGATCTGCCCAGATCTCGCCGACCTGGCGCCTTACAGGATCGCGCAGCTGACGATGAAGCCGATATATGCGGCCACCAGGATCCCGCCCTCGACCCGCGAGATCCGGCGCGAGCCGCGCATCATCAGCACGCCGAGCAACGTGATGGCGACCAGGCCGACCAGGTCGACCAGGTGCATGCGTTCGCCGACCCGGATCGGCTGGAGGTAGGCGGTCACGCCGAGCACGAGGAA
Organism: Kofleriaceae bacterium; assembly: GCA_035539815.1. GTDB lineage: Bacteria > Myxococcota_A > Polyangia > Haliangiales > Haliangiaceae > JABFXX01. The sequence continues at coordinate 26,382 of DATLHR010000094.1, forward strand.
CACGTTGAGGAGGTTCGAGCCGATCACCGAGCCGACCGCGAGGGCGGCGTGGCCGCGCGCGGCCGCGACCAGCGATCCGATCAGCTCGGGCAACGCGGTGCCGAGCGAGATCACGGTCAGGCCGAGCATGCGCTCGCCCATCTGCAGCTCCTGCGCGAGACCGCGCCCGCCGCGCACGAACATGTTCGAGCCGACGACGAGCAGCACGAGGCCGATCAGCGTCATCAGC
>DATLHR010000095.1:0-9332 GCA_035539815.1 Kofleriaceae bacterium
CCGTTGCCGACGCCGTTGCCGACGCCGTTGCCGACGCCGTTGCCGACGCCGTTGCCGAGGTTATGAAGCGGCAGACCCTCTCGCTTCGAACCGGTTAGAACATTGTTCTAACGAGGTCGCGAGCGAGGCATCCCGCTGTACATGGCGCGCAGAGCCGATTGTCGTTGGCGCCGCCTTCGCCGACTTCCTCGCCTAGCGTGCAGGAACCTCTCCCTTCGAACCCGTTAGAACAATGTTCTAACGAGGTCGCGAGCGAGGCATCCCGCTGCGTAGGTCATGCGAGCAGTCGATCGCGAATTGCGCGAGCTTTCCGGCTGTCGACGATCCAGCCCCAGTGGCGGCGCTCGGCGCGAACCATTCGCGCGGCCGGGGCGAGGGCGGGCCCCCCGCCGGGCAGGCAGGGCGAGAGCGGTGGGTTTCGCCTGTGAGCCCCCAGCGCGAAGTGCGGCTGCGGTTGCGGCTGCGGTTGCGGCTGCGGTTGCGGCTGCGGCTGCGGCTGCGGCTACGGCGCGGCGCCCGGAACGCGGCGGCCGAGCTCGGTGAGGCGCTCTTCGGGAAACACCTCGCGGATGAACGCGAACGCGCGCTGGTCGCGCTTGATCTCGTACTCGCGCACGAGCACCGGCGCCTCGGCAGGAAGCGCGAGCAGCGACGCGCGATGCTCGCAGCGTTCGCGGCGCAGCGACCGGATGCGGCGATGCGTGTCGAGCTGGAGCTGATTGATCACCTGGCCCACGCCGCGAGCCGCATCGGCGAGCAGCGGCCGGAACTCCTCGGGCATGAGCGCGAGCGGCATCTCGGTGACCGCGGCGGCGTAGCGGAGCGACGAGCGGAGGCCGCGCATCGCGACGACGCGGCGCAGGATCCGCGAACCATCATCGCCGGTCTGCTCGCCGTGCTCGACGACGACGACCTTGATCGGCTCCCACGCATACGTCTCGAGGTAGCGGGTCACCGATCCGTCGATGGTGACCAGCGCGCGCACGAACGGGGACAGCGCCTCGAGATCGAGCGCGGGCAGGACCGGCTGGCGGCGATCGTCCGGGATGCGCTGGTAGAAGCCGCGCACCAGGTCGAACTCGTAGTCGGTCATCGCGCTCCAGTATCGCTCGTGGGTGCGAGCGCCGGGAAGGGAAGGCCGACGTAGCTCTCGGCGAGCGCGGCGGCGGCATGCGCGGAGCTCGTGACGTGGGCGAGCTCCGCGAGCTGGAGGCGGAACCGGGTGTCGTCGTCGTCGGGGAGCCGGTGCAGCATCGCGGTCATCGCCGCGGAGAACCGCTGCGCGGCCCACACGCGCGCGAGGCAGATGGCGGAGTACGCGTCGAGGAGGTCGGTGCGCCCGCGCGCATAGAACGCGGCGAGCGCGTGCGCGAGCACGTGGACGTCGGCCGCGGCGAGGTTCAGGCCCTTCGCGCCGGTCGGCGGCACGATGTGCGCGGCATCGCCGGCGAGGAAGACGCGGCGGTGCTGCATCGGCTCGATCACGACGCTGCGCATCGCGATCACGCTCTTGTCGATGATCGTGCCCTCGCGCAGCGTCCAGCCGTCGAGCGCGAGCCTCGCCTGGAGCTCCTCCCAGACGCGCGCATCGGACCACCGCGAGGCGTCGTCGTCGGGACGACACTGGAAGTACAAGCGCTGCAGCGTCGGCGAGCGCGTGCTGACCAGCGCGAACCCGCGCTCGTGCAGCGCGTAGATCAGCTCGTCGGTCGAGCGGGGCGCCTCCGCGAGCACGCCGAACCAGCTGGTCGGGTACGTGCGCTCGTAGGCGCGGCCGCCTGCCGCGAGGATCAGCTGGCGGCACGGACCGTGGAACCCGTCGCAGCCGGCGAGGAAGTCGCAGGTGAGCTCGTGCTCGGCATCGCCCGCGCGATAGGTGATGCGTGGACGATCGGTGTCGGCGGCGTGGATGGCGACGGCGCGCGCCTCGAACCGGAGCGCACCGCCGGCGGCGAGGCGCGCGGCGATCAGATCCTTGATCACCTCGTGCTGGGCGTACAGCGTGATCGCGCGACCGCCCGCGAGGTCGGCGAGGGCGATGCGGTGGCGACGCCCGGCGAACTGCAGGTACAGGCCCCGGTGGACCGCACCTTCGCGGCGCAGCCGATCGCCGACGCCGACCTCGGTCAGGAGGTCGACCGTGCCTTGCTCGAGCACGCCGGCGCGAACCTCGGACTCGAGCTCGGCGCGGCTGCGGCGCTCGAGCACGACCGACTCGATCCCCGCGCGCGCGAGCAGGTGCGAGAGCAACAGCCCAGCGGGGCCGCCGCCGACGATTCCGACCTGGACGTGCACCTCCCGGAGTATGCGCCCGAGGTAGGCTCGCCGGCGATGTCGATCCACAAGGTCCTGGTCGCGAACCGCGGCGAGATCGCGCTGCGCGTCATGCGGACGTGCCGCGCCATGGGCATCGCGACGGTCGCCGTGTACTCGGATGCCGACGCCGACGCGCCCTTCGTCCGGTTTGCGGACGAAGCCGTGCGGCTCGGGCCGCCGCCCGCGCGCGAGTCGTACCTTGTCATCAACGCGATCCTCGACGCGGCGCGCATCACGGGCGCCGATGCGATCCACCCCGGCTACGGGTTCCTCAGCGAGAATGCCGCGTTCGCCGAGGCGGTCGCCGAGGCCGGGCTGGTGTTCATCGGCCCGCCGGCCGCCGTGATCGCGAAGCTCGGCAGCAAGCAGGCCGCGAAGCGCATCGCGAGGACCGCCGGCGTGCCGACGGTGCCCGGGTACGACGGCGATGATCAGTCGAACGCGGCGTTGATCGCGGCGGCGCGCGGCATCGGCTATCCGCTCCTGGTCAAGGCCTCGGCAGGCGGTGGTGGCAAGGGCATGCGCGTCGTGCGCGGCGAAGCCGAGCTCGCCGACGCGATCGAGCGGGCGCGCGGCGAAGCGACGAGCGCGTTCGGCGACGGCACGCTGTTGCTCGAGAAGTACCTCGATCGGCCACGCCACATCGAGATCCAGATCCTCGGCGACACGCACGGCAACGTCGTGCACCTGTGGGAGCGCGAGTGCTCGGTCCAGCGCCGGCACCAGAAGGTGATCGAGGAAGCGCCCTCGGTCGCGCTCGATGCGGATCAGCGCGCCGCGATGGGGCGCGCCGCCGTCGAGCTCGGCAAGGCCGTCGGCTACGTCGGCGCGGGCACCGTCGAGTTCATCGTCCCCGAGGGCCCGAGTGAATCGGGCCCCCTCCACGCTGGTGACCCGTCGGGCGCGTTCTACTTCCTCGAGGTCAACACGCGGCTGCAGGTCGAGCATCCGGTGACCGAGCTGACGACCGGGCTCGATCTCGTGCGCGAGCAGCTGCGCATCGCGCGCGGCGAGCCGCTCGGCTACACGGCCGCGCCGCCGCAGCGCGGGTGGGCGATCGAGGTCCGGCTGTGCGCCGAGGACGCCGAGCGCGACTACCTGCCCACGACGGGCACGCTGCTCGCCGTCGATGCACCGGCGACCGTGCGCGCCGACCTCGGCGTCGCCGCGGGCAGCGAGATCGGCATCCACTACGACTCGATGCTCGGGAAGATCATCGCTCACGCGCCGACGCGCCGCGAGGCCGCGCAGGTGTTGCGCCGCGCGCTCGACGAGCTGTGGGTGCCGGGCGTGGTCACCAACCGCGAGCACCTCGCGAAGATCCTGGCGCATCCGGCGTTCCTCGCGGGCGAGCTCGACACGCACTTCCTCGAGCGCCACGCGGGCGAGCTCGCCGCGCGCACGCCGGGCCTCGATCGCGTCCGCGTCGCGGCCATCGGCCTCGCGCTGTGGGGCATCCTCGACCGCCGCGATCCGGCGCCGTTCGCACCGCCGGGCTGGCGCAATGTGCCCGTCGCCGAGCAGCACCTGCAGTATCAGCTCGGCGACAGCGACGTCTCGCTCGGCTATCGGCCCGGCCCCGACGGCGCGGTCGTGGTCACGCTTGGAGGCAAGCCCACGCACGTCACGCGCTACGGGCGCGAGGGCGATCGCCTGTGGTTCGTCGAGGGCAACGGCCACCGGCGTCAGGTGCGCGTCGCGACGAGCGGTGCGCGCGGCTGGGTGCTCAGCGAAGGTCTCGTGTTCGCGTTCGTCGAGGCACCGCGGTTCCCCGAGGTCAGCGCCCGCGGCGTGCCCGGCGGTCTCACGGCACCGATGCCCGGCAAGGTGGTCAAGGTGCACGTCGCGGTCGGCGAGATCGTGGTCGCCGGCGCCGCGCTCGTCGTGCTCGAGGCGATGAAGATGGAGCACACCGTGCGCGCGCCCGACGGTGGCGTGGTGCGCGCGATCCACGTCGCGATCGGCGAGCAAGTGGACGCCGACCGCCTGCTCGCGGTCGTGACCGAGCAAGCATGACGTGAGCGTGCGCGGCGCCATCGGCGTGGTGATCCTGCTCGTCGCGAGCATCGCGGCGGCGGCCCCCGCGCCGGCACCTGCGCCCGGGCCGAGCTTCTGGCCCGCGCCGCCGGGGCTGCGCTTGCCCGAGGGCGTCACCCCGCTCGCCTACGACCTTCGCCTCGAGGTGAACCCCGACGACCCGACGTTCCGCGGGCGCGTCGAGATCACGACGAAGCTCTCCGCGCGCACCGACGTGATCTGGCTCCACGCCGTCGGGCTCGAGCTGACGTCGGTGGCGTTCCGCGAGGGCGCGTACACGGGGAGCGTTCGCACGGTCCCCGGCACCGAGGAGATGATCGGCCTGCGCCTCGAGCGTCCGGCGGGCCCGGGGGAGATCACGCTCGTGTTCGCGTACACGGGGAGCCTGACGTCGAGCAGCGAGGGCCTGTTTCGCCAGACCTCGGGCGGGCGGTGGTTCGTGTACTCCCAGAGCGAGTCGGTGTTCGCGCGCCGGTTCGTCCCGTGCTTCGACGAGCCGCGCTTCAAGCCGGCGTGGCGCGTGACCCTCGTCGTTCCCGGCGACCAGGTCGCGCTCGCGAACGCGCCGGTCGCGCGCACGCAGCGGCTCGCCGACGGGCGGCGCGAGGTGACGTTCGCCGAGCTCGGCCCGATGCCGAGCTACCTCCTCGCGCTCGCCGTCGGTCCGTTCGCGCTCGTCGACGCGGGCACCGTCGGGCGCTCCAAGATCCCGGTCCGGATCGCGGTGCCGCGCGAGGATGCCAGGCGGCTGACGCTCGCGCGCCGAACCCTGCCGGTCGTGGTCGCGGCGCTCGAGCGCTACATGGATCGTCCACTGCCGTGGCCCAAGCTCGATCTCGTCGCGGTCCCGATGTTCTTCGGCGCGATGGAGAACATCGGGCTCGTCACGTTCACGCGTGGCTTCCTCGTCGACGACGGGCCGCCGGAGAAGCAGCGCGCACTGTTCATCCGGATCGCCGCGCACGAGCTCGCGCATCAGTGGTTCGGCAACACGGTCACCCACACGTGGTGGGACGAGCTGTGGCTCACCGAGTCGGTCACCGAGCTCGTCGCGGATCACGTCGCGCGCGAGCTCGGCGTGCTCTTCGACGGGGGAGTCACGAGCGAGCTCGACGATGTGTTGCTCGGCGACGGCCGACCGCCGCCGCGGGCACTGCGTCAGCCGATCATGGTGACGGCTGACATCGAAGACACGTTCGGCGCGACCGCCTACACGCAAGGCCGTCGCGTGCTCGCGACGTTCGAGCAGCTCGTGGGGCCGCCCGCCATGCGCGATGCGCTGCGCGCCTACGTGAGCTCGCGCGCAGGAGGTAGCGTCACCGTGCGGGACCTCGCGGACGCGCTCGCCGCTGTGGCATCACCGGCGCTCGGCGCCGCACTCACCTCGCTCGCCGAGCATCCGGGCCCTGCCGTGATCGAGCTCGTGCTGAGCTGCGACGGCACCGGGCCGCGCGTCATCTCGCACGCGCGCGATGGTGTGTCGGTTCCCATCTGTGTTCGCTACGAGGGCGGTGCCCGGCCGGCCTGCGCGCTCGCGGGCGATCGCACCGAGCTGTCGCTCTCGACCTCTCGCTGCCCGACGTGGATCGACGGCAACGCGGGCGGCACGGGCGCGTATCGCGTCGTGTACACCGACGCCCCCGTCGGTGCGCTCGCGACCGCGACGCCGCGCGAGGTGCAAGCGCTCGCCGTGGACGTGCTCGCGGGCCTCGACGCGCCCACGCCTGCCGTGCGTCCGGCGGTGCAGCTACTGCACGCGCTCGCCGCCCGCGGTCAGCCGCACGCGACCCACGCCGCTCTCGCGATCGCGCGGTCGCTCGATCCGCTCGTCGCCGACGAAGACCGATCCGCGTGGACGGCGTGGCTCGCTCGCGAGCTGCGCGCCGCGTTCGCCGATCCGGCGGTGCTGGTCCCGCACCTGCCGCCGGCGATGCTGCCGTCCCGGCCCGCGCGCGACGCGGCCATCGCCGGCGCGCTCCTCGCACTCGTACCCGGCCACACCAGCGCCGCCGCCGCCCGGCGCGCACGCGCGGTGCTCGATCGGCTGCTCGGACCCGGCCGCGGTGCGCGGGCCGGCGCGTCGGAGCAGCTGGCGAGCGTGATCGCGATCGCGGCGCACGGCGACCGCCCACGGTTCGAGCGCGCCGTCGCGTTCGCGCGCGCCACGCGACACGCGACGATCATCGCCGCCGGCCAGGAGGGCAGGGCAGCGGAGTTGCTCGCGCTCGAGGCGAGCAGGTGGTCCGACATCGCGCCCGCCACGCGTGATGCTCGGGCGGTGATGCTCGCCGATGCCGTGCTCGCGAACCTCGACGCGTTCGGCAGCGCGTTCGCACCTGCGCTCGCGGAGCTCGCGGTCGATCCACGCATGCCCCCGACCCTCATCTCCGCGTCGCTCGCGCGGCTCCTGGCGCGCCCGGGCTCGGCCGCCATGACGTGGCGCGCGCTCGCACCGCACCTCCCGGCGCTGGTCGCGCGCCTCGCCCCCACCGACGCCTCCGCGCTGCTCGACGCGACGCAGGCACTCTGCGACGCCCGCGTGCGCGCCGAGGTCGGCACCGCGTTCTCGCCCCTGCTCGCAAAGATCGACGAGGGGCAAGCCACGCTCGATCGAGCGCTCGCCGCGATCGATCGCTGCATCGCTCGGCGCGCGGCCGCGGGCTCGATCGTTCAGGCCTTGGCCTTGCCCTGAGACTTGAGCTCGATCTTCTTCGATTGCTGACCGGACCCGGCCTTCTTCGGCACCTTGATCGTCAGCACGCCGTCCTTGAGGTCCGAGTCGATCTTGTCGAGGTCGGCGTTCTCGGGGAGCACGAACGTGCGCATGAACGAGCCGTAGAACCGCTCGTACGTGTGCACCGTGCCCTCCTCCTCGGTCTTCTCGGCTTCACGCTTACCACCGATCTCCAGCCGATTTCCGACGAGCTCGATGTCGAGGTCGTCGGGCTTCACGCCGGGGAGGTCCGCGATGAAGGAGAACTCCTTATCGGTCTCGCGCACCTCGAAGCTCGGGACGAAGTTCGCCTCGCGCTCGAGGCCGAGCATCGGCATCTGAAACGGGTCCATCCGCAGCAGATCTCGCATCAGCTGGAACGGACCCCACGGCATGAGGTCAGCTCCGCGGCGCTGGATGGACGAACCCTGGTCTTTCTTGACGATCGCCATGGTCGTTGCTCCTGAAAAGGTTGCACCTCCAACGGTGCAACCCACGCGCCGCGGAGCGTCGGCTACAGGATGATCTGGCCGCAGGTGAACGTGCCGTCGGCGTCCGGATCGGTGCACGTCACGTTGTTGCAGCACATGTTCGCGGCCGGATCACACTGCTGGCCATAGCTGATGCAGCCCTGGTCGGCACCGCACGTCCCCACGCTCTCGCCCGGCGGGAGGTTGCACGGCAGGCCGGCGCAGCAATCGGCGGTCGTCGTACACGCGCCGCCTTCCGCGACGCACGAGCCGGCGCAGACGCTCACGAGCTCCTGGCCCGACACCGGCACGCACGGCAGGCCGCAGCAGTCCGCGGACGTCGCGCAGGTCATGCCGACCTTGCTCTGCGGGTCATCGCACACCGAGCCCTCGGTGGTGCAGCGCGGGATGCCGAGGTTGTCCTGCACGCAGGTCGGCGGATCCGCGGTCTGCGAGTTGCCCGCGCAGCAGTTCGTGTTCGCGTTGCACGAGTCCGTCTGCAGCTTGCAGATCGCGCCCGCCGGGCTGCACGCGTTGCCGTTGTCGCAGCGCCCGGTCGGGTTGCCGCCGACCTTCTGGCAGCGGACGTTCGAGACGTCGCCGTCGGGCGAGCCCGGCGAGCCGCAGCAGTCGCTGTCCTCGGAGCACACCTCACCGGTCGGCTTGCAGCCGCTCGGCGGCTGACACACCAGCGCGCCGGTCGGGCCGTACGGGAAGCACGCGCGGCTGCAGCACTCGCCGCCGCACACCGGCAGCGCGCCGCCGTTGTAATCGGCGCCCTGACCGCACAGCTCGCCCGCGCTCGCGCAGCCGGTCGCGCCGGTCGACGGGACGAGGAGGCACGTGCCGAGCGGCGCACCGTCGACGATGCTGCACAGACCGCCGCAGCACTCGGCGTCGTTGGTGCACGTATCTCCGGCCTGCGTGCAGAACGACGGCGCGTTGTTGCACGTGCCGTCCTTGCAGTAGCCCGAGCAGCAGTCGGTGTTGGCCGCGCACGTGTTGCCGGACGTCTTGCACGCCGGGTTCAGCGGCGCGCACGCGCCGTCGAGGCAGATGCCGCCACAGCACTCGGTGTCCTCGCTGCACGCTTCATTGTCCGAGGTGCACTGGTCGCCACTGCAGCGATAGTTGACGCACGCGAACGAGCAGCAATCGGGGCCGGACGTGCACTCCGCGTCCTCGGCGAGGCACTGGCCGGGGACGCGCGAGCACTGACCGGTGAGGTCATCGCAGTTGCCGGTGCAGCACTCGTCGTCGGTGCTGCACGCCATGGCGGTTGCGGTGCACTCGGGTGGAGAGTTCTGGCCGCCGTCATCTCCACACGCGAGCAGGACGAGCGACGCCAAGCCGATCACGATCAGCTGCTTCATGCTCGCCAGCGTAACACCGGCGATTTCGCGTCTGAAAAATCTCTCGCCGTGTACATGACTTGCGCAACAGATCCGTTGTTCGAGATGTGCGCAGTCGCGTGCGCAACCACGCACGTGACGCCGTGTCGAGGTCACATGGGCGCAGCCATCGGTACCGACGACAAGGCATCACGTAACGTCGAGCTCAACATCATTCCCTTCATCGATCTCATGAGCTGCCTCACATCTTTCCTGTTGGTGGCCGCCGTGTGGACCAACATCTCCCAGCTCGATACGAGCGCCGCCGGCAGGGCCCGCAGCGGCACGGACATCGACACGCAAGATCCCGAGCTCTCGGTGCTGATCGAGTCCGACGAGATCTGGGTCGGCGTCTCGCGGCTCGAGGAGTATCAGCGCATCCCCAAGCGCGATACCGAGTACGAC
>DATLHR010000096.1:0-8665 GCA_035539815.1 Kofleriaceae bacterium
CGCGACCTCCGCGAACAGCGTGGCCATGACCATGCGATCCATGTCCGTGGTCACGAGCCTTGCGGTGGCGCGCAGCGGCGCGAGGTACGCGTCGCAGTTGAAGTGCGAGAAGTTCAGGATCTGCTTCTCGAGCCGCCGCCGAGTGACTTCCGCGTCGCGACCGCGCACGCGATCTGCGAGATGGTGGCGGGAAACTGCGCGGGCGGCGAGGAGGGGAGGTCGTCGGCAGCCGCGACGCGCGTCGGGGGAGGGCGCCGCGCAGAGTTGCCGCCGGTGGTCGGCCCCGACGTCGTGCGGCCACCACCGTTGCCCGCCGGTGGAGAACCGACGCCGTTGCCGGCGGCCGAGTCGCCGTTGCCGGCGCCGTTCCCGGGCACCGAGCTGCCGGCGCCGTTTCCGGGCACCGAGCCGCCGGCCGCCGCACTGCCCCCGTTACCGTTGCCGCCCGCCGCGAAGCCGATGCCGAGGCCCAGGCCGCTGCCGCTGGCCGCGACGCTGCCGCCGTCGTGCGTCGGCGCGGCCCCATCAAGCGCCGCATCGTCGGGTGCACGCGTCGCCGCGGGCTCGCGCTTCGTCGACCCGCGATCGCGCAGCAGCACCGCGGTCGTCGCGCCGACGATGGCGAGCGCTGTGACGGCGATCGCCGCCTTGCGCATCGACGAGGATCGCACCTGCTCGCTCGGCCGCGGGGGCGACTCGGTGGGCTTGTCGTCGCGCACGACCACGGTGGCGGGCGTGCGTGTCCCCGCGAGGTCCTCGAGCAACCCGGCGAGGGTGGCCATGTCCGGGAACCGGTCGGTCGGCTCGAGCGCCGTCCCGCGCGCGATGATCCCGCACAGCTCGTCGAGCCCGGGCTCGCGCGGACGGCGCTCGGCGACGAACGCGATCATCGCCTCGCGCGTCACCGCGATCGGTGGGCGACGTCCCGCGATCGCCTCGCCGAGCGCGACGCACAGCGCGAACTGATCGGCCGGCGCCTCGGGCGGGTCGCCGGCGCGCTGCTCGGGTGCCATGTACGCGGGCGTGCCGGCGACGTGGCCCGCCGCGGTGATCGACAGGCCGCTGCCGTCGCCGGGGGCGCCGGTGCCCGCGTCCGGCGGCGGCACGCGATTGGAGTCTGCTCGCACCGCGAGCCCGAAGTCGGCGACGCGCACGCGTCCGTCGACGCCGACCAGCAGGTTGGCGGGCTTGACGTCGCGATGCACGAGCCCCGCCGCGTGCGCGGCCGCGAGCCCACGCGCGGCCTGCGCGTAGAGGCCGGCGATCGTCTTCCAGTCGACGCTCGGGCCACCGCGGCTCGCGAGCGTGTCGCCTGCGACCAGCTCGGTGGCGATGAACACCTCGCCATCGATCTCGCCGACGTCGTGCACCGCGACGACGTTCGGATGCGTCAGCCGCGCGAGGGCCTGTGCTTCGCGCAGCAGGCGCGCGCGCTCCTTGCCCTCGTCGGCGCGATCGGGCCGCACGAGCTTGACCGCGACCTCGCGGCGCAGCTTGGGATCCCACGCGGCCCACACCTCGCCCATGCCACCGCCGCCGATCTTGCGGTCGAGCTGATAGCGCTCGACGGTGCGCGCCTTGGGCGGCTCGTTGAGCGCGCCGAGCCCGGAGACCACCGCCATGCACAGCTCACACGTGTTGATGTGCGACTCGATCCCGACGAGCGAATCCGAGGAGAGGACCCCCTCGACCATGCGCACCAGCTGGTCTTCGCTCGGGCACTCGCCCGACGTCACGCGTCCTCGCTGTCGCCGTCGTCCTCGAGGACGGGCTCCTTGAGCACGCGGGACAGGCTGAGATCGATCCGACTGTCCGCCGCGCGGACGACACTGTCGAGGGTCTCCTCGGAGACACCGAGCGCGAGGCCGAGCTCCTTGCGCGTGTTGTTGCTGAGCTCCTCGCGCGCCGTGGCGAGCGTGCGCGCGACGGTCGCGCGATGGATGCCGTAGAGCGCCGCGATCTGGTCGAGCGTGAGCATGTCGACCTGCGCGTGACGCAGGAAGTTGCGCTGCCGCGGCAGCAGACCTGCCACGGCGCGCGCGAACGCCGCCTTGATCGCGCGGCCGATCTCCTCGCGCGTGTACTTGCTCGCGAGGTCGGGCCCGATCGCCGGCATGCCGAGCATGTCGTCGTCCGCCAGGACCTCCTCGAGCCGGCGCGCGCGTTCGCTGCGCGCGATGTCGACCATCGCCCGCAGCGCCGTCACGCGCAGCCAGTTCTGCAAGAACCCGAACCCCGAGTAGTCGGCGATGCGCGCCGGACGCTCGCCCGTCTTCACGAACAGCTTGATCCGCAGCGTCTGCCGCAGCTCGTCCGAGGTCACCGGCAGCTTGCGGAACCGCGCGAGCACGGCGTCGAGGTCGGCGCGGTGCTGGTGCTCGAACGCGAGGATCGCCTTCGCGTCACCATTGGCACACCACTGCGCGAGGAACAGATCCTCGATGCGTAGCCGCGCCAGCGCGGCCGCCAGATCTTTCTGCCCGTCGAGCCGCGACGCGAGCGCCTGCGCGAGCGCCTCGTCGCTGAGGTTCGCCTCGGGCCACTTCGCGCGCGCCGCGGCGAGGTCCGCGGTCACCCGCTCGCCGAGCCCGGGTTGGCCGAGCGCCGCCCGCGCGCTCTCCGGCGCGGACGTGATCACCTGGTTCCACCACGAGCTCACGGCGGGCACATACCATAGATCAACTGCGCGGCGGCGGGCTGGACGACACGCGATCCGCCGGGAATCTCTGGGAGTTGGCCAGAACGTCTGCGAGGCATGGGCCGCGATCACGCAGGTACGGACGCTTCGGCCCCCAGGGTGGTCGCGTCACCCCGTCTCGACCGGCTGCTTCGCCCTGTCCCAGCCAGCGATCCCGTCCGGCATCACGTAGACGTTGCGGTACCCCAGCTCCTGGGCGCGCCCGGCGCCCGCATGGCAGCTGTGTCAACCAGGGCCCGAGCAGTAGAAGACCAGCGTCGCGTCTTTGTCGGCGGGCAGCTCGCTCGCCGCGTAGTTGTACGCGTTGAGGTTCTTCGCGCCCGGGACGTGCCCGCGCTTCCAGCGGCCGGGGCCGTTGTTATCGAACACGTGAAAGCCGGGCTGCCCGATGCGCGCGGCGACCTCGGCGACGGTGAGCTCGGGAATCTCCATGCCCCAAGCGTACCGTGGTTGCTACGAGACGGGCTTGCGCGCCGGCTGCGTGCGGTTGTTCGACTTCTTGCCCTTCTTGCCCTTCTTGCTGCTGTGGCCCGAGCGATCGGTCCACCGGTAGCTGGGCTCGCCAGGGGCGCGAAAATCGACGTGGATGAACTGGCTCGTCGGGTAGAGTCCGATGCCCATGTTCCCGGCGTCGAGCGACTCGGCGTAGGCGTACATGTCCCGGATCGAGATGCCCTTGATGCGGATGTCCATCGCCGACGCGTGGAAGTGGCGGCTCGACGAGCGCTCGGCGAAGCGGAACCCCGAGACGAGGTCGACGCGCTTGCCGCCGAAGTGATCGTAGATCCGCGATAGCTGCTCGTAGAGCTCGGGCTTCACCGCGCGGACCTCGCCGGTCTGGCGGCAGCGGAACACGTCGTCGAGCTTGGCGAGCGACGCCTCGTCGAACGAGCCGTCGGGCTTGTAGATGTTGACCTGGACTTCCTCGGCGAGGTTCTCGGCGTAGAGCCAGACATTCCCGGACGGGCGCTCGAGCGGCTCGGTGCGAAGCGAGGACTTCGCGGCGCCGTGTCCCTGGAACACCGCGATGCGCTTGCACTTCTTCTTGCCCTTGACCGTGCGGCACTCCTTGGTCGTGCCTTTGTCGGAGCGATTGCGTTTACTGACCGAGGTCTTCTTCGCAGATCGCTTACCTGAGGGCGCGGCGCTCGCCTCCGGTGTGCCCGCGAGGAACACCAGGGCTGCGGCGATGAGCAGAGCCATCCGTCGCATGGACACGTAGGCTAGGCGCAGGGCCTGGCCGATCACAACAAAACCTGTCCAGGAATCGCTCACTAACGAAAGAAAAGTAGGGAGCGATCCACACCTCGCACATGCTGACCTAGATCGGTGTTCAGTGATCGGGCGGCGGGATCGGCAGCGGCGGGAGGTTCACTCCCGGCAAGCCGATGTGCACGAGCTCGATGCCGACCTTCGAAGCGACCTCGAAGATGCGGTTGTCCCGGTAGAACTCGCCGAAGCAGATGCGCTGCACTCCCGCATTCGCGAGCTGCTTGAAGCAGCTCCAGCACGGGCTCGCGGTCACATAACAGCTCGCGCCATCGATGTTCACGCCGTTCTTGGCGGCCTGGATGATCGCGTTGGCCTCGGCGTGGATGGTGGCGACGCAGTGGCCGTCCTCCATCATGTGCCCCACGTCCGAGCAGTGCGGCATGCCGCGGATCGAGCCGTTGTAGCCGGTCGACAGGATCGTGCGATTGCGGACGATCACCGAGCCCACGTACTTGCGCGGGCAGGTCGATCGCGTCGCCACCACCTGCGCGATGCTCATGAAGTACTCGTCCCACGACGCGCGCGGCTTCGATTCGGCCATGGCGTGCATCGTACCCGCGACGTGCCCGAGGCGATGGTCACGTGGCGGCGGGGGGATCTCGCCCGCAGGTGGTATGGTCCGCGTCCCATGTCGTCGGGCCAGTCCAAATACAAGGACACCGTCAACCTCCCCGATACGCCGTTCCCGATGCGAGGCGACCTCGCGACCCGCGAGCCCGAGATCCTCGCGGACTGGGAGCGCACCAAGCTCTACGAGCGTATCCAGGCCGCTCGCGATGGCGCGCCGCTCTACATCCTTCACGATGGCCCGCCGTACTCGAACGGCCACATCCACTACGGCCACATCCTCAACAAGATCCTGAAGGACATCGTCGTGAAGTCGCACGTGATGGCCGGCTTTCGCTCGCCGTACATCCCGGGCTGGGACACGCACGGCCTGCCGATCGAGCTCGCCGTCGAGCGCGACCTCAAGGACAAACGCGCCGGCATGAGCCCGGCCGACGTGCGCAACGCGTGCCGCGCCTACGCGATGAAGTACGTCGACATCCAGCGCACCGAGTTCAAGCGGCTCGGCGTGCTCGGGGACTGGGAGCGCCCGTACCTCACGCTCGATCCGTCGTACGAGGGCGCGATCGCGCGCGCTCTCGCCGTGTTCGCGCGCAAGGGCTTCCTGTATCGCGGCAAGAAGCCGGTGTCGTGGTGCCCGCGCGACAAGACCGCGCTCGCCGAGGCGGAGGTCGAGTACAAGGACAAGACCTCGCCGAGCGTCTACGTGCGCATGCCGCTCGTCGATCGGGGTCAGCTGCCCAAGGCGCTCGAGGGGCGCCGGCTCGCGTACGTGATCTGGACGACTACGCCGTGGACGCTGCCCGCGAACCTCGCGATCGTCGCCCACCCGGCGATGACCTACGTCGCCGTGCCGAACCCGAAGGATCCGGGCGAGTCGTTGATCGTGGCCAAGGAGCTCGCGGAGGCGTTCGCCAAGGCGATCGGCGGCGCAGACCTGACGGCGGCCGTCGAGATCACGCCGAAGCAGATGGCGACGCTCGACGGCGGTCGCTACGAGCACCCGTTCCTGACCGCGGCGCCCGACGGCATCCCCGCCGACAAGGTGTGGCGGCTGTGGTTCGCCGACTACGTGACCGCCGACGCCGGTACCGGCCTCGTGCACACCGCGCCCGGTCACGGCGCCGACGACTACAAGACCGGCATGGCGCACGGGCTGCCCGCGTACGCACCGCTCGACGACAGCGCGCGCTACACCAAGGGCGTCGTGCTCGCGCGCGGCGCCGCGCCGATCGACCTCACCGGCAAGAGCACCGACGAGGCGAACCCGATCATCGTCGGGCACCTCGCGGCGACGGGCGCCTTGCTCAACCCGACGACCGACAAGATCCACCACAGCTACCAGCACTGCTGGCGCTGCAAGCAGCCGATCGTGTTCCGCGCGACGCCGCAGTGGTTCATCGCGATCGATCACGAGCAGCTGCGCACGCACGCGCTCGAGCAGATCGACAAGACAACGTGGGTCCCGCCGTGGGGCCACGATCGCATCCACGCGATGGTCGCGAACCGCCCGGACTGGGTGCTGTCGCGCCAGCGGCTATGGGGCACGCCGATCCCGGCGTTCTACTGCACGGCGTGCAATGGCGAGCACGCCAATGCGGACACGATGGATCACGTCGCCGCGATCTTCGAGAAGGAGGGCGCCGACGCGTGGTGGACGCGCAGCGTGACCGAGCTCGTGCCCGCCGGCACGACGTGCGGCGCGTGCGGCGCGGGCGCCGACAAGCTCGAGCGCGAGAAGGACATCGTCGACGTGTGGTTCGAGTCCGGCGTGTCGTGGCTCGCGATGGAGAACCGCGGCGGCCAGGAGGGCCAGGACCACGAGCACATCAACCTCTACCTCGAGGGCAGCGACCAGCACCGCGGGTGGTTCCACTCGTCGCTGCTCGCCGCGATCGGCGTGAAGGGCAGGGCACCGTACGACGAGGTCATCACCCACGGCTTCGTGCTCGACGCCGCCACGGGCACGCCGTTCTCGAAGTCGGAGATCGCCGCGGCGAAGGCCGCCGGCAAGAAGCTCGACTACATCGAGCCCGACAGCGTCATCAAGAAGAGCGGCGCCGAGATGTTCCGGCTGTGGGCCGCGTCGACGGAGTTCCGCAACGACATCCCGTACAGCCAGACGATCCTCGACGGGCTCTCGGAGTGGTACCGCAAGCTGCGCAACACGGCGCGGTTCCTGCTCGGCAACCTGAAGGACTTCGATCCGAACGCACACACGCGCACGCTCGTGCTGCAGTCGGGGCTCGCGGTCGATCGCTACGTGCTCGCGCGGCTCGACGAGGTCGTGGCGCGCGCGCGCAAGGCGTACGAGCGGTTCGAGCTGCACGTCGTGCACCGGCTGCTCGTCGAATTCGTCACCGTCGATCTGTCGGCGCTGTACGGCGACGTCACCAAGGATCGCCTGTACTCGGACGCGCTCGCCTCGGCGCAGCGGCGTGCGGCGCAGGTCGTGATGTACGAGGCGCTGCGCGCGATCACCACGCTCGCGGCGCCGATCCTGTCGTTCACCTGCGAGGACATCTGGAAGAACATGCCGCGGCGCGCGGGGGATCCCGACTCCGTGCACCTCGCGCTGTTCCCCGACGTGCGCACCGACGACAACGCGCAGCTCCTCGCCGACTTCGAGGTGCTGCTCGCGTGGCGCGAGAAGGCGACCAAGGCGCTCGAGCCGTTTCGCGCGACGAAGAAGAAGTCGGTCGACGCGCGGCTCGTCCTGCGGCCGACGCCCGTCGAGCGCGCGATCCTCGAGCGCTACGCGACGGAGCTCGACGATCTGTTCATCGTCTCGGCGGTCACGATCGGTCCGGACGGCGATGGCAGCGTCGAGGTCGGCGAGCACACCGGGCCGCGCTGCGAGCGGTGCTGGAAGCACTACGAACAGCTCGCGGCCGATCCCAACGACGTGTGCGAGCGTTGCGCCACCGCGCTCGCCGGGTTAAAGGGCTAACCGATGTCCGACGCCACCGAGGAGAAGCAGCCCGCAGCGGCCGCGCCGGCGACCAACGTCGCGCTCGAGAAGCTGAAGTGGAAGATCTTCATCATCGTCGGCGCGCTGTCGATCATCGCGGACCAGGTGACGAAGATCTGGGCGCGTGCCGCGCTGCCACTCAAGGGCACCGGCTCGCTCGCCGAAGGCGCGTGCGCCATCCCCACCGATATGGTCGGCCCGCGCCCGCGCTGCTTCGCGGAGACGGTGCCGTTCATCGACGGCTTCTGGGACTGGCGACTTTCCATGAACCCGGGCTCGGCGTTCGGCCTGTTCGGCTCGAACCAGGGAGCTGCGCGCGTGTTCCTGTCGGTCGTCGGCGTCGCCGCCGTCGTCGGCATGGTGTGGATGCTCAAGAAGTCGCGCGCCGATCAGAAGGTGCTGCACTGGGCGCTCGCCCTGGTCGCCGGCGGCGCGATCGGCAACCTGATCGATCGCATCTACTACGGCTACGTGACGGACATGGTGCTCTGGCGCTACCAGAAGCACGAGTGGCCGGTGTTCAACGTCGCCGACGTCGTGCTCGTCGTCGGTGTCGGCCTCATGTTCATCGACATCCAGAAAGAGACGAAGCGCGAGAAGGCCGAGAAGCGCGCGGCGCAAGAGGCCGCGAAGGCCAAGGGCCTGATCAAGTACTGACCCCTCCCTCGAACGAGGGAGACACGCGCGCCGTCTCCGCTGTAGCCTGGTCACGTGCGCGCGCTCGTCGTGGTCCTGGTGTGTCTGTCGTCGACGGCCCTCGCACAGACCGCGGCGGTGCCGTGGCCCGACGAGCTGTGCCGCAAGGACGAGCCGTGGGCGTGCATCGAGACGGGCCTCTACTTCGCGCGCGGCGGTCGCGACACCGAGGCCATCGAGCGGTTCTGGCGTGCATGCGAGGCGAACGACCTCGAGGGCTGCGCCAAGGTGAGCGAGATGAGCCAGGCGAAGCGCGGCACCGGCTTCGCCTTCGCACCGGTCCGCGAGCGGTTGAAGGCGGCGTGCTCCAAGGAGCTGCCACGTGCGTGCCTCGCCCTCGGCCACCTGCATGGCTTCGGCATCGGTCAGGCCGTCGCCACCGAGGCGGCGCGCAAGCTGTACGCGTGGAGCTGCGCGAAGGACCCGTGGACGTGCTCGGGGCTCGCGCTGCAGACCCAGGT
>DATLHR010000097.1:0-3069 GCA_035539815.1 Kofleriaceae bacterium
ACGCTGTTCGGCATCGCGACGCGCAACGGCATCATGCTGCTCTCGCACTACGAGCACGTGCGCAGCGTCGAGGGTGCGTCGCTCGAGGAGGCGGTGCATCGCGGCTCGCACGAGCGGCTCAGCCCGGTGCTGATGACGGCGCTGTGCGCGGGGCTCGCGCTGGTGCCGCTCGTGATCGCGTCCGGCGAGCCCGGCAACGAGATCCAGGCCCCGATGGGCGTCGTCATCCTCGGCGGGCTGCTGACCTCGACGCTGCTCAACCTGTTCGTCGTGCCGGCGCTCTATCTGTGGACCGCGCGGCGCGCCGAGCGTCAGTAGGGCGCGCCGCCGGTGTTGCCGCCGGGGCCGTAGTTGCAGACGATCGTGTTGCCGTACTGGATGTTGGGGCAGTTCCCGACCGCGCAGCCGACCTCGAGGGTCGTGCGCCACACGAGCTGCGTGTAGTGACCCGTCTGCGCGGAGTAGCCGTCGGGATAGGTGTAGTTCGCCTTCTCGGCGGCCCACAGCTGC
Organism: Kofleriaceae bacterium; assembly: GCA_035539815.1. GTDB lineage: Bacteria > Myxococcota_A > Polyangia > Haliangiales > Haliangiaceae > JABFXX01. The sequence goes on from DATLHR010000097.1 coordinate 511, forward strand.
ACGGCCCCCTGCGGTGTCGCCTGGCCGCCCGACGCGTAGATGTTCTCGCCGACGTAGTAGGGGTGACCCTGCGAGCGGTTCGGGTTGTGGTCGAGGATGTTGGTGAACCCGTCCGTGTTGGTGCACGTCGCGATCCACGCGGCCGCGGTCGCGGCGAGGTCGTTGTTCCAGGTCAGCGGCGGCAGCGGCGTCGCGGTGTCCACCATGGCGCGGACCTGGTTGTGCAGCAGCGTCATGCCCTCCATCTCGGGCGGTTCGCCGACGCCGCCGGGCGGGTTACTGCCATCACCGGGCGGGTTGCCGCCACCGTCACCTCCGGGGCTGCCTCCGGCATCGTCACCGCCGCACGCCGCAAGGAACAAGACGAGGAGCACACCGCATCGCCGCATGGGATCGAGCATCACTGTTGACGGGCCTCCACGCAACGGAGTACGTAGCTCGTACGGCGAGACCGCCGACGCTCTTCCTACAGCACCGACGGAAGCAGGGAAGCCAGTGAGAACCTGGCACAGCCCCCGCTACTGTAACCGGGGACGACGCGGCATGACGCCACTGGGCAACTGGGAAGGCGCCGCTTAGGACGATCCGGAAGTCAGGACACCTCTTCGTCGAGCACTTTCGGGTGTGAAAGACCGCGTATCGACCCCATCTTGGGTCGCGTTCGTCACCCCGCGTCACGTGGGGTGACCTTGATCAAGCTCTCCGACTCTTCATGCGCATGTACCGTGCTGGCCTTCGCCGGCGCGATCGCGCATGCCGAGCCGCCGGCCAGATTGCCCGACGAGACGATCATCATCGTCGACGATGCGCCGCGGGAAGGGGAGGGGGCCCGTGATCGCGAGCGCGCGCTCGGCGAAGCGCCGTTCGTCACCGTGCTGCATCCCGACGACCACCCGGCGACGGCGTCGGTCGCCGATGCGCTCGCGACCACGGCGGGCGCGCAGACCCGCAGCCTCGGTGGCCTCGGCGCGTATCAGTCGGTGAGCGTGCGCGGTGCCGCGCCGGGGCACACGGCGGTGTTGATCGATGGCGTGCCGCTCGCGCGGATCGCGGCGGTCACCACGGACCTCGGCCGGTTCGCGCTCGACAGCTTCGGCCAGGTCGAGCTGTATCGCGGCGCGGTGCCGATCGAGCTCGGCGGCGCGGGCGTCGGCGGCGCGGTGAACCTCGTGACGCGGCTCGGCCGCGGCGAGCACGGCGAGCGCGTGCGGGCGTCGGCGGGGCTCGGCTCGTTCGGTGCGCGGCACGTGCGCGCGCACTACGGCGACGACCACGGGCGCGTGAAGTCGTCGACGACGATCGGCTATCAGGGCGCCGACGGCGACTACACGTACTTCGACGACAACGGCACGCTGCTCAACCAGCACGACGACGGGTACCGCGTGCGCGGCAACAACGGCTTCGATCAGCTCGACGCCGCGACGCGCCTCGGCACCGACACCGGTGCCGGCGGACTGCGCCTCGCCTACAAGGACCAGGGGCTGCCGGGCAGCACGGCGCAGCCGGCGGCCGCGGCGAGCCTGGCGACGCTCGACGTGATCGCCGACGGCAATGGCAGCGCGAGCGTCGGACGCGCGACCGCGAAGCAGCTCGGGTTCGTGATGTTCGAGCGCCAGCGCCTCGCCGATCCGATGGGGGAGCTCGGCCTCGGCCCCGCCGAGCGCACGTACCTGACGCTGTCGGGCGGTGCGTCGTCGACGTGGTCGGTCCCGATCGCGACGCATCGCTTCGTCGCAGGGGGCGAGCTGCGCGGCGATCGGTTCGTCGATCGCGACGAACGAAAGACGCAGCCGGAGCTCACCGGCACGCGCGCGGGCGGCGCGGTCACCGTGGCCGTCGACGTGGGGCTCGCGCCGCAGCTCGTGGTGACGCCGGCGATGCGCCTCGACGCCGTGCGCACCGCACCGACGCCGATGACCTCGGGTCCGAGCGCGCTCGAGCCTGTCCCGGCGCGGTGGGACGTGGTGCCGAGCCCGCGCTTCACCGCGCACTTCGCGGCGACGAGCGAGCTCGCGTTCAAGGGCAGCGCGGGCTGGTACGTGCGCCTGCCGACGCTGCTCGAGGCGTTCGGGAATCGCGGCTTCGTCGTCGGCTCGCCGGACCTGCGTGCGGAGCGCGGACCGTCGGCCGACGTCGGCGTGGTGTGGGCCCCCGCGACGGCGCGCGGCGTCGTCGATCGCATCCTCGTACAGGCCGACGCATTCGCGACGCGCGCGCACGACACGATCGCCTTCGTCACCTACGGCGGGTTCGTCGCGCGCGCGACCAACATCGGCGACACGCAGACCTACGGCGGCGAGCTGATCGCCTCGGCGCGCCTGGTCCGCACGCTGACCGCGACCGCGAGCTACACGCGGCTCGCGACCGAGCAGCTGTCGATCGACACGACGGTCGACGGCAAGCCCATCCCGCGCAAGCCGCCGCACGTCCTCTACACCCGGCTCGACGCGGTCCGCACGCTCGCCGGCCGCACCGCCACGGTGTGGATCGACGGCGCGTGGCAAGCCGAGAGCTTCCTCGACCCCGCGGGCCTGGGCCGCGTGCCCGGCCGCTTGCTCG
>DATLHR010000098.1:0-16711 GCA_035539815.1 Kofleriaceae bacterium
CGCGGCTCGTCTTGCGCGCCGCGCTCCAGGCGCTCGATCGCGGCGATCAAGCGCTCGGGCGCCAGCTCATGCGCGAGGCCGCGGACGGCGGAGACTTCCGCGCGATGGCGAACCTGGCGACGCTCGAGCGCCGTGACGGCAAGCTCGACGACGCCCTCGCGTGGGCGCGCAAGAGCGTCGCGAACGCGCCGCAGTATGCACACGGTCAGCGCACGCTCGGCGAGATCGCCGCCGAGCTGGGCCTCGACGACGAAGCCCTCGCCGCGCTGAACCGCGCGCACCGGCTGCAGCCGACGAACGCGCCGGTGCGGCTCGCGCGCGCCCGCGTGCTGACCAAGCTCGGTCGCCGCGACGAGGCGCGCACCGACCTCAGCGCGATCGTCGACGATCCGAGGGTCGGCGCGGAAGCGCGCGCGCTGCTGCGGGCGCTCTGATCGGCCCCGGGCTCAGCCCGCCGCGCTCGCCAACCCATCGCTCGCGCTGCGCCCCCCGCCGGGGTTCGCGACCAGCACGCCAGCGGCGAGCAGCTCGCGAATGTCGCGGAGCGCCGTATCAGCGGAACACTTCGCGAGCTCCGTGTACTTGGACGTCGTGATCGCGCGGTCTGGGGCAGCCATCCTCCAGTTGATGATCATGCGTCGGCGTTCACCGATGGGGTGCACCTTGATGCGCTCCCACACCCGGCCGGTGCGGCGAATGGCTCGCTATTCACCGCACGCCATGCGGTAAATACGGCGCGGTGCGCGAGGAGCGCCGACGCTCAGCGCCGGCGGCAGACGGCGACGAGGAAGCCGCCGATGTCGCGCGCCCCAGGCAGGTCGGCGAGGCGATGCTCGGCCCACCGGATCGCGGAGCCGACGACGGGCAGCTCGAGCACCTTCGCGGCGGGCGTGATGACGCGGATGCCGCGCGAGGTCACCCACTCGAGCTCGGGCGGCAGGTAGCTCGCGATCGCGCGCGCGTCATCGTAGCGCGTGTACACGTGCTCGTCGTGCGTGGTCTCGCTGACCGCGGTCGGCCGCTTCATGGCCTTGACCAGCCTGCGGATCGAGCGCGCGTTGTAGAACTCGGCGAGCACCCAGCCGCCCGGGCGAACGACGCGCGCCATCTCTCGCATCGCGCCCTGGATGTCGGGGATGTGCGCGAGCACCTTGTACGAGTACGCGACGTCGACCGAGGCGGTCGCGATCGGCAGCGCGGTGGCCGACGCCTGGGCGACCGAGAGGCCGCGCGACGCCGCCTTGGCGAGCATGCCGCCCGACAGATCGATGCCCATCGCGGTGCGCGCGAACTGCGCGGTGCGGTGGAGGATGAGGCCGGTGCCGCAGCCGACCTCGAGCACGTCCTTGCCCGCCCCGTAACGCTCGACGAGATCGACCTCGAGGTCGTCGAGCATGCGGTGGTAGGGCAGGTGCCGCTCGCGCTCGTACCAGCCTGCGAAGTCGTCGTAGTAGGAGCGGTTGTCGAGGCGAGACATCGCCCTTCTTCTACTACAGCTTCGCGAGCAGCTCTTTCTTCTTCGCGTCGAACTCGGCTTCGGTGAGCACGCCCGCGGCCTTGAGCTCGCCGAGTTGCTTGAGCATGGCCATGATCTGGTCCTTGCTCTCGCCCGGCCGCTGCTGCGCAGAGGCCTGGCCCATCATGCCGCCCATCTGGCCTGCCATCGCGAAGCCGAGCCCGATCCCCGCGCCCTGGAACGCGCCGCCGCCGTCGCCGCCCTTCTTCATGCCCTCGGCGGCGCCCATCATCATCTCGGCCTGCGCGAGCTGCTGGTAGCCGGCCATGCCACCCGACGCGTTGACGTACGCGAACCGCTCGACGAGCTTGTCGAGGCGCTCCTTGTCGGCCTGGTCCATGCCGATCGAGAAGTCGCCGAACCGGATCAGCTCGACGCCGTACGACTCGATGTCCTTGCGCACCTTGCCGAGCACCGAGGTCTCGATCTCGTCGGTGTACGCGCCCGACGTCACCTTCATGATCGGCCAGCTCTGCTTGACGATCAGCTCGGCGATGTCGTCCTTCATCACCTTCTGGACGAGGCTCTTGAACCAGCCGACGAAGCCTTCGTTCGAGGTCGCGCGCTGACCGACGAGCCCGATGAGGAGCTTGGTGGGATCGATGATGCGCGCCGAGAACTCGCCATGGACCATGAGCCGCACGCGTAGCTGCGTCTGCGGATCCTGGACGTCACCGATCGAGGTGCCGAACTTGATCGACGCGAGCTCGCGCGTCGTGACGAAGAACACCTCGCAGATGAAGACGTTGCCGCCGGTGAACTTGTCGATGAGCTGGCCGAGGAACGGGATGTTGGAGGCGTCGAGCGTGTGACGTCCCGCCGAGAAGCTCCCGACGAACTGGCCGTTCTTGAAGAACAGCGCGACCTCGTCGGAGTCGACGGTCAGCTGCGCCTTCATCGGGATCGTCTGATCGGGGTGCTTGTAGACCCACTGATCCTTCGCCTCGTCGGGGCGGGCGATCGCGAGCTCTTTGACGCCGCCCTTGATGAAACTGATGATTCCCATGAGCGCCTCCAGCGGGACGTAACCTAGCACACGGGATTGTCTCGCTCTTGCGTCGTTTTCTCTTGATCGCGACGAGCACCGAAATAGGATGGCGCCCACGTATGGCTACCCTGACCCGCGCCCTGCTCGTCGCGTTCGTCTTCGCCGCTTGCGGCCCCTCGGGTCGCGGTGACGACACCGGTGGGGATGACACGAACGTCGACGCGCACACGGGCAACTTCGCGACGCTCAGTGGCAAGGTGTGGGCTCCGAATCAGGGCCCGGGCCAGGCGCCCGTGGGGCAGGAGATTCCGGTCGCCGGCGCGCTCGTCTACGTGACGCAGAACCGCCCGGCGCCGATTCCGGACCAGGTGTACTGCGAGCAGTGCGTCGAGACGCCCAACGGCGGCGTGCTCACCGGCGCCGACGGCAGCTTCACCCTCGACGTCACGCCGGGGCGCTACTGGGTCGTGATCGAGAAGGGCCAGTTCCGCATCGAGTCCGAGTACGACCTCCAGGCGGGCGCGCTGCAGCTGACGTCGCAGCAGACCACGCTGCCGTCGGTCTGGGATCCGGAGACCGGGCGCTTCATGCCGCGCATGGCGATGGCGCAGGGCACGAACGACAACATCGAGGACATCCTCGGCAAGCTCGGCGTCGGCACGATGGCCGGCAACTCGTTCTCGAACCCCGCGGGCGAGAAGGGTCCCGAGCTCGACATCTACCAGTACTCGGGCACGGGCACCGGAACGGTGACCGACCTGCTGTCGAACATCGACACGATGCGCCAGTACCACATCATCTTCTTCCCCTGCGCGACGTCGATGGGCGGCATCAACACCCTGCTCCAGGATCAGAACATCCTGGCGAACATCCGCCGCTACGTCAGCGAGGGCGGCAAGCTGTACGTCACCGACTGGTCGGGCGAGCTCGCGGACCGCGCGTTCCCGCAGCAGATCGAGCTCGGTGACGATGGCGCCGATAGCGTTGGCACGTACGATCCGGCGGCGTTCACCGGTTCGCTGACCACGATGGGCGACGCCGACGGCGGGCTCTACGAGGCATCCGACGGCAAGGCGGTCGACACCGAGCTCAACCAGTGGCTGGGCCTGCAGTCGGGGCCGACGGAGAACGGCGGCACGGTCGGGATGTACAACGCGAACGCGTTCGAGGTCACCGACCTGTGGAACTGGATCAAGAAGCTCACGCCGGTGCAGATCGGCGTCGACGACATGGGCATGCCGGTCTACGACACGCCCAAGGCGTGGGTGACCGGCAGCAAGCCCGGTACGTCGGGCGCGACGAACCGTCCGATCGCCGTGACCTACGAGCCGACCGGCTGCGGCAAGGTGCTGTACACCGCGTTCCAGACCGCGAACGGCGAGCACGTCGGCCTCTATCCGCAGGAGCGCGTGCTGCTCTACCTGATCATGGAGATCACGACCTGCAGCAATAACCCGATTCTTTGAGCACGCGGACGCTGATCGGCGTCCTGGTCGCGCTCAACGCGCTGCTGGTGGCCGCCGGGTGGGTACTGGTTCCGCCGCCCGCGAAGCGCACGGGCACCGGGGTGCGCGTCGGCCTCGTGTTCGACGTCGGCGGCAAGAACGACAAGTCGTTCAACGAGGCAGCGTGGCGTGGGCTCGAGCGAGCGCGCGTCGAGCTCGGCGTCGACGTGCAGTACATCGAGCCGACCGAAGGCGCGGATCGCGAGAGCGCCCTCCGCACGCTGGCGGCGCGCGGCGTCGACCTCGTGATCGGCGTCGGGTTCATCTTCGGACCGGATCTCGAGCGGCTCGCGAAGCAGTTCCCGACCGTGAAGTTCGCGGGTATCGACTACTCCCCGTCCGAGGGCGTGGGGCCGCTGCCCAACCTCGCCGGGCTGCGGTTCCGCGAGCACGAGGGCAGCTTCGTCGTCGGCGCGATCGCCGGCATGACGACGCGCACCAAGGTGGTCGGGTTCGTCGGCGGCATGAAGATCCCGCTGATCCGCAAGTTCGAGGCGGGCTACGAGGCGGGGGTGCGCCACGTGTGCCCCGAGTGCCGCGTGCTCGGCGCGTACGCGGGCACCGAGCCCAAGGCGTTCGCGGATCCATCGCTCGGCGAGGAGCTCGCGAGCGCGCAGCTCGGCAAGGGCGCCGACGTGATCTTCCATGCGGCGGGCAAGACCGGCGACGGCGTGTTCGCGGCGGCGCGTCGTCACGGCGCGCGTGCGATCGGGGTCGACAGCGATCAATACGAGGCGGCGCCGTGCTGCGTGATGACGAGCATGGTCAAGCGCGTCGACGTCGCGGTGGTCGACATCGTGCGCCAGGTGAGCGAGGCGAAGTTCGCCGGCGGGCTGCACGAGCTCGGGCTCGCGGAGAGCGGCGTCGGCTTCGTGTCCGACGAGCGCAACCGATCGCTGCTGCCGCCGGAGGTGGTGCAGCGTGCGCACGCGATCGCGGACGAGATCATCGCCGGCAAGATCCGGGTCCCCGAGCGATGACCGCCGTCATCGACACCGTGCTCGACAAGGCCTATGGCGCGTGCGTCGTGCTGCGCGGCGCCACGCTCGCGGTGCGCCCGGGGACGGTGCACGCGCTCGTCGGCGAGAACGGGGCAGGGAAGAGCACGCTGGTGAAGATCCTCGCGGGGGTGGTGCGCGCGGATCGCGGCACGCTGTCCGCGTTCGGCCACACGGTCCCGCTCGCGAGCTGGGACCGCGCCCGGGCGCGCGCGGCGGGCATCGGCATCGTGCAGCAGCATGGTGCGTCGGCGCCGGCGCTGAGCGTCGTCGAGAATGCGGCGCTCGGCGTCGAGGGTGGGCCCGTGCTCGACCTCGCGCCCGTGGCCGAGCAGCTCGCCGCGACCGGCGCCAAGGTCGGTCTCCCCATCGACCCGTACGCCCGGGTGAGCACGCTGTCGCTCGGTGCGGCGCAGCGCGCGGAGCTGGTCGCGGCGCTGCGGCTCGGCGCCAGGCTGCTCATCCTCGACGAGCCGACCGCCGTGCTCGCGCCGGTCGAGGTCGAGGGCCTGCTCGCGCGGCTGCGCGCGCTCGCGGCGGACGGCACCTCGGTCGTGATCGTCACGCACAAGCTCGACGAGGTGCGCGCCGTCGCCGACGACGTCACCGTGCTGCGCGCGGGCGTGACCGTCGCCACGTTCTCGACGGCGGATGGCCCGCTCGACACGTCCGCGATCGCGCGCGCGATGGTCGGATCGGACCTGCCACCGACGATGACGGTCTCGCCGCCCGCGGAGGGCGCGCCCGTCGCGCTGGGGCTGCGCGGGGTGAGCCTCGGCGGGCTCCGCGACGCGACCCTCGACGTGCGCGCCGGCGAGCTCGTCGGGGTGGCGGGCGTCGACGGCAACGGCCAGCGCGAGCTCGCCCTCGCGGTCGCCGGGCTCGAGCGCGTCGCGCGCGGCACGGTCATGCTCGGCGGCCGCGATGTCACGCGCGCCTCGCCGGCGCGGCGGTTCGCGGCCGGTCTCGCGCACGTCCCCGAAGATCGCCAGCACGGCGGCCTCCTGCTCGAGGCGTCGATCGCCGACAACCTCGCGCTCGGCCGCGCCGACGTCACCGGCCGGTTCCGCGTCGATCGCAGGCGCGTCCTCGCACACGCGCGCACGCAGATCGAGGTGCTCGACATTCGCCCACCGGATCCCGCGGCGATCGCGCGGTCGCTGTCCGGAGGCAACCAGCAGAAGGTGGTGATCGGCCGCGAGCTGTCGCGCCCGGGGCTGGTCGCCGTCGTCGCGTGCCAGCCGACGCGCGGCGTCGATCTCGGCGCCGTCGTGCGCATCCACGAGCGGCTGCGCGCCGCGGCGTTCGCGGGTGCCGGCGTGCTCGTGATCTCCGCCGACCTCGACGAGCTGCTCGCGCTCTGCCACCGCATCGTCGTCGTGCTGCGCGGCGCGATCGTCGGCGAGCACGTCGCCGGCGCCGGTGCGCGCGCCGCGCTCGGCGCGCTGATGACGGGGGCGGCATGAGCTGGGCCGAGCTGCGTCCGAGCCCACACCTCAAGCGCGAGCTGATCGCGGTCGTGATCGCGCTGCTCGTCTCGCTCGCCTTTGGCAGCGTGCTGATGCTGGTCGCCGGCAAGGCGCCGGGTCACGTGTGGTCGCAGATGGTGCTGCGCACGTTCGGCGACGAGTACCTGCTGGGGCAGGTGCTGTACAAGGCCACGGGCCTCGCACTGACTGGCCTCGCGGTCGCGCTCGCGCTCGACGTCGGGCTGTTCAACATCGGCGTCGAAGGCCAGCTCGTCGCGGGTGTGCTCGCGTCGGGCGTGGTCGGCGCAGCGCTGCCCGCGACGACGCCGGCGGTCATCGCGATCCCGGTGTGCCTGCTCGCCGCCGCGGGCGCAGGCGCGCTCGTCGGCCTGGTGATCGGCGGCGTGCGCATCTATCGCGACGCGCACGAGGTGATCACCTCGATCATGCTGAACGCGAGCATCACCGGCCTCGCGCTCTACATCGGCAACGTGGCGCTGTTCCGCGGGGGCAGCACGCGCGGGCCCGACATCGCCCCCGGTGCGCAGCTGCCGCAGCTCGGCTTCGGCGGTAGCTCGGTCAACGCGGTGCTCGTGCTCGCGGTGCTCGTCGTCGCCGGCATGTGGTGGCTGCGGTCGCGCACGACGTGGGGGCGTGCATGGCTCGCCGTGGGCGCCGACCCCGCGGCCGCGCGCTGCGCCGGCATCTCGATCGGGCGCGTGCAGCTGCTCGCGATGGCCGGCTCGGGGGCGCTCGCCGGGCTCGCCGCGACCAACTTCGTCCTCGGCCACAAGCACGCGTTCGAGGAGGGCCTCGGCCGCGGGACCGGCCTGCTCGGGATCAGCGCCGCGCTGCTCGGACGCACGCATCCCATCGGCGTCGCGCTCGCGACGCTCGTGCTCGGCTTCTTGTCGGTGGGCGGGCTCGCCGTCGCCGACGAGGTCCCCAAGGAGCTCACCGAGATGCTGCAGGGCGTGGTCGTGCTCGCGGCGGCTGGCGCTGGCCCGTGGCTCGCGCGTCGCGAGGCCCTGCAAGCGAGGGCCGCATGATCGAAGCGATCTTCTCGCTCACCGTCCTCGTACAGGCGATCCGTTTTGCGGTGCCGACCGCGCTCGCCGCGATGTGCGGCGCCGTGACCGAATCGTCGGGCGTCATCGATCTCGCGCTCGAGGCGAAGCTGTTGTTCGGGGCGTTCGCCGCGGCCGCGGTCGCGCACGCCACCGGGTCGGCGTACCTCGGCGTCCTCGGTGGCGTCGGCGCGGGCATGGCGGTGGCGGCGGTGCAGATCTGGTGCGCGCTCGTCCTCCAGGCGAACCAGGTCATCGTCGGCATCGGGCTCAACCTCCTCGCACTCGGCGGCACGCGGTTCCTCTTGCAGCTCATCTATCACGAGGGTGCGAACTCTCCGGCCGTGCCGACGTTCGCGGGCCCGCTCGCGGCCAACCCGGTCCTGTGGCTCGCGGTCCTCGCTGCGCTCGCGTTGCCCTTCGCGATCAGGCACACGCGCTGGGGGCTGCGGCTGCGCGCGGCGGGTGATCGCCCCGACGCACTCGTCGCGGCCGGTGTGCCTCCGCTGCGCCCGCGCCTCTACGCGGCGCTCGTCGGTGGTGCGCTCGCGGGCGCCGGCGGCGCGCAGCTCTCGCTATCGATCGGCGGCTTCGTCGCCGACATGTCGAGCGGCCGTGGCTACGCCGCGCTCGCGATGGTGATCCTGGCCGGCTGGCGTCCGGCGCTGGCCGCGCTGTACTGCTGCGGCCTCGCGCTCGCCGACGCGATCAACTTCCAGCTCCAGCTCGCGGGCGCCGGCATTCCGCACGAGCTCGCGCAGATCATCCCTCACGTGCTCACGATCCTCGTGCTCGTCATCGTCGGCGGCAAGCACGGCCGCCCGCCGCGCTCGCTCGGCCGCGTGTGAGCTGTCAGTTATCGCGGGACGCGAGCGAGAAGTAGAACGAGCTTCCGACCCCGACCTCGCTCTCGGCCCAGATCCGGCCACCGTGCGCATCGACGATGCCGCGCGCGATCGAGAGGCCCAGGCCCGCACCCTTGTACACGGCGTTCGGGCTGCGCCAGTAGCGCTCGAACATCTTCGGCAGCTCGGTGCGATCGATGCCCGGCCCGGTGTCCTTGACGAAGAAGATGACCTCGCCCTGCGTCTCCTCCGCGCCGATCTCGACGACACCGCCGCGCGGGGTCACCTTGATCGAGTTGGCCAGCAGGTTCGAGAGCACCTGCACCACACGATCCGAGTCGCACCGGATCTTCGGCAGGTCGGGATGCGCGCGCACGGCGAGCTGCAGGCCGCGCTCGTCGACCACGGACGAGAACATGTCGCGCGCGGTCGTGATGATCTCGTGAGGCGCGTGCGCCGACGGCGCGAGCGCGAGCCGGCCCGCCTGGATGCCGGCGAAGTCCACGAGGTCCTCGATCAGGCGCGCCATCAGCGCCGCCTGGCGATGGATGCGATCGCCGAGTGTCCGCACGCGGTGAGCGCGCTCCGACGGTTCGACGGTGAGTAGCGCCGTCGCCGACATCAGCACCGTCGCGAGCGGGTTGCGCAGGTCATGCGAGACGACCGACAGGATCTCCTCGCGCGCGCGCGTCGCCTGCTCGGCTTCGAGATGTGCCCGGCGCTCGACCTCGTACGCGCGCGCCAGCTCCAGCTCGTGCTGCTTGCGCTCGAGCGCGGCGGCGACCTGCATGCCGACCGCCGAGGCCAGCTGCAACTCGCGCGCGGAGAACGGGCGCGCGTCGTCGCGGTACAGCATGAACTTGCCGATCAGCTTGCGCTGCCACACCAGCGGCACGAACGCGAGCGCGCGGATGCCCTCGGCGCGGAACGCCGGCCGGTACGCTTCCCACGCCGGATCGGCCTCGGTGTCGTTCACGGCGATCGGCGTCGGGTTGATCGCATCGCGCGTCCACGGCGAGTGACCGTCGACGACCGCGCGGTACGTCTCGGACAGCCCGTGCCACGCCTTGAAGTGCATCTTGTCATCGGCGTCGTAGAGGAGGATCGCCGCACGCTCCGAGCTCGCGCCGCGCTTCACCGCGTCGAGCGCGAGGTGGTAGACGGCCTCGACGTCGTCGAGCTCGTTGGCGCGCGCCGTCACTTCGAACAGCAACTCGCTCTCGAGGCGACGCGCGCGCTCCTCCTCCTGCAGCTGGATGCGCTCGAGCGCGAGGGCGCACTGGCGGACGAGCACCGATTTGAACGCACGGTCGGGCCCCTCGAATCGGCGCTCGTGGTCGTACGCGAAGCACGCGACCGCGAGCACGCCATGGTCACCGGCGACCGGCAGCACGGCCCAGGCGGCGTGCGCGTCGAGGCGCTCGTCGGCGAGCTTCGCGCACCAGGCCGGGAACCGCGCGTGGCACTCGGCGGGCGAGCCGAGGAACACGGGCTCGCCGGTGCGCAGCGCGGAGGCGAGCGGTGTCTCGCACGCGAGCGACATGCGCTGCGGGATGCCCGAGGCCGGATCGGGATCCGACGATGCGAGCAGCCGCAGCTCCCTGCCGCTCGCATCGGGGACCCACAGCGCGCCCTTCACCGCCCCGACCGCGCGCGTGCCGCGATCGATCGTCAGGCGCGCGGCGTCGTCGCGCGTGCGAGCCGCCGCCAGGGCGCCCGTCACGGCGAGCAGCTCGAACATCCGGTGCTCGACGGGGTTGGACTCGCTCATCGTACGTACGTACTGGTACCACCGCACGTGCGTGGTGGCGCGTCCTTCTTCGCTCGTGAGGGCGACCTTCGCAGGGCGAACCGCCGACGGCCTACATCTGATCGGGCGCCGCGATGCCGATCAGGGCGAGTCCCGATGCGAGCGTGGCCTGTACCGCGGCGACCAGCGCGAGACGCGCGCGACGCGTCGCAGCGTCGTCGACGAGGACGCGCAGCGACGGATCCCCGTTGCCGAGCGTGTACCAGCGCGAGAATTCCCCCGCCAGCGAGAGGAGGTAGTGGCACACGAGGTGTGGCTCGCTGTGCTCGCCCGCGCGCACGACGAGCTCGGGGAGCTCCAGCAGCTTCTTCGCGACCGCCCACTCGGCGTCGTGCGCGAGCTTACCGAAGTCAACGCCGTCGACCGAGCTCACGGTCTCGCCGGCCTTGCGTGCGATCGACGCGCAGCGCGCGTGGCTGTACTGAACGTACGGGCCGGAGTCGCCTTCGAGCGCGATCGCCTTGTCGAGATCGAAGTCGATGTCCTTGTCACGATGCGTGGCGAGGTTCGCGAACACGACCGCGCCGATGCCGACCTTGATCGCGACGTCGGAGACGACCTCGGCGGGCAAGCTCGGGTTGACCTCCGCGATCACCTGGCGCACCTCTTCCTCGGCGATCCGGAACACGTCGCGCATGAGCACGACGCCGCCGAGCCGCGTCGCCGAGCGCTTGCCCGCCACGCGGATCAGGCCATACGGCACGTGCTCGCAGCGATCGGCCCAGGCGTGCCCGGCTTTCTTCAGCAGCTTGAACAGCTGCCGGAAGTGGAGCGCCTGGCCGCGATCGACGACGTAGAGCGAGCGCGTGAACTGGTAGTTCGCCCACCGATACTCGGCCGCCGCCACGTCACGGGTCGCGTACAGCGTCGTGCCGTCCTTGGTCTTCAGGAGGATCGGCGTCTTCTCTCCCTCGAGGCTGACGACCTGCGCGCCCTCGCTCTCGGTGAGCAGCGGGCGCAGCTCGTCGAACACGCGCGGCATGTCGGCTTCGTACGCGCTCTCGCCGCGCACCTCGTCGAACTCGATGCCGAGCAGGCGATAGATGTCCTCGAACTCCGCCCACGAGATGTCGCGAAACCGCTGCCACAGCTCGCGCGTCTTCGGGTCACCGTCCTCGAGCCGCTTGAACGCGTTGCGGCCCTCCTGCTCGACGTACGGATTGTCCTTCGCGGCCTCGCGGAACCGCACGTAGAGATCGTTGAGCTTGGTGACGTCGAGCGGCTCGTCCGCGCCCCACTTCTCGTACGCGGCGATCACCATGCCGTGCGTCGCGCCCCAGTCGCCGAGGAAGTTGATGCCGACGACGCGATAGCCGAGCGCGCGGGAGATCTGCGCGAGCGCGTGGCCGATCGTCGTGCCGCGGATGTGGTGATACGCGAGGTGCTTCGAGATGTTCGGGCTCGAGTAGTCGATGCAGATCGTCTTGCCCGCGCCGACCTCGCGCGGGATCAGCGTGCCCCGCAGCGCCGCGTCGATGACCCAGCGGAACGTCGCCGCGCGATCGAGCTTGAAGTTGACGAAGGGGCCGGCGGCGCTCGCGCTCGCGATCATGCCTCCGGGGGCGATCGAGGCCGCGAGCTCCTGCGCGACCTGCGCCGGGTTCTGCTTGCGGGCCTTGGCGATCGCGAAGCACCCGACGGCGAGATCACCGAGCTCGGGGCGGGGCGGAGCCTCGACCTTGAGCTCGGTTGCGGCCACCCCGGCGCGCGCGGCGACGGCATCGGCCGCCGCGAGGTGAACGAGGGTGTGGTGCGTCGGCATGGGCGGCGCAAGCTAGCACGGAAAAGCCCCACGGATTCTCGGCAGTTGGTTTGACGCTCCCGCGATCTGCGTGTTACCAACGATCCAGCTTCCGTCTGTGTGTGGGGTCGGTGCTGGGTGATGCAACTCGTGGAGGATCTTCGTGAGCAAGATTGTCTTGTGCGTCGATGACAGCGTGACGATGCAGCAGGTCGCGGACATCACGTTCCGTGGCACCGAGTTCACCTACGTCGGTGCGCGCAGCTACGAAGAGGCCGTCGAGAAGGCCAAGAGCCAGAAGCCGGCGGTCGTGCTCGCGGACTCCGTGATGCAGGGCAAGAACGGCTACGACGTGTGCCTCGCGATCAAGTCGGATGCGAAGACCGCGGACGTCCCGGTCGTCATCCTCGTCGGCAACGGCGCTCCGTACGACAACGCCAAGGGCGTGCAGGTCGGCGCCGACGCGAACCTCCCCAAGCCGTGGGACACGCAGACGATGCTCGAGAAGGTCACCGAGATCGTCGGCAAGGCCGCGAGCGGTGTGGCCAAGCCCGGTCAGGGAGCCTCGGTCGCGCCGTCGCCGTCCGCGGCGCCCGTCGCAGCCGCGGCGGCCGCGGCCGCTGCGAAGGCGCCCGCGGCGCAGCCCGGCGCTCAGCCGCCGCGCTCCGCGACGATCATGGGTATGCCGACGATCAAGATGCCGGCCGGCAACGCGCCGGCCGCGACGCCCGCGACGCCCGGGACGCCGGCGGTCAGCAAGACCACGGTCATGGCCGTGCCGCCGATCTCGCCCGAGGCGGGTCGCGCGCCCGCGGCGCCTGCGATGCGCGCCCCGGCTGCACCCGCCGCTGCTGCTTCTGCTTCTCCGGCCGTGGCTGCCGCGCCGGCGCCCGCGCCCGCCTTCAATCCTTCGCTCGGAGCCAATCGTCCACCCATGGTTAGCGGCACCCTCACCAAGCGTTCCGCGCTCGTCGAGCGCACCCTCGCGAAGATGGCCGCTCGACTGGCGGAGGCGACCGGCCTCGAGCCGGGGAGCCCGGAGTTGCTCGCGCTGCTCAAGCTCTCGGCGGAAGTCGTCGAGAAGGTCGTCTGGGAGGTCGTGCCGGATCTCGCGGAGCAGATCATCCGCGAGAACATCCAGGATCTGACCGCGCGTCGCGGCAGCTCGTAGGACACCGGCAGGCGGTCAAACGCAAGACGCTCGGGGCAATCCGCCCCGCGCTCGACGCGCGATCGGTGTGCAACGTCCGGTCATCTAGTGCCGCTCGTCGGCGTGCTCTAGGATCGACCTCATGCGAAGCAACTCCCTTCTCGCTGGTCTCGCCGCGCTGATGTTGTCCGGCTGTCTCGTCAAAGGCAGCACGCGGACGTCCTCCGGATCGCCGCCGCCTCCTCCTCCGAGCGGCGGAGGCGCGTACAGCACGACCACCACGCCGCCGCCGCCGCCGCCGTCATCGCCGCCGCCGGCCGTCGTGACCACGCCGCCGCCGCCGCCCGCGGGCCCTCCTCCGGGTCCACCGCCCGCGGATCCGGCGTTCAAGAACCACGGGCAGGAGCGCAAGGCCGAGGTGCACGAGCGCAACGAGGCGCGCAAGGACGCCAAGGAAGCCGAGAAGGCGGAGAAGAAGGCCGAGAACGCCGAGGCCAAGGCGGAGAAGGCCGCCGCGAAAGCCGAGATGAAGGCCGACAAGGCCGAAGCCAAGGCGCAGAAGGCGGAGATGAAGGCGGAGAAGGCCGACGCGAAGGCCGATAAGGCCGCGGCGAAGGCCGACAAGACCGGCAACCCCGCCGATAAGGCCAAGGCCGACAAGCTCGAGGTGAAGGCCGACAAGGCCGAGGCCAAGGCAGACAAGGCCGCGGCGAAGGCCGACAAGGCCGAGGCCAAGGCAGACAAGGCCACGGCGAAGGCCGAGAAGGCGGAAGTGAAGGCCGAGAAGGCCGAAGCGAAGTCGGACAAGGCCGACGCGAAGGCCGACAAGGCCAAGGGCAAGAAGTAACTTCGAGCCGCGAGGCGCGGCGCGCCGTTCTCCCGTGGCTGAGGGCGGTCGCGCCGCCGCGATGCGTCGTGCGGTGTGCTAGCGTCGCGCCGTGACTACGTCGTCGGCGCTTCCCAAGCAGTACGACCCCTCCGAGGTCGAGCCCCGCTGGCTCCGGTTCTGGCTCGAGAACGGCTTCTTCCACGCGGACGACGCGAGCCCGACGGTCCCGTACGCGATCACGCTGCCGCCGCCGAACGTGACCGGGTCACTGCACATCGGCCACGCGCTCGGCTCGACGATGCAGGACATCCTGATCCGCTGGAAGCGGATGCAGGGGTTCAACGCGATGTGGATGCCCGGCATCGATCACGCGTCGATCGCGGTGCACGTGCTGATCGAGAAGGATCTCAAGCGCCGCGAGAACAAGACTCGGTTCGAGCTCGGCCGCGACGAGTTCATGCGGCGCGCATGGGCGTGGAAGGAGCGCAGCGGTAGTCGCATCTCCGAGCAGGAGAAGCTGATGGGCTTCTCGCTCGACTGGCCGCGCGAGCGGTTCACGATGGACGAGCGCTCCAACAAGGCCGTGCTCGAGGCTTTCGTGCGGCTGTACGAAGAGGGCCTGATCTTCCGCGCGAAGCGGATGATCAACTGGGATCCCACGAGCGAGACCGTGGTGAGCGACCTCGAGGTCGACACCGCCGAGGAGAACGGCTCGCTGTGGGAGCTCAAGTATCCGTTCGCGGATGGCTCGGGCGAGATCATCGTCGCGACGACGCGGCCCGAGACGATGCTCGGCGATACCGCCGTCGTCGTGCACAAGAACGATGCGCGCTACACGGCGCACATCGGCAAGCAGATCACGCTGCCCCTGACCGGTCGCACGATTCCGATCGTCGCGGTCGACATCGTGCGCGATGGCAAGCCGTGGCCGGATCCCGAGTTCGGCTCGGGCGCCGTGAAGGTCACGCCCGCGCACGACCCGAGTGACTACGAGGTCGGCGTGATGTTCGACCTGCCGATCCTCCAGGTGATCGACAGCAAGGGCCGCATGTGCGCGCCCGCGCCGGCGAAGTACGTCGGCATGACCGTCGAGGAAGCGCGCAAGGCGGTGGTCGCGGATCTCGAGGCTGGGGGGCACCTCGGCGAGGTGAAGCCGTACAAGGTGCCGCGTGGCCGCAGCCAGCGCTCGGGCGCGGTGATCGAGCCCATGCTGATGGATCAGTGGTGGGTGAAGGCGGCGCCGCTGGCCGAGAAGGCCGCCGCCGCGGTGGAGCAGGGCAAGACCAAGTTCGTCCCCGAGCTGTGGACGAAGACGTACATGCACTGGATGACCAACATCCGCGACTGGTGCATCTCGCGCCAGCTGTGGTGGGGCCATCGCATCCCCGCGTGGTACTGCGCGTGCGGCGAGACCATCGTCGCGCGCGAGACGCCCTCCGCGTGTCCGAAGTGCAAGGGGACGGAGCTCCGGCAGGACGAGGACGTGCTCGACACGTGGTTCTCGTCGGCGCTGTGGCCGTTCTCGACCCTCGGCTGGCCCGAGAAGACCCGCGCGCTGTCGACGTTCTATCCGAACAACGTCCTCGTCACCGCCCCCGACATCATCTTCTTCTGGGTCGCCCGCATGATGATGATGGGCCTCCACTTCATGGGGAAGGTGCCGTTCCGCACCGTGTACCTGACATCTGTCGTCACCGACGAGAACGGCGACAAGATGTCGAAGACGAAGGGCAACGTGATCGACCCGCTCGACATCGTGCACGGCGCGACGCTCGAGACGCTGCTCGAGCGCGTCGACACCGAGAAGCCGCCCGATCCCGACGGGGTGAAGAAGGCGATCAAGAAGCACACGCCGAAGGGCATCCCGGCGATGGGCGCCGATGCGCTGCGGTTCTCGCTCGCCGCGCTCAACACGAGTGGCCGCTACATCAAGCTGTCGACCGATCGCGTCGAGGGCTATCGCAACTTCATCAACAAGCTGTGGAACGCGTCGCGGTTCGCGCTGATGAACCTCGACGGCTACGACCCGGAGCGGTTCGAGGCGCAGCTGTCGACGCCGGCGGGGCGCGCAGCGCTCGGGATGCCCGAGCGCTGGATCCTGTCGCGCATGCAGGCGGTCGCCGCCGAGGTCGACACTGCACTCGAGGCGTTCCGGTTCAGCGACGCGGCCAACGCGATCTATCAATTCGTGTGGGGCGAGCTGTGTGACTGGTACATCGAGCTCGCGAAGCCTCACCTGCATCAGAGCGAGGAGCTCGTGCAGGATCCCGCGCGCGCCGCGCGTCGCCACGTGGTGCAGGGCGTGCTCGCGACCGCGCTCGAGACCACGATGCGCCTCCTGCATCCGTTCGCGCCGTACGTCACCGAGGAGATCTGGCAGAAGCTGCCGAAGCCGCCGCAGCTGCCGGGCTCGCTGATGATCACGGTGTTCCCGCGGCTCGACGCGGCGTTCGTCGACATGGCCGCGGAGGCCGAGATGGCGCTCGTGCAGCAGGTCGCGGTGGGCTGCCGCATGCTCAAGGCGACGTACGGCATCGCACCCGCGTCGACGGTGCTCGTCGGCGTGCGCGCGAGCGGCGAGCGCGGCGAGATGCTGAAGACCTATCGCGATGCGATCGAGCGGACGGCGCGCGTGAAGCTCGACCTGAATGGACTCCCCGACGCCGGCCTCGCCGGTAAGGAGGTCATCAGCTCCGACGTCGAGATCGTGATGCCGCTCGGCGATCAGATCGATCCCGCCGCGGAGGCCGCGCGCGTCAAGAAGGACATCGCGAAGGCGGAGAAGGAGATCGG